>NZ_JACFRL010000005.1:0-142590 GCF_016100925.1 Lactobacillus sp. W8093 | reverse complement strand
GCACATTTTTGCGAAAACATTGTTCAGTTTTCAAGGTACTACCTGCTGTCTTCTTTAAAACAGCTTTTTCATTTTGCCAGATTCAACTGCTTTTGTCAAGCACTTTTTTCTGACTTGCTTTCGCTGCCTTACCTGACAGCGTTTATTATCTTACTAAACCTGTTGGTTTTTGTCAACTGGTTTTGCTCGATTTTTTGTCGCCCCTTGGCTCCTCTTGCCTTGTGGCTCATTGCCCGACGACAGTTATTAATACTAGCAATTATTTCTCCCTTTTGCAAGTCTTTTTTGTAAAAAAAGAATGTTATTTCTAACATTCTTACAAAAAATATAGTTACGACTGCTTTTTTACGTTTTTTTCTATATGGTAGAGCAGCAAATGAACGCTCTGGTAAATATCTCTGATATCAGCCTTACACTCATTTAGTACCCAATTAAAAATTATGGCATAAACACCGTTTGCCACCATTTCGACTTTTCGAACCGAAAATGCGCCCCGCGGTCTCATATACATTTCAATCGCATAGGCATATTCTTTACTTAAGACGCGACAAAATTCTGCTGGATCTTGTGCAATACGATTTAAATTGGCGTAAAAAATCTTGTTCTCCTGGATTTTAGCCAGCATTCTATAAAACATGCGATCCATATTTTCACTACCAATAACGCGCAGGGTCCTTCTAGTTTGTATAGCTAAAACCGAAGTAAACAAATCACAAATATTGCGGTATTTTTTGTAGAAAGCTACACGATTAATTTTTAGTTCTTTACAGAAGTTTGTTACAGTGTATTTGTTTACACTGTACTTCGACAATCCCGTCACCAATACTTCTTCAGCTTTTGTTAGTCTCATATCCTTCCTCACTTCTACTTATGGTATTATAAATATATCAATGATGACGGTTACACGCAATAGTTTCTGGTAAAAAAATGATTTAATTTTTAAAAGTTTCTGAATTCTGCAAATAAAGTCGTTTTATAAAAAAGCAATCAAAAAACTAATAAACCAGATTAATAAACACTGATTTATTAGTTTTAAAAGTGCAACTAATTTTTTATTTAGTCTTTTTTATTAAGATTGATCTTCACGACGTCTTTTTCTTTGCCTTTTTGCCTTGCGAATCTTATTGCGCTGTTCAATTTTATTTTTCTGGGCTTTATCTTGCTGAATAGCACGTTTAATCTTTTTCTTATAACCAGGTTTGCGCTTCTTTTTCGCTTTATTAACCATGCCCCTCATTTTATTATCTAAACTGTGGGCAGCTGATTGCCTAGAGTTACGACTATGGTAGTGCTTTCGTGCTACCAGAGCACCATTTTTAACTTCAACAAAATCAAATTGAATACCCATTCGTTCCAATTTCAGAATGCGATCCATTTCTTCATCGCGAATTAAAGTAATTGCGTGACCACTCATCCCATTCCGACCAGTCCTGCCAATACGATGGACGACAAATTCTAGTTCACGTGGAATTTCATAATTGACAACCAAACTAACGCCCTTAATATCTAAACCGCGAGCTGCGAGATCAGTTGCCACAACGTATTGATATTGCCCCGCTTCAACCTCGCGCAAAGTCCTTTTCCGTTCACGTTCAGTTATCCCGCCGTGTATTTTAGCTATTTTAAGCCCTTGATTAGTCAGAAAAGCAGCCAATTCGTCTACTGTTTGTTTCGTATTAGCAAAAATCAATGCTAAATATGGCTGACCGAGAGTTAAAACTTGGTAAAGTACTTTCTCGCGTTTTTTAGCGCCAATATCAATTAAATCGTTTTTGACAGTGGGAGAAATAACAGCAGGGTTATCAATGATAATTGTCTCCGGTTTAGCCATATATTTGCGTAAAAAATTAGCAAGTTTCACTGGAATAGTGGCAGAAAAAGCTGCTAGGACACAATCCCGCATTAGACGCTGAGCGATAAAATCAATGTCGCTTAAAAATCCCATGTCCAGCGTCATATCAGCTTCATCAATGACAAAATTTTTAACATAATCTAACGGTAAAACCTTTTTTTCGACAAAATCATGCAGACGTCCTGGAGTAGCAATAATGAGTTGAGGTTTGCGGCGGTTAATTTTTTCTATCTGCCTTTCACGGTCAGTTCCGCCAGCTAAATGCGCAACAGAAATATTCAATCCTGCTGCATCCCGCAACTGCCTGGTCACTTGATACAATTGCTGCGCAAGTTCACGGCTAGGTGTTGTTAGAATTGCCTGAGGATATTGCAAGTTTGTGTCAATTTCGTTCATTACCGGAAGCAAAAAAGCGTGAGTTTTACCAGATCCAGTGACTGCCTGTACCACCACATTTCTGTGTGCCAATAATACGGGAATTACTTTTTCCTGAACTTCTGTCGGTTTAACAAAATTGATCTTTTTTAAGCCTTGCCTAATTGCTGGATTTAACTGTTCGTTTTCAAAAATATTATTCATGTTCCTCTTGGTATTCCTTGGTTACTTGAACTAATTCGGCAAAAATTTGCTTAACTTCAGCCATGTCTTTAGCATTAGCACCACTTGCTAAAGCATGCCCGCCGCCATCATGTTTAGCAGCCAGTTCATTAATTACGGGACCTTTTGACCTGTAGTGGACTCTAAAAGTACCATCAGGCTTTTCTACAAATACGTTCCAGGCGATAATGTCTTTTATCCGCCCTGGAGTAGAAACTGTGCAGGAAGCCTGATCAGAGTCAACCCCTAATTCATGCAAAGTTTTTTGTGTTAGAACTGCATAAGCAGCACCGCTAGGATCAACTTTCATATAATCCAAAACGATTGCCTGCAATTTTGCCTGTTCAAAAGTAACATCACTAATATTACGTGCAATTTCATTGATATTGATACCAGTAGCTGCCAATTTAGCTGCAATTTTAAAAGTATGCTCTGATGTTTCCGGGTACATAAACCTACCGGTATCACCAACTATGCCGGCATAAAGCGGGTAGGCTACTTCTTTTGTTAACGGCATTTTTTCACTAATAATAAAATCGGCAATAATTTGTGAGGCGGCAGGCGCTTGATCGTCAACATAACTCATATCCGCATACGGTTCAACATCCGGGTGATGATCAATTTTAATCAAAAAAGCACCCTTACTATACATTTTATTTGAAATTCTAGCTGTATTCCCGGTATCAGTGGTAATCACAAGGGCGCCTTGATAATCCTCAGCAGTGACCTGGTCCATTTTATTAATCCAATCAAGATCGCCTTCATCATTTTCACCGGCACATAAAATTCGCTTAGTCGGAAACTGCAATTTTAAAGAACGAGCCAGTCCCGCCTGTGAGCCCAAAGCATCTGGATCAGGGCTAGTATGTCTGTGTAGAATGATGGTGTCATATTGTGTGATTTTTTGATAAATTTGGTCAAAAGTGCTCATATCTATACTCCTTTATTTAGCAAATATAATATTTAGTTTAACAATAAAATAGCTCATTTAGTAAATAGATTTAAATCCATATTTTCATAATCTGCTTCAGAAAAATCGGTAGCCGTTACTCCTAGAAGCCTAATACCGTCGTTTAAAAAGGAGCTTGATATTGGGTCAAACAAATCTTTAGCAGCATCATAAATTTCCAAAGGATTATTCGTAGCGTGTTCAAGTTTACGTCTTTTAGTAAGAGTTTTAAACTCACTATTTCTAATTTTTAAAACAATCGTATTAGCATAAAAATTGCGCTCGCTTAGTTTATCCGCTAAATCATTAACATAATTGCGCAAATTAGTAAGTGCAGTCTGCTCATTATAGACACTGGGTTCATAAGAACGTTCAATGCCAATTGATTTACGGTTGCGCTCATCGTCTGGTATTACCCGTGACAAGTCGATACCGTTTGCATGTTCAGCCATCAAATAGCCCATACGGTTGAAATGTTTAATTAAATCACGAACATGTATTTTTTGCAAGCCGCGTCCTGTATAGATACCCATCTCTGCTAATTTGGCTTGCGTCTTGGGACCAATACCATGAAAACGGGCAATTTTTTGCCTAGCCAAAAATTCTTGCGCTTCGTCAGGCAAAATAATGGTGCGACCAAAAGGTTTGGAGTATTCAGAACCCATCTTTGCGAGAAATTTATTGTAAGTTACACCGAAAGAACAGTTCAAGCCTACCTCTTGTTTAATCTTGGTTTGTAAATTAATTGCGATTTGAAGCGCGGAAGAAAGACCCTGCTTATTTTCAGTGACATCTAAATATGCTTCATCAAGCGCGATAGATTGCACCTTATCTGTAATTTCGTGCATTAACTGGTGTATTTCCGTTGAAACCTTATGGTATTTGGTAAAGTCGGGACTCATGAAGACCAACTTGTTTTTGGGTATCAGTCTAAGTGCCTTAATTGACGGCATTGCTGAATGGACACCATATTGACGCGCAATATAGTTTGCTGTTGCCACAACGCCATGACCGTGATAGTCACGCGGATCTTGCCCAATTACTAGTGCCTTATTTTTGAGTTCAGGATGATCGCGAGTTTCAACAGAAGCATAAAAAGCATCCATATCAAGGTGAATGATCTTTCTGTGCGTGTCATTTTGTGGTAGCAGGCCATCATCAAAATTAGTCATAAATCCAGCGCTCAGTCGGTGTTTCAAAAATTTTATTTGCTGCTTTAGGTCCCATCCTATATGGCAAATATTGCTCAGGCTCATGACCTTGTTCATTTTCCTTTTGCCACGCTTCTTCAATCTGGTCAATAAAGTGCCAGTAATTCTTTAGTTCACTCCAGTGGGTGAAATTGGTGGAATCATTGATAAAGACATCATGTAACAAACGCTCATAGCCATCCGGTACCTGATTTTGTTCTTCTTGCGAAAAAAGATAGCTCAGATTTTCCCGTCTAATGCCACTTTCATTGATTTTTTTACCATTAATAGTGATAAAAATTTGCATCTGCGGGTCAATAATAATTGTAATGTTATTAGAATGAGCTCTGCCATATTGATTAGATTTATGCTTTAACACAATGTCAATTCTATTTTTCTTCTCCCTCATTTCTTTACCAGTTCTAAAGTAGATTGGTGTTCCTGCTAATGGACCCTTTTTAAACTTTACTTCTCCAGCGACAAAAGTTTCTGTTTGTGAGTCTTCTGCTACATTTGGTTCTTGGCGATAGCCAAAAGTAACATCACTACCTAAGTATTGGCCCCTGACAAAATGAGCGGCAATTTCTTTTTCAGAAGGTATTACCAAGCTGCTTAATAGTTCCTGCTTTGCTTCATGAATACTTCTTGAAGTCAAATCTTTGGGTTCTGGCATAGCTAGTAATGTAATTATTTGAAAAATATGATTCTGAACCATGTCACGCAAAGCCCCTGAAGTCTCATAGTAACCCCCACGAGCTTCAACACCCAGCCTTTCAGCTAGAGTGACTTGGACGTTTTTAATATTTTCGTTATTCCAAATATTCTTAATCAATGGATTGGTCAAGCGTAACGGCAAGATATTTTGCACCATTTCTTTACCCAAATAATGATCAATTCTAAAAATATCATCCTCAGCAAATGATGCTGTTATTTGCTTATTTAATTCTTCTGCGCTTGTAAGATCACGACCAAAAGGTTTTTCAACAACAATTCGGTTAAAGCCGGAGCTGGTTAGGTGTTGGTCGTTAATATGTTCGGCAATTGTACCAAAAAATCTAGGAGCCATTGCCATATAAAAGATTCGATTACCTTGTGAACTATAGCGATCGTCCAGTTCCTGAGCTAAATTTTTCAAAGTTTCATAATGTTCTACATTTGTCACATCATGAGATTGATAGTAAAAATGACTGGCAAACTCAGCTAAATTGTTTTCATTAACTTCACTGTGAGTTTCGTGAACCGCATCACTCACTTGTCCTCGCAAATATTCGTGCGACCAGGGCCTGCGTGCAGTAGCAATTACCGCAAAATTATCGTGAATTAAACCTTGCTCATACAAATTAAATAACGCAGGATAAAGTTTTCTATGTGCTAAATCTCCACTACCACCAAAGATAATCATAATAACTGGAATATTTTTCATGAGAAAATCCTTTCTGATACCTATATGTGCTAGTATCATTTTATACTATTTTTTTAAAAAACTGATACTTTGCGCAATAATAAACGCTTATTAACAAAATAAGCCAATAAAAAAGTGCCCCTTTAAGGACACAATTCTTTGTTATTTTTCTTGATCATCAGCAGCATCTGAAGATTGACTAGCTGGTTTTTCTTCTGTAGGTTTGTCTGCAGGAGATTCAGGCTTTTGCTCTGAATCTGGTTCTTTTTCAGGTTCACTTTCTGCTTGATCTTCAGCTTTAGTATCGGCTGGAGTTGCGGAATTAGTTTCGGCTGAAGCTGGGCTACTTGGCAAAATTTGCTGAATAGCCATCCTGCTGAACGTCAAATAAATTCCGTCAGCATCAACCACTACTGTTTTGTCTTTTGTATTAACAGAATCAATTTTACCGTGCAAGCCATCAATTAAGACCACATTGTCACCCTTTTTTAATTGGTTCATCATTTCCATTTTCTTTTGTTGCTGCTTTTTTTGTGGCTTAATCATGAAGAAATATGTTACGGCAAAGATAGCAACTATAAATACTATCATCATCAAATTTCCGCCACCAGCATTAGCATTAGCTAAAAATAATGTATTCACTTTTACACTCCTCAATTAATTTTAATTCCTAATTATTCATTATACAAAAAATAACGCATAATTGCATTATTTGTCTGGCAAAGGCAATCCCAGATGAATGTAGGCCTTCTCTGTCGCCATTCTACCCCTAGGTGTCATTAACAAAAACCCGTTTTGCATTAAATAAGGTTCGTAAAGAGACTGAATGGTTTCTACATCTTCACCTGCATTAGCTGCTAAAGTTCTGATGCCCACGGGACCACCATGATAATTTTCAATAATCACGCGTAAAATTTTACGATCCGTTTGATTTAGGCCTTCATCGTCAACTTGTAATTGCTTCAAAGAATCAGCAGTAGTAGCAAACGAAATAACCTTTTCACCTTTAACTTGGGCAAAGTCTCTGACCCTTCTTAATAAACGGTTTGCTACTCTGGGAGTACCACGTGATCTTCTGGCTAATTCATGTGCTGCCTTTTGCTCAATTTCAATATTAAAAACTTTGCTGGAGCGGGAAATAATCTTTTCCAGTTCTGCAACAGTGTAATATTGTAAATGCTCAACAATCCCAAAGCGTCCTCTTAATGGTGCTGACAACTGGCCGGCTAAAGTAGTAGCGCCAACTAAAGTAAACGGTGGCAGCGGTACGTGGACGGCATGGGTAGTTTGTCCTTCACCGATCACAATATCAACATAGTAGTCTTCCATAGCAGAATAGAGCACTTCTTCGATGGGTTTGGCTAGCCGATGAATTTCATCAATAAATAAAATGTCACCGGGATCAAGATCAGTTAGTAAGGCTACTAAGTCACCAGCCTTTTCAATAGCGGGGCCGCTAGTACTTTTTAAATTTACACCCAGTTCATTAGCAATAACAAAAGCTAAAGTAGTCTTACCTAAACCGGGGGGCCCATATAACAAGACATGGTCAAGAGCTTCGTCTCTTTTCTTTGCCGCCTTAATATATACCGCCATCTCTTGTTTCACTCGTTTTTGGCCCAAGTATTCAGTTAAAGTCTGCGGACGCAAAGAAAAATCAGCCTGCTCATCTTCTGAGCCCTGAACTTTTCCAGAAACTATTGCGTTTTTATCTTCTGCCACCAATCTCACTTCCCTTTAAAACCTTAATTATAATATAACAAAATTTACTTCTTCAACAGTAGAGCCAAACCTTTTTTAATATATTGATCCGCAGTGGTTTTATCTTCTTTAACTAAAGCCGGTGTAATACGGTCAACTTCTTTTTTAGTATAACCTAACGCCAGTAAAGCCAATAAAGCATCGTTTAATTCCGGTGATACTTCTGGCAAAACAGTTGAATTAGCCTTTTTAACAAAATCTCCCAACTTACCTTTTAAATCCAAGACGATTTGAGAGGCAGTTTTTTTGCCTACACCCGGAAAATGAGTTAAATACTTAACCTCGCCCTTTTCAATTGCTTCGGCGAGTGAATTACTATTTTCGGCCGCCATAATTGCCAAGGCAGATTTGGGACCAATCCCACTCACGCTCAACAATTTTAAAAATAATTCTTTATCATCTGCCGATTGAAAGCCATAAAGAGTAATCCCTGTATCCCGCACAATTTGTTCAATAAATACACGTGCTTTTTGTCCTTCTTCATAAGCAAAAGGCGTAGGACTAAATACTTTATAACCAATACCTGTTACATCAACCACGATGTAATTTGGTCTAATAAAGGCAATCGTGCCATCTAAATACTCGTACATTAACTATTCATTCCTTTTAAACATTTTACGTATATCATTCTGTTTCAAACGCACAATTACCAAGTTTCCTTGAGCATCATGATACGGATCACTAATTTCTCTTAAACTGGTTAAAATTTCGCCGCAGTCAGCAGTTGTTAATTTTTGGCGACCAGCTATTTTTTTCTGTGCCTCTTGCGCTGCAATTCTTTTAATCAAACTAGCATTACTGCCCTGATCAACATTAATAAAAGAATCTAAAATGCGGCGCACAGACTGTTCAACATCTCGACCAAGCCAAGTAGGATAAGACCGTAAAATAAAGGTATCTTGCCCAAATTCTTCCAAGTAGATACCAATTTTTTGAATATCTGCCATCTTGTTTTTTATTTGTAAATAATCCAGATTCCCAAATTCTAAAATTAAGGGAGTTAATAATCCCTGTTGATTAATTTGGGGGCTGGCCAGATCACGCATGATTTTTTTAAAAGCGAGTAATCTTCTCGCTGTCACTTGATCAACTAAGTACAAATCACCAGCATTTGCCGCAATAATATATGTAGCTGTCTGACCAACAAAGGTTAATTCCGGCAATGTACTTGCTAAAAGTTCATCGCCAGCTGAAATAACGGCGGCAGTCGAATTATTACTACTAAAAGGTGTTAATTGACACTGCTTTTTAACATTGTCAGTCCAAGTAGAAGTAATTAAGTAACGATCATCATCTCGTGGAATGTTTAGATCTACATAGCGCGCGTGCTTGATGTTCTTAATCTTATCCGGCTCATTTTCCCGAATCTCATCGACTTCAGGGGTTCTCTTAGTTTCTACTACATTCTTATTTAAATTAAATTTGAGTTGATCAACCAAAGTCTCTGTTTTAGAGGCGGTCAAATTATTGACAGCATCAGCTTCATTTTCGTTAATTAAAAGCGCTGTACTGATTGCATTATTGATTAAACGACTTAATTCAGTTTCTTTGGAAAGACGGACTTCTCGTTTTGTCGGGTGAACATTCACATCTACTAAAAGCGGATCCGTCTTAATTCTCACAACGGCAAAGGGATAATGTTTATCAGAAAGTTTATTGCCATAGCCATCCATCACTGCACTAGATAATCTAAAATTTTTAATATAACGCCCATTTAACAAAATAGATATAAAATTACGGGTTGCTCTAGTCAATTCAGGCTTGGAAATTAATCCACTAACTTCAAAATCATTATCACTGCTTTTAAATTCCAGCATTTCTTCGGCAACTTTGCGGCCATAAACGCTGGAAACCGTCTGGCGTAAATTATTGTTACCAGCGGTTCTAAGTAACAACTTTCCTTCATTCATCAAGGTAAAGGCAATATCTGGATAACCTAAAGCTATGCGGTTTACTATATCAACAATTTTCATAATTTCAGTGCGCGGACTACGTAAATATTTTAACCGTGCAGGCGTGTTATAGAATAAATCTTTGACTGTTATTTGTGTACCCTGTACTGCTGCGGCTTCCTCTTGCCCTTTTTTAATCCCCGCTGAAAATTGGGCACGCGTGCCAACTTTGCCGGTTGCGTTGGTTAAAATTTCAACATGGCTGACAGCAGCAATTGACGCCAAAGCTTCTCCCCGAAATCCCAAGGTACTGACGTTAAATAAATCGTGTTCATTTTTAATCTTACTGGTCGCGTGCCTAGTAAAAGCTAGGTCAATTTGATCACTGGGAATACCAGATCCGTTATCTTGAACTACGATCTGTTTTAAACCGGCATCAATAAAATCTATTCTGATTCTATCACTGCCCGCATCAATTGCATTTTCGACCAATTCTTTGACTACGCTTGCTGGCCTTTCGATTACTTCTCCAGCAGCAATCTGATTGGCCAGATTAACTGATAGCTCATGTATTTGTGCCATGACTAGTTTTCATCCTTTAAATCTTCTTGCCAATTTTCAACTAATTGCATCACTTGCAGTGGCGTTTGGTCTGCTAGATAAAGATTGGAAATTTCATCTAGAATATCCTTCTCTTTAGCAGTTAATTCATTTTCAGCTTCTAATTCAGATTCGCTTGCCGACGATTCTTCAGGCTCATTACTGAATAAATCTAACTGAGTAGAAGCAGGACCTAAACTACTGCCTTGTGCTTCAAGTCTCTTAAGCAATTTAGTTGCCTTGCGCAACACTTTTTTAGGTAAACCAGCTAGTTGGGCTACATGAATACCATAACTTTGATCAGCTGGTCCAGGTAGAATTTTATGCAAGAAAATCAATTTGCCATTTTCTTCAGTTGCACCTACATGGATATTCTTTAGATGTGATAAGGTATGCTCCATCGCGGTTAATTCATGGAAGTGAGTGGCAAATAGTACTTTAGCACCAACTTCATCATGGAGATACTGGACAATTGCACCAGCTAGAGCCATGCCATCATAAGTTGCAGTTCCACGTCCAATTTCATCAAATAAAACCAGACTACGCTTAGTAGCGTGCTGTAAGGCATCATTTGCTTCAGTCATTTCGACCATAAACGTGCTTTGACCTGAGATCAAATCATCAGCTGCACCTATACGGGTAAATATTTGATCAAAAATAGGCAAATCTGCACTATCGGCGGGCACAAAAGACCCAATTTGCGCCATAACGGCAATAAGTGCCATTTGCCGCATATATGTACTCTTACCCGACATGTTAGGTCCAGTAATTAGAAAAATGTCAGTGTCTTCCGTCAGTTTGACATCGTTTGGAATATATGATCCATCCTTCATTACTTGTTCAACAACCGGGTGACGGCCTGCGACCACTTTCACATCCTGGTTATCAGTATGAAATCCTGGTCTGCAATAATTATTTTCTTCAGCCACTTGTGCAAAAGAACAAAAAACATCAAGTGCAGCAATCTGCCCACCCAATTTTTGTAAAGCAGGAATATATTTTTTAACCTCGTCACGCAATTTCACAAACAATTCATATTCCAAATCTGTTGACTTAGTTTGTGCTTCCAAAATAAGATTTTCATGTTCTTTAAGTTCTGGGGTAATATATCGTTCTGCATTAGTTAAAGTTTGCTTACGCTGGTACCGGTCAAGGGGCACTTTATTCTTATTTGAATTGGTTACTTGAATATAGTAGCCAAAAACCTTGTTATAACCTACTTTAAGGTTATCAATACCCGTTTTCGCTCTTTCTTCCTGCTCCATTTCTGTCAGCCATTTTTTGCCGTTATTCATTGCATCCCGATAACGGTCTAATTGACTATCAACACCACTTTTTATCAGCCCGCCTTCAGTGGTTAAAACGGGTGGTTGATCAACAATAGTGGACGTAATTAATTTGGCAACTCCTCTTAGGGGATCAATTTCTTGAGCAAAATTTTGCAGGTTTTTATTATCTGCTTTTTGCATTGCTGCTAATATTGGAGGAACTGCAGCAAGAGAATGTGCTAGTTGTAATAATTCTCTGGCATTAACACTGCCGAAAGCAATTCTACCTGTTAAACGCTCTAAGTCATATACACCTTTTAACGCATCAACAATATTTTCACGAGTAAAGTATTCATCAAGTAAAGCTTGCAC
The DNA here is from genome assembly GCF_016100925.1 of Lactobacillus sp. W8093. Lineage (NCBI taxonomy): Bacteria > Bacillati > Bacillota > Bacilli > Lactobacillales > Lactobacillaceae > Lactobacillus > Lactobacillus sp. W8093. The sequence continues at coordinate 130,707 of NZ_JACFRL010000005.1, read as the reverse complement.
CATCTCTTGCCGTTGACCTAACTTGGCAACCGATAATAACGGCCTTGCCAGCCACTGCTTGAGCAGGCGTCCACCCATAGCCGTATGCGTTTTATCAAGCACCCAAAACAGTGAACCCATTTTCTTGCCTGTTTTAGCAGAAGCTGTTAACTCCAAGTTATCCCGCACAGTATGAGACATTTGCAAGTACTGACTAACTTCATAGCTTTGAGCAGCTTGAAGGTGAGCCAGACTGCGCCGCTGTGTTTGCAATAAGTAACCCACTAATTGTTTAACAGCAGATTTTTCAGCAGAATTAGTTAAGTTTTGTTCAGCAAAAGAAATTTCTGCATGTTTCCCAGTTAATTCGACTGGCTCTGACACTGTAATATTGGCTTTATGCAGGAAGTCGCTGTCGCGTTCATTCAAATGACCATTAAAAACCACTTCCCGCGTACGTAGTGAAAGCAGTTCGTTAGACACGGCAGCAAAACTCTTTAAATGCGTGGCGTAAATTTCACCAGTTGATAAATCGCTATATGCAAGACCAAAACAGCTCTTGGTGGAAACAACTGAAGTTAAATAATTGGACTCCTTAGCTTCACTAGGCTTGTCATTCATCAAGGTTCCCGGAGTAACTAATTGAATGATGCCACGTTTAACCATGCCTTTTGCTTTTTTCGGGTCTTCAAGCTGCTCACATAAAGCAACTTTGTATCCCTTCTCAACCAACGTGTCGACATAAGATTGAACTGCCACGTGAGGCACCCCAGCCATGGGAACAGGATTTTCAGCTTTATTTGAACGGTGAGTTAAAGTCAACTCCAGAATTTGTGCGCCCTTTACCGCATCATCTTCGAATAATTCATAAAAATCTCCGACACGATAAAAAAGAAAAGCATCGGGATACTGCTTTTTGATTTCATGATATTGCTCCATCATTGGCGTTAAATTTGCTTTCACAATTATTCCTCTTCTTTTCTGGTTTACTGTTATTATTATACGCTAAACTAAACGTTAAAAGAAAAAAGACCGTAGTTAAAACGATCTCTTTTGTTAGATTTTTATTTTTGTAATCACTTAAAAGTGCCTTTAAGCAATATGACCTTCAATACTTTGCAAATCTTTTTTGCCATCCATTTTTACAATTGCACCGATAGCAGCTGTGATCCCCTTAACATCATCTGCCAAACTTAGAGAAGGAGTTTCCGGTTTAGCTACAACCTGTTCCGGCAAATAAGGAATATGCATAAAGCCAGCTTTAAGATCAGTAAATTCCTTATCAATCATATATTGAACTTGGTACATAATATGGTTGCAGACAAAAGTACCAGCGGTAGTAGAAACAGAACTTGGTAAGCCTGCGTTTCGAATTGCCCGGGCCATTGCTTTAACTGGAAGTTGGGTGAAATAAGCGTTTTGTCCGTCTTCGTGAATTGGCGTAGCAATTGGTTGGTAACCCTTATTATCAGCAATACGACCATCATCAAAATTGATAGCTACACGCTCAGGGGTCAACGCAAAACGACCTCCAGCTTGACCGATATTTAAAACATAGTCGGGTTTTTCCTTAAGAATTGCTTCGTGGACCACATCAGCACATTCGCCAAAAACAGTAGGAATTTCCAATTTAACTATTTGGGCACCCGCAATTTCATCATCTAATCTTTTTACTGCCTCTATTGCAGGGTTAATTTCGTCTTCACCAAACGGATCAAATCCAGTGACTAAAATCTTCATTATTTTTTCTCCTCACTATTTAAAATGCCAGAACATACATTAGAATAATTTGAATAATCAGCATACTAATTGCAATTGGAAATTGTTGCTTAATTACACCCAACTGATCTTTCATTTCCATCAGCGCAACTGGCAAAGTGTTAAAGTTAGCTGCCATAGGAGTCAACAAAGTACCACAATAACCTGATGTCATCCCCAAAGCGGCAACAATTACAGGCGAACCGCCTTGAGCCACCACAAAAGGAATACCGATACCAGCAGTAATAACAGCAAAGGCGGCAAATGCATTGCCCATAATTGCCGTAAATAATGCCATAGCAACACAGTACAAGGTCACTCCTAATAAGTGATTTCCAATTGGGAAAAGACCGGAAATGGCTTTAGCAGTTACTTGTCCCACGCCGGAAGCTGTGAATACAACTCCCAAAGTAGCAAGCAATTGCGGCAAAATTCCTGCAGATCCAACCGAACGAACCATTCTTTGTGTATCTTCATAAACAACTTTGCCATTCGATTTGGTTAGAAATTGGGCAACAATTAAAGAAACAATTGCAGCAACGCCAATTCCCACTTGCCCACCTAAGTTAGTAAATTGAGCAATTACTAAAGCCAATACGGCTAATAAAATACTAGGTAAGAAAATCCAATTACCAATACGCTTAATAGTTTTGGTAGCCACTTTTTCATCTAAACTTTTTATATGACCAACACGCACTTGCTTAAACAAGGACAATAAAGCAATTACCAGAATGAGACCGCCGTTGACAGCATTTGGCAGCCATTGCCCGGCACAAAACAGTACGGCAAATAAGAACCAGAATGCTCCTGTACCCCAACGAACAGGATTAGTTTCATCACGCCAAGATTCAATAGCAGCAGCTAAAAAGAAGAGGCCGATTAAAATATAGAAGGCTAATAAAATATTATTAATTAAAGTATCCATCTTTTCTCCTATTTTTCTTTATGTTTCATTAACTTTTTGTCAAAAGCGTGATTGTAAAACAAACATAGAATATAGCTGATAATTGCTACTGGAAATGTGTATAAAACTATTCCTGATGGACTAACTGGGTGTCCTAGTGATTTCATCGTACTTGAAATAAGTAAAACACTAGATGAGGCCACAAAGAGATTTTGGGCAAAGAAATTACCAAAATTCTCAGTAGCAGCAGCCCTTCCCTTGATTTTATCCATTTCAAGCGGTGTTAGTTCACCGTTAACTTTTCCGGCAGCTTGCGCCATAGGATTTATCAAGGGTGCTATGAACTGCACGTGACCCTGCAGCGAAATACCAAAAGCACCAGCAATTTCACGTATTGCCATGTAAATATCAAAGATACGTCCAGGAGTTAATTTCTTCATTTTTTGAATGAGGTTAACTGCTGCCTGCTTTAAACCATGTCTTTCTAAAATGCCAATTGTAGGTAATGTTAAAAAGAACAGTGAAACCATTCTGTTATCCATAAAACCTTTACCTAAGATAGCTAAAAAAGAAGTAAAATCTATTCCTGAAACTAATGCAGTAACTAAAGCGGAAATTACGACAACAGCGATTGTATCAAGGCCAAAAGCAAAGCCGACCACTATTACTACAACACCTAATAAACTTAAATATTCCACTAATTTTCCTTTCTAGTGAAAAATCCTGATTAATAATTAAATTTTTAAAACTAATTTAAAACTAATTTTAAAAAATAAAAATCCTATTAGCAAGCCCCACAGGGTTGCTAGTAGGATTTATTAAATAACTAATAAAAACTAGATTACATTACACCTGGATTGCCAGCACCTGCGCCTGCACTTGGATCAGCAGCAGGTTTATCTTCTGGTATTTCGGCAACAACTGCTTCAGTAGTCAGAAGCAAAGCAGCAATTGAAGCAGCATTTTGTAAAGCAGTACGAGTTACCTTGGTTGGGTCAATAATTCCGGCTTCAACCATGTTTTCCCATTTGCCATTAGCTGCGTTATAACCAACTTCATTATCTTGACCTTCAAGCTCGTTCAAGATAACTGAGCCGTCTTCACCGGCATTGTCAGCGATTTGACGAACTGGAGCAGTCAATGCCTCTAAAACAATGTTGATACCAGTTTGTTCATCGGCATTATCACCTTTAAGGTCTTTAACTGCATCTTTAACATCTACTAATGCAGTACCACCACCTGCAACGTAACCTTCGTCAACAGCAGCACGGGTTGAGTTCAAAGCATCTTCAATACGGTATCTGCGTTCTTTTAATTCAGTTTCAGTAGCAGCACCAACATGGATAACAGCTACACCACCGGTTAATTTAGCTAAACGTTCTTGCAGTTTCTTCTTGTCAAAGTCTGAAGTAGTTTCTTCAATTTGCTTTCTGATAGAATCTTCACGATCTTTAATAGCTTCATCAGAGCCAGAACCATCAACAATGGTTGTTGAATCCTTAGTAACAGTAATGCGACGAGCTTGACCTAATTGATCAATCTTAGTATCTTTTAATTCAAGTCCTAAATCATCAGTAATTACTGTACCACCAGTTAAAGCGGCAATATCTTGCAGTTGTTCTTTACGACGGTCACCAAAGCCAGGAGCCTTAACAGCAACAACGTTAAATGTACCACGAATCTTGTTCAAAACTAATGTTGGTAAAGCTTCGCCTGAAACATCGTCAGCAATAATCAGTAATGATTTACCTTGTTGCACAATTTCTTGTAACAATGGCAAAATGTCTTGGATGTTGGAAATCTTTTTATCAGTAATTAAAATATATGGATTGTCAAGATCAGCTTCCATCTTGTCGTTGTCAGTTACCATATATTGAGACAGGTAGCCACGGTCAAATTGCATACCTTCAACTACTGACAATTCAGTTTCAATACCACGTGAATCTTCAATAGTAATGACACCATCATTACCAACCTTTTCCATTGCATCAGCGATTAAATCACCAACTTCTTTGGAAGCTGAAGATACAGAAGCAACTTGGGCAATTTGGTCTTTTGAAGAAACAGTGTGACTAATCTTGTGTAATTCGTTAACTACAGCCTTAGTAGCTTTTTCAATACCACGACGAACACCTACAGGGTTAGCACCAGCGGTAACATTCTTCATGCCTTCGCGAATAATTGCTTGAGTCAAAACAACAGCAGTAGTAGTACCGTCACCGGCAATATCATTAGTTTTTTGTGCTGCTTCAGCAACTAACTTAGCACCCATGTTCTCATAGTGGTCTTTTAACTCAATTGCTTTGGCAATAGTTACACCATCGTTTGTAATGTCAGGGTTGCCGTATGATTGCTCTAAAACAACGTTTCTACCCTTAGGACCAATAGTTGCCTTAACAGTGTCAGCTAATTTATCAACGCCCTTTAATAGGGAACGTCTTGCTTTTTCTGAAAATTTAATATCTTTTGCCATATTTTTATGCGCTCCTTAATTACTTAACAATTGCTAAAATATCTTTTTCATGAAGGACTAAATATTTTTCACCATCGTATTTAACATCTGTACCGGAATACTTATCGTATAAAACAACGTCGCCTTCCTTAACAGTCATAGGTATTTTACTGCCATTTTCAGCATAATTACCTTCACCGACAGCAACAACTTCACCTTCGGTTGGCTTTTGTTTAGCATTAGAAGCTAGGACGATTCCGCCTACAGTTTTTTCTTCTTCTTCTTTAACTTTTACGATCACGCGATCACCAATTGGTTGTAACACGTTTGTCCCTCCTACAATTAATTTTTGTTAATTTAATGTGCCATTAGCACTCTTGCTCATCAAGTGCTAACTTACATCTATGATAATAACCCCTTTTCCCAAAAAATGCAAGAAAAAATTAGCACTTTTTTGTTTAAAGTGCTAATTCGTTTGTTTAATAACTTTTTGGTATGATTACTATTATTTATTGTTTTTATCAGAATCAAGAAAATAAATAAGAGTTTGCAATTCAGTGGCTAAGTCAACGTTTTGAATTCTAATGCCGGAGGGAGCAGATAAACGAATAGGAGTAAAATTCATAATCCCCCTAATACCAGCTTCAACCATGTCATCAGCCGTCTTTTGCGCAGTGGCAGAAGGTACAGTTAAGATGGCAATAGAGATTTGTTGATCACTAAGTTGTTTTTTTAACTCCCCCATTTCATAAACCGGAACGCCACTCAGTATTTTCCCCGTGATCCTTTGATCAATGTCAAATGCGCAAGAGATACGGATATTATTAGTACGTTTAAAATTGTAATTCAGTAAGGCATGCCCCAAATTACCAACTCCAACTAAAGCGACATTAGTCAAAGTATCTTGATTTAAAATCTTCTTGAAAAAAGAAAGCAAGCTCTTAACATCATAGCCATAACCTCGTTTGCCTAAAGCACCGAAGTAGGAAAAGTCACGTCTAATTGAAGCACTGTCAACTTGAACTGCTTCTGACAATTCAGTCGATGACACTTTTTCTTTACCAGCTTCATTCAAAATAATTAAATAGCGGTAGTATAAAGGCAGTCTTTTAGCCGTTGCTGTGGGTATCTTGATCTTTTCCATTTAAAAGCCTCCAATTGATTAAGTATAGTATATATTTCGTTTTTGTGAATTATTCAGCAATTACTATTATTCTACCTATAAATTTATGCCATTTGCAAATGTTTTTTTCACAATCTAACGCTTTTTAGCTAAAAATAACCTATTTTGAGCAAAAATCTATACCATGTTATTTTCAGCAATGCTCTCAATAATAATAAATTTGCATAATGACAATTCTTTCTTAGCTTTGTGTCAACTAAACACAAACAGTAATTCTTTTTATACTAACCTTCAAAACTCTCACACAAGAAATCTAGTCAATATGCTAAAATAGTTTCTAGGTGAAAAATTATGATAATTGCACAAGGACACGATTTAGAAAAACAATTTGGTGCCAATACGTTATTTAAAAATGTCAATTTTTCAATTGACGCGAATGCAAGAATAGGTCTTATTGGACCTAATGGTGTTGGTAAGACAACATTACTTAAGATTATGACCGGTGAAGAAGAAGCCACGCATGGTGAATTCACTATCAAAAAAAATATCGCTGTGGGTTATATTGCTCAGGAAAATGCTTTAGGCGAAAGTAAAACTATTTGGGAAGAAATGCTCAGTGTATTTGCCCCTTTAATTAATATGAGCCAAAAAATAGCAGATTTACAAAAGAAAATGGCTGCAAGTCCCCAAAATGCAGAATTGTTAAAACAATACGACCAGTTGCAATTCGACTTTGAACAACAAGGCGGATATACCTATCAAGCTGATATTAAAAGTATTTTAAACGGGTTCAACTTCCCAGAAGCAACTTGGTCAAAAAAGATTGGCAGCCTTTCTGGAGGAGAAAAAACCAGACTGGCATTTGTGAAGCTGCTTTTGCGTAAACCACCGTTATTGTTATTGGACGAGCCGACCAATTACCTTGATTTAGACACATTAGATTGGCTCGAAAATTACCTAAAAAGCTATACTGGTGCTATCTTGGTAGTTTCCCACGACCAATATTTTTTGGATAATTTAGCGACTCAAATTTTTGAATTGCAGTTTGGCAAATTAACTGTCTTTAAAGGCAATTATTCCGCATATGTAGCAGAACGCCAACTGCGCAACCGGCAACAAGAAGAAGCTTACGAAAAGCAACAAGAAAAAATCAAAAAAGACGAGGAATTTATACAAAAAAATATCGTCAGAGCTAAAACCACTAAAAGAGCTCAAAGCCGCCGTAAACAATTAGAAAAAATGGACAGGATCACTCCCCCGAAGCACAAAAATAAAGTGCGTATTAATTTCACAAGTGAGCGACCTTCAGGCAAAGAAGTGTTAATTTTACGCAATCTAACCATTGGATATCCGGGAAAAACAATGGTACACGATATTTCCTTACAAATAAATAAAGGCGACCGCGTGGCAGTGATCGGTCAAAATGGTATCGGTAAATCAACTTTGCTCAAAACCATTATGAAAAAGTTAAAGCCTCAGAATGGTGCAATTAAATACGGAGCTGCACTAGACGTTGGCTACTATGACCAAGAATTGCAACTCCTTGATCCTACTAAAACTGTGATTGATACCGTTTGGGACAGACATAAAACGATGCCTGAACGTGATGTTCGTTCAATTTTAGCCAGCTTCTTATTTACCGCAAAAGATATTGATAAAACTGTCGGACAATTATCTGGTGGTCAAAAAGCGAGATTAACGTTAACTGTATTATCACTTGAACACAACAACTTTCTCCTAATGGATGAACCTACGAACCATTTGGATCTTGAAGCCAAGGAAGTTTTGGAAAAAGCATTGCAAGATTTTGACGGCACTTTGTTATTTGTTTCCCATGATCGTTATTTTATCAATCAATTAGCTAATAAAATTGTAGAGATTAAAAACGGCAATGCACAAGTTTATGAGGGTGATTATAATTATTATTTAAACGAGAAAACTAAGCAAAATGCTGTTTCTGCAAGTACGTCTGCTAATGAAGACACAACTGTCATTGATCCCGAAAAAAATAAAAACAAATTGTCCTATCAAGAACAAAAGCTCCGTGATTCACAAAAACGTAAATTACAAAGAGCGGTTGAGAATTCCGAAAACAAGATTGAGGAATTAGAAAAAGAGCAAAAAGATATTCAAAATCAAATGGCTGATCCTGAAATTGCTACCAACTTCGACAAATTAAGTCCTTTGCAGGAGCAGCTTACTGAAGCGCAAAAACAGCTCGCTGAGGCAAATGATGCTTGGGAAAAGGCACTGACTGAACTGGATAGCTTTGACTAAAATAATCCATATTTAGGAAACGCAACAAAAATAGGAATAAATCAGCCTTCTTGTTTACTATTTCTATATTTCAATCTACAGTAAATTACTTTGCTAACTATTAATTAATTTTTTGTTTGCAAAACTTGATAAATGTAGTGTTGCTTTAAAACCACAGTAGTTTAAACTTAAAGATAATAATTTTACTGGCTTTATAAAAATAAATTGGGAGGTGCATATGGAAAAATTACGTTTCGCTCTTTAATTATTAATTAATTAAGGAGGAATAAAAATGAAATATATAGCTGACAAAAATATCGCTATGGAACAACTTATAAATTTATACACAAGCGTTGGTTGGAGTTCCTATACACAAAATCCTCGGCAACTGCAAAAGGCAGTTGCAAATTCGCTTTTTGCTATTGGCGCTTATGATCAAAACCAGTTAGTTGGATTAATCAGAGTAGTTGGTGATGGTTTGACCATCATTTATATCCAAGATTTACTGGTTAATCCTGCTTATCAAAGACGAGGAATTGGTACGAAATTAATAAACAGAGTGCTAAAGAAATATAATTCTGTCAGACAGAAAGTTTTGTTAACAGAAAATACCGTTAAAACGCGCAAGTTTTATGAGAGTTGTAATTTTAATCCGTGTGACAAATACAACTTGATCGCTTTCTACAAAGATTTTTAAGAGATAGTAAAAAAGGCACATCCAAAAGATGTGTCTTTTTATTATTTACTTTATTGCAGCATTTCGGATGCGTAAGGTAATTCTAAAGATGGATCAGCATCCAAAGTAAGATCAGCAAATTTTCCTTCCTGATACAAATTGTATGCCGCTGCACCAATCATTGCGGCATTATCACCACAAAGCTTTAAATCAGGCAAAATGACTTTAGGTTGCAGATTTTGCGGTAAACTTGCTATTTCACTGTTCATTCTGTCCCGTAAACCATGATTAGCGGCTACACCACCACCCATAATAAAGGTTTGGGGCTGATACTGCTTAATAGCCCTAATCGTTTTAGTTGCTAAAACATCAATTACTGCGGCTTGAAAACTGGCCGCTAAGTCGTATTTATTTAGTTTTTGGTTAATTTGTTCAGCGTGATGACAAGTATTAATGAACGCACTCTTTAAACCAGAAAAAGAAAAATCATAATCTTCTTCTTTAATCATTGCACGAGGAAAATCAAAGGTATCCTGCCCTTGATGAGCCCATTCATCTATTGTTTTACCAGCTGGATAATTAACCCCTAAAACTCGACCGATTTTATCATAAGCTTCTCCTGCCGCATCATCTCTAGTATCACCAACGATTTCAAAATGTGTCTGATCTTTAAGCAAAACGATCTCAGTATGACCACCAGAAACTTGCAGTGCAAGTGCCGGATAAACTATTTCTTCTTTTAACTGCGCCGCCATAATATGACCCATAATATGATCAACGCCAATTAAAGGAATGCCTGTAGCCATTGAAGCGGCTTTTGCGGCACTGACACCGATTAAAAGTGCCCCAACTAAACCCGGACCATAGGTGACAGCAATTGCATCTATATCTTGCCATGTGGCGTTTGCCTTGCTTAAAGCCTCATTGGTAATTTGAGTAATAACTTCAATGTGATGACGACTAGCAACTTCAGGAACAACACCGCCAAAACGTTGATGACTTTTAATTTGTGTTGCAACAATCATACTCTCTACTACTCTGCCGTTTTTTACAACAGACGTTGAAGTTTCATCACATGAACTCTCAAAAGCTAAAATACGGATGTCTTTTTTATTTGTCACTTTTATTTCCTTTCTCTAATCGTCCGTCAATTTAAGCACCATATTCAGCCCATTTTGATGGGAATCTTGATAGTAATTAGGCCAAATGAAAGTTACTACAAAGCCCAGTTTTCGGTATAAATTTTGAGCAGCCAAATTATCCGCTCTTACCTCTAAACTAAGCTCCTTACATTTTTTATTTTTAGCAATATCAATTGCCAAATTCATTAAATACGTCCCCAACCCAAGTTTCTGCCAAGCTGAATCCACCATCAAGATAGTAATATGAGCTTCACTTCTGTTAAATCTGATCCCAATCACTGCTAGCAAAATGTTTGAGTGTGCTACTACTATATAAAGTGCATTAACCTTAGTTAATTCTGTTTGAAAAACGGACATTGTCCAAGGCGTTTGACCTTGATAAAGGCTTTTTTCTAAAACCACTAATGCAGCAATATCTTTCGGTTCAGCTTTTCTAATGTCCAAAACGGAATCATTGATGGTAATTTTAGTTGGTGCAAATCTTATTTTTCTTTCTTGTTCTCTTGAAAGTAAAAAAGACCTGAAAAAGTTAAACTTCTTCCACATAATTGTTATCAGGCTCGTAAGCTTTCCCGGTCTTTTTGTGCCAATCAATTTCTGCTTGTGTACGCCGCAAATAGTTTGGCAAAAGTTTATCAGGATCGTCAGCCTCAGCTTTGCAAGCAAGTCGACCGATCAGGCCAGCATGAACGGCATTTTGCTTTTCTTCCGCAAAACTAAATTCTACATTCAGCTTTTTTATATTTTCTTTTTGCTTTTCAAAACCTGAACCTACAAAAACAATTTTGGGGCAATTATTTTTTGCATAGTATTCTTTGATCGCACTCAGCAAAGTATCAATGTGATAGTGACCATCAGGAATTACACAAAGTGGTGAACTACCTGTCATACTATTGACATAAGCACCGGCAAAATAGTTATCATTGCGGGCGTCAATGCCAGCGACAATTAAAGCCCCGCTCTCCTCACAACTTGCTGCCAAAGCTTGTAATGTAGAAACTCCAACCACATCTTTATGAAGTATACTGGCAAACATTTTAGCAGTGGTAACCCCAATACGTAAACCGGTGTATGAACCCGGGCCAATAGCCACAGCAAATCGATCAACTTCGGACAAAGTTAATTTATTTTCTTTTAGAATTTCAGCAATTAACGGGTCTAAGTGCGCACTGTGATTACGGGCATCGTACTCATTTTTTTCCGCAACAATTTTATTGTTGTCATTCAAAGCCACACTAAGATTGTTTGTCGCAGTCGACATACTTAAAATTTTCATTCTAAAATTTTTACTCTTTTCAAAATTACCTTTTGATTTTAACACGCGAAATAGCGTTCAAAACAAAGTAACTAATAATCATCTCTAACCACGGAGTAATTGCCTCTTTTGGTATCCGTTGAATAAGGGCAACGCGAAAGTCCATCCCATATAAAAGGTGAACCCATAAAGTATTTAACCCAATATTAACAACAACAGTTACTAACAGAGTTGCAAGAATTATCCGCCAAATTTTGACTGGTTTTTGATAAAACACCAAGCCGTAGATAAATGGTCCGACCATTGCACTTAACGTAAAGCCGAGAAAGAACCCACCCTGGTTGCCAAATAGAGCTGATGAAACTAAATCACCTATTCCACCGCCTACACTACCCCAGACTGGACCAAAAAGGTAACCCAGCATCGCACTGCCTATAAAGCCCAGACTAACGTGCACAATATTCGTACCAACTGTAAAACGACTAAGAATAATTTTCATTGCGACAATAATACCCAAAAGTACTAGATCGCGCAATTCAACCTTAAGCATTTCTTTAATAGTCATTTGCAGCACTTTCTTTCTTTAATTAAAATTGTGTATCAACACAAAAATTAATTATATTATAACTTGCGCCAGATTAGTTCACAAACAGCTTTATCTTTTTTATCGTCATCAGCAATTGTATGAAATGTTTTGACACTGTCTCCGTCATCAACTATGCTCACACAAGCATACGGAGTTTGAGCATAACGCACTTCTAAATTAAACTTGACATCAATAGTTTGGATAATATGCTCTTTTAAAAAGTCCCGATCAAGTGTGTCAAGAAACCAATTAAAATAATGGCCGTTAGTCATATGATGATTAGTGTCCAAGTCATCATATCTTACCCGATACTGCCGCTTTTTCTCGTAATTTTCCTGAACTCGCAGTCTTGGAAAACGAGGCAGCTTTTTTAATAGCGGAATACCAAGCTCAACCATCATTTCTTTGTCAGTTGAAACAAGCTTACGCGTTTTTAAGTCAAATAAAACCCACTCACTTTTGACACTAATCAATTCATTCCCGTTCTGATCCGTAAAAACATAATTACGGTATTCTAAGAAACGGTTATAGCCAACCGGTTCAGTGGTCAATTCAATCATTTCATTCGGCTTGGGCATACGTGTTATATCAACATGATATTGGGTTACTACCCAACCTAAACCCCTTTTGGTCAGAGCGTTAGTACTTCCATTACCTGAGTCCAACTGGTGTTCCGAAACACTCATCATAAGATCAATCATTGCCGGCAACTTTAAATTTTTGTTTTCATCACATTCATAAAAGTTAACCAAATGTTTTTCACTATATTTCATAATATGCACCTACTTTTGATGATAACGATCATATAATTCATTCTTAGATATATGATTATTTTGTGCAACCTCTTTAATGGCTGTCTTCTTGCTTTCACCGTTTGCTACTAATTCATTTACCAAATCTATCAATTCAGCCCAAGATAATTGTTCCGATTGCTGGGTGTTAGGCGAAACCAAAATTACAAATTCGCCCCGTGGTGCTTGCTCTTTAAAGTAAGCAGTAACTTCACTAATTGTGCCCCTGATAAATTCTTCGTGAATTTTAGTTAATTCTCGTGCTGCTACTATTTTACGCTCCGAGTCAAAGATAGTAGCCATATTAGTCAAAGTTTTAACTAACCTGTGGGGAGCTTCATAAAAAATTGAAGTAGCTTGTGCTTTATTCATTTGCTCAAAAAAAGGCTGTTGCTCACCTTTTTTACGAGGTAAAAAACCATAATAAGTAAATGGCTGGGCGTCAAAACCAGAAGCAATTAAAGCCGTAGTAAATGCAGAAGGACCTGGAAGTGGAACCACCGGAATATTATTTTTAATACATTCCTGCACCAGGATATATCCCGGATCAGAAATAACCGGCATCCCAGCATCACTAATTTCAGCAATTACCGCACCCTTTTGCATCAAAGAGACTAGTTCTGGAGCCCGTTCTTTTGAATTATACTTATGAAAAGACAGCATCCGATTGTGTACGCCAATCTTTTCAAGGAGTATTCCGCTAGTTCTGGTGTCTTCGGCTGCAATATAGTCGGCTTCTTGTAAAATTCTTTTTGCTCTAATTGTAATATCATCAAGATTGCCTATTGGTGTTGGCACCAAATAAAGCTTACCAGCTTCTTGAGCATAACTGCTTTGCCTCTGCATTCAATCAATCCTTTAATGTTTTTTCTTTTTTTCGCCAAAGTTATCCAAGATATCAAGGCAAAACATGCAATCAGTATTCGGATCCCTGTGAGAGCCGTAATACATGTTACAAATATGGTAACCTGAACTATAAATTTGGCGTAGAGATTCAAGACCACTTTGAGTTTTAACGGTATTATTGTGGGCATTATTCATTTTGTCCATTTTTTCGCGCAGCAACTGATTCTCTACTTTTAATTCTGTATTTTCTTTTAAAGTTTCTAAAAAACTATTCTCTAAACTTTCGATTGTTTTGGTCATATTGACCATTGAATCGTGAAGCTGCTCCAATTTTGAATAAGAATCCACTATTTACACCTACCGTTTCCATTGCAAGGCAAGATAATCAAGTAAATTGCGCAAGCTAACATTACTATATTGCATCTTATCAAGCTCAAGTAAATTTCTTAGCATTCTTGCTCCATCTTGTTGTTTGCCATTCATTAATTCTGTTTGCGCCCATTTTTTCAGTAAGAAAAAAATATATTTTTGTTCATTTTTACTTTTAGCCATTTCTGCCAATTGATGCGCGCTTACTAGTGCTAAAGAGCTACTTTCAAGCATTTCCTGATAAAAATACTTGGTTTTCTGTTCTAACTTGCTAGTATCTCCTAAATCATTAACATCGTTGGGACTAAAACCATTTGCTAAAAGTTCTTCAGTTTTACTATTTATTGCTTCATTAGTCGTGAAATTTATGATTTGAGTACGTGAACGAATTGTGGGTAAAATTTGATCAGTATTATTTGTAATTAAAATTGTAACCACAGGCGCAACTGGTTCTTCTAATAAATTAAGCAAAGCATTAGCCGCAGACAAAGTTAATTTTTGTGCTTCATTTATGAAAAAGAACCGCACATTACTTTGCACAGGACTCTTAGCCAGTTCTTCTTTTAATAGACGAACTTGATCAATCCCCAAGCTTTGTTTGCCTTCCGGCTCAACCAGTAAAACATCAGGATGGTTACCCGAAATAATCTGCCGGCAATTTTGACATGATCCATCCGGTTTATTTTTACCAGTACAATTAAAAAGGCAAGCCAGCCAGTATGCTGTGTTTAAAGCTTGAACTTCATTTGCATCAACAAATAAATAACTATGCGCCAATTTGTTTTGTTCAAACGCTTGACGCAAAAATTCAGCCTGCTTCGCACCCTTTTCAGCAATGTTAACAATCATTAGAATTGTTTAAACTCTTCTACTGGCAAAACAAAACAAGTGGCTCCGCCAACAGTAATTTTGATTGGTTGACTGTTCATTTCAAAACCCGTCATTGTCATATTAGGATTCATATATTCTTCACGGGCTTTAGATTCTTCCTTGATAATGCGCAAAACCTGCTTAACATGCTTATCGTCTATACCGATTAGAAAAGTGGTATTACCTTCACTGAGAAAGCCGCCTGTTGTAGCAAGCTTGGTCGCACGAATGCTTTCTTTAACAAATGTATGTTGTAACCTGTTAGCGTCTTCTTTTTGCACAATTGCTACTATTAACTTCATTTTAATCAGTCCTTTAACAAATCTGCTGGTAAATGGTTTGCAATAATTTTAACACAATCTGCTACAACTAAATTTAGGGCTTTATTTGCATCAACTATTTTGATCCTATCAGGATAAGCAGCATTTACTTCGTGATAGCCTTCATAAACCTTTTGGTGAAAGAGTAATTGTTCTTGCTCTAACCGATCTTCCTGACCTGCCCGCTCCTGAGCAATTCTGGCTAGCCCAATTTGGGGCTTAATGTCTAAAAAAATAGTTAAATCTGGTTCGATTTTACTGGTAGCAAAATCGTTAATTTGTTTGACAGCTGCAATACCCAAATTTCTACCTGCGCCTTGATAAGCTAAAGAGCTGTCAACAAAGCGGTCAGAGAAAACCACTTTTCCTGCTTTAAGCGCCGGAATTACTGTTTCAAACATATGTTGACTGCGCGCAGCTGCATACAACAAGGCTTCAGTTTTGGCAGACATTTCTTCATTAACTGGATCTAAAATCACTTGGCGAATTTTTTCGGCAATTTTTGAACCTCCAGGTTCACGAGTCACTAGATATTGTGTTTTAAGTCTAGGACTTATTTGCTCTACCACTTGCTTTAAAACTGTACTTTTTCCTGAACCATCCGGCCCTTCAAAACTAATAAAATAACTTTTCATAAATCTCTCCATGTCTCTATTTTACAAGAGTTCTTTTTATATGAACACCCCAACGTACTTTTAATTTTTTAGTAAAATAAAAAGCCCTCAAGATAAGGACTTTTATTCAGAAATTGCATTGGTGAAACCACTAAATCTTGTATGCCGCAAACGTGCTTCATCATATAAAAAAGAATATTTTGCACGTAAAATTTTGCCTGAAATTACATTATCTTCTGACATATCTAGTGTTGTTGGATCGAGATTTTTTTGTACAGCGATTTGTTCTTGTAAATTTTCGATGATAGTCATTAACCACTCATCGCCCATATTTTTAACTTTATTTTTTGCCATTAGATTGATGTTCTCCCCTGTACTGCGCGTTTCAAAGTAATTGAGTTAGCATATTCAATGTCGCTGCCAACAGCTAACCCAGCAGCCAACCTAGTTACTTTAATGCCAGCGGGTTTAATTAATTTACTAATATACATTGCAGTTGATTCACCTTCTGGAGTTGAATTTAAGGCTAGAATCACTTCTTTAACATCATCATGCTTTTGCAAACGGACTATTAATGACTTAATGTTTATTTCTTCTGGTCCAATACCATCCATTGGTGACAAAACACCATGTAAAACATGGTACAAGCCGCTATATTCACCCATATCCTCAAAAGCCATGACATCCTTAGGTTGTTCAACCACCATAATAGTCGATTGGTCGCGAGCAGGATTGCTGCAAATGGAGCAAGGATCTTTTTCAGTAATATTGCCACAAATAGAGCAACGATGGAGTTTTTCCTTTACTTCGGATAAGGCGGTACTAAAATCTCGAACATCATTATCTGGCATGTCTAAAGTATAAAATGCAAGCCGAGTTGCTGTTTTTTCACCAATACCAGGTAATTTCATATATGAATCAATTAAATGCGCAATTGGTGCTGGATATTGCAATTAAATCATACCCTTCGTGTATTTGCCTAAACTTTTTTGTGTAGCCTGATCAATTTCTTCTAAACCTTTGTTGACTGCATCAATAACTAAATCTTGCAACATGTCAGGATCATCTGGGTCTATTGCATCTTTATTGATAGCGATATTTTTCAATTTTCGATCTCCGCTAAAAGTGGCTACAACTAAATCATCAGCAGACTTGCCCACAAATTCCTGAGCAGTAATATTTTGTTGTTCTTGAGCCATTTGTTCTTGCAACTTTTTAGCCTGTTTCATCATTTGTTGCATGTTCATGCCACCCATAGCGCCAAAATTAGGTCTTTTACTCATATTATTTTCTCCTTTTAATTCTAATCTTTAATATTTACGGTGTCACCGAATAACTCTTTAGCTTTTTTTACTACTTCGTCATTCGCTTCATCATGTTCCTGGTCAGCATCCTTATGCTTTTGTTTATTTAAAAGCTCTTGACCATGTTTTTGCAAAAATTCCTTACGTACGGTAGACCAATCTTCATCGGGTACCAACACTATCTCATAATTGTGCTTAGTAAATTTGGCAATTTCAGCTGTCAACACATCTATTAAATTATCATCTTCACTTGCCTTTTCAAACCAAAGAGCATATTTACATTTCATCACTACTTGATCCGAACTAGCTGCAACAGGCTTAAGAACATCTAATAAAGCACGCTGCGACACACCTAAAACTGATTGCAAATCAGGCCAAACATTTCTAATAGCAAGCAGATTTTCCTTCGTAGCATTTTCCAGAACATGATAAACCTGCTTGCGATTGAGTTCGTTAGCTCTTTTCTTATTACTAGCAGTTTTTCTCACCTTTTTCGGCGACTTGGCATTAGTTTTCTTATTCTTGTCAGCATTTGACTGATCAGCAGCAACGTTATCCAAATGAAAAATTTGGTCGCTGTTCTTAGTTTGATTTTTAGTTAAAATATTAACTTTCTTGACCAAACTAGCAACTTGTTTCTTTAATGCCGCTATTTCTTCTCTTAGCTCCGGTTTTTGAGCACTGCTTTTTTCTTGTTCAGCCGTAATAATGGCAGAGGCAGATTCTTGCTCTTTTGCACTAGTACTTTCAACTAAAAATACTTCTAAGGGAATTTGTTGTTGATTAGTATAGCGCAGATCGTTCAGAGCGGTATTAGCAGCAGCTATTAACTGAAAATAACGTTCAGCAGGAATATCCTTAATTTTTTGAACAAAGTCTTTATTCAAAAAATTGTTTTGAGTACTATCTTTTGTTTTAACAATCATCAAAGCACTGGTAGCCATGGCTATCAGTTCATCTAAAATGTTTTTGGAACTGGCACCATTTTTGAATTCTGCTTGCGCCAGTGATATTGCCTGAGCTGCATCCCTGTTTAAAATCGCCAGCAAAATCTGCTCAATTTTTTCTTGATCAGCAAAACCGGTAATTTCCAAAGCTGCGTCATATTCAACTTTGTTTTTATCGAAACTTAAAAGCTGATCTAAAATGCTCAGAGCATCCCTCATACCACCATCGGCTACTTGTGCGATTACTCCCAGAGCTTTATCGTCATAGCCAATTTTTTCTTGATCTAAAATATATTTCATACGTTTTTCCATGTCGGCTTTAGAAATACGTTTGAAATTGTAGCGCTGTGTCCGTGAAATAATGGTTGCCGGTACTTTTTGCAGTTCAGTAGTGGCCAAGATAAAGACGACATGCTCTGGCGGTTCTTCTAAAGTTTTAAGCAAAGCATTAAACGCACCCATAGACAACATGTGAACCTCATCTATGATATAAACTTTGTATTTACCCTGAGTAGGAGCATACTTCACCTTATCCCGAATATCACGTATTTCGTCAACCCCATTATTGGAAGCCGCATCAATTTCTATGATATCCGCCATAGCGCCTTTATCTGCTGCTTTGCAATTCGCGCATTCGTTACAAGGCTCGCCATCTTTAAGATTTGTACAATTTAACGACTTGGCCAAAATTTTAGCACAGGACGTTTTACCAGTTCCACGAGGCCCAGCAAATAAAAAGGCATGTGAGATTGTCCCACGCTTAATTGCATTTTTCAAAGTTTCCGTAATATCATCTTGACCAATTACACTGTCAAAAGTGCGCGGTCTCCATTTGCGGTATAACGCTTGATAAGCCATAGATCAGTCTTCCCTAGTAAAAAACTCTTAACTCTTGCGAAAGAGTTAAGAGTTTGTAATTGTCTAATAAAAGGCACATGCCCGAGCAACCTTAGTGCTGCTACCTTCCGGTCCTGACACGCTTTGGAGGTCAAACATTGCCCATAAGATATATTAACGTATTTTAAGATATATTTCCACTAATTTGCGAAATTTTTACTGGTGTCTTTTGCTGCTTTCTGCTTTTGTCTGATCTCTTTGAAAAAGCTCTTTAACATTTGACTGGCTTCTTCTCGATAAAGTCCCCGAATCACATGGGGATGGTGGTTAAATTTGGCTATTTCAAAAAGGTTAACCACACTGCCCGCTGCACCAGCTTTAGGATCAAGTGCTCCAAAGTAAACATTTTTAATACGAGAGTTAATGATCGCACCAGCACACATAGGACAAGGTTCCAATGTAACGAATAAACTACAGTCAATTAAACGCCAAGTGCCAAGCTTTAAGCACGCTTGCCTAATTGCTATCATTTCAGCATGTTGAGTCGCGTCTTGGTCTAATTCTCGCCGATTAAAGCCTTCTCCGATAACTTGCCCATCGGGAGCCACCACAATCGCACCAATAGGAACTTCGCCTAAAGTTTGTGCTTTTTGGGCCTGTTCAAAAGCCAGCTGCATCAAATTCTTTTTCTCTGCGCTTGAAAACGACATTAATTATTCACCGCCTGCAATACGTAATAGCCCTTATCCCTTTTTAAAATTGTACAGTTCCCAAAAGTTTTTGTTAATAATTTGCGAGCGCTGGGTTCACCCTGTTTTTTCTGAATTACTACTAATAGAACTCCACCACCAACTAAATGACTTTTTGCACCAAATAAAATATTAGAAACGACTGTTTTACCAGCTCGAATTGGTGGATTAGTCACAATTAAGCCGTATTTTTTCTCTGGAGCAATGTTGCTGTATACGTCAGAAACAAAAATTGCCACATTATCTATATGGTTAAGCTCAGCATTCTTTTTTGCTAGATCTAATCCACGCTGGTTAACGTCTACCATCTCTACAGTTTGCGTCGGCCAAAATTTGGCTGCAAAAAGACCGAGAGGACCGTACCCGGTTCCTACATCCAGAATATTATTTGAGGGAAAATTGACATCAGCCATTTTTTTGATTAAAACGCCAGAGCCATAGTCCACCCGCATTTTTGAAAAAACTCCGGCATCAGTAGTAAATTTTAAATCAATATCATTAACCCGGTAATCAACAACATGCTCATCATGCTGTGAAGTCGGGTTTTCCGCATAGTACATTTGGTTATTTTGTTCAGTCATCGTTTGCTTCATTCCTTAGTACTTTATTTAGATAATTTTAGCGAATATGTCAATTTTTGCAAATATAAAAAAACTAATTATGTTTAAAAGATATTTTCCAGCATAATTAGTTTCTTGGATTTTAGTAAATACCGTAAAGCATGCGAAACTTCACATAGTTTTTATATTTTTTAAATTTATCTATTTTAAAGAATATATAATGATAGCCGTAACTGGGATCATTTATCTCAACATCACCAAAACGAACTGTATCCATAAAATCAGCTACGGTATCTTTCATAGTATCAGAGGTATCAATCTTCCAATTCCGATAAAAGTGTTTTTGCTTTTTAGATGCAAGAAAATCTGTTTCGTTACCCTTTTTTAATTTAAAACCCCCTTTTGGGTCAATAAAGTCTTTATAAAAAGCTTTAAGTAAAATATTAGGAGTTAATTTAATTCTTTTGACCTTGATATTCTGCTTTTTCTTAAAAGCTATGCCATGAATTATTGCATTATCCCTAGTTTTATAGTGCATAATGAAGTTACCTTTTGAAAAGTCGGCACTAACCGAGTGAGCCTTTAATTGTTTAAATCTCGGATAATATGAAGATTTAACTGGTTTCATATTTTTAGTGTATTTTGTGTATCCACTATGATCGGTGACAACATAACCATTCATATGAACCCAGGGATTCTTAGCATAGGCTTTTTTAGAGGCCTTTTTTTGCAGTTTATAGCAGTAATCATACTTTTTAGGATGTTTTTTTGGAATTAGATGCTTGAGGCTATAATAATTGTATTCATTATAGGATGCCTTTATTTCAGAACTTTTTGCAATAAATGGCAAGGCTAGACTGACTAACCCTATAGTTATGTAAGCTAAAATTTTGGCAGTTTTAAGATGCTTCATTTTTACCTCAAAGGACGTTTAATATTATTTAATCAAATCGCTTATTAAATCAGTCGTATTTCATTGTTATCAGGCAACCTTTGACGAGTCTACATTTTTTTACTTAATATGTAACTCCAACCGATGAATAAATTTGATTGCTGTTGTTATCTACTACTGCACCAAGACCAATTGTTTTATCGTTAGGATCAAGTAAAATATCCCGGTGTCCCCAATTAGATTGCGCATCATTATAAATATATTCATAAAGCATGTTATCAGCAACTAATGCGCTGCTGGCATTATTTTCAGCATTAATCAGCTTGTTATTTGAATGATCTACGGTTGCACCCCAAGGAAAAGCGGCTATACATTCAGCAGTAGTTTTACGCACGACACCTGCTTTATTGAAAAAATCATTCAAAATGAAATTACCGGCAGAATCATTATGCGAAAAATTGGCAGGTAATAATTTGGTTCTTTCTTGAACAATCTCATCAAGCCGGGGATCTTCCGTAACTGCACTTAGCCCCCGCTGTGCTCTCTCCTTATTCAATTCTTTTAGAAACTCCTGTCTAAATTCTGTGATTGAGAAATTAGTAATTGTAGGAAATTCATGTTTACTTTGTGTTTGGTTGTCAGAATTAGTCAGTTTATTTGAATTTGGCAGTTTTGTCTGTTTCTTGAGCTTTTTAGCTTTAGATTTTACTTTTGTTTTAGTAACCAATTTTGCCAAGACAAACTTATCTTTAGTCACAAAATAATATTTTTGACCCTTAATCTTTTTAGTTTTAAAAGATACTACTATTTTTTGACCCTTTTTCAATACCTTCTTTTTTAGTTTGCGTCCCCTTTTATCGTATAAATACGTTTTCTTTTTAACTATAACTGTTTTTTTAGTAGGAGAATTTAAAGCAGCGGTACCAGAAGTACTTTTGGCATTTATTGGTGTTGCTAATGTAGATAAACCTATTGTTAAGCATGATACAGCCGAAAAAATGGTAATAATTTTGCGTATATTAACTTTTTTCATTGTAATTCTCCTTTTGCTTTTTATTAGACAGAAATCCGAAGTATTTAAAACTATTGCAGTAAAAAATATTTTACTCATAGTTATTATGGTAAAAACTCATTAAATTTAATGCAATACAAGTTTAATTATATTATAAAATAATAGTCTGGGTTAAAATTTTTTATAAATAGGTTAATGTCTTTATTACTTAATTGTCCTTTTTGCTACTTTTACTTTCTAAAACAAAAAAAGAACGTATTTGCAACTCGCAAATACGTTCTCTGTTTATTAACTTGTCCACTGGGACTACAATTATTTCAATGTAATTGTAGCGCCAACTTCTTCAAGTTTAGATTTAATGTCATTAGCTTCGTCTTCAGAAACGCCTTCCTTAACGTTCTTAGGAGCGCCATCAACAAGATCTTTTGAGTCCTTAAGGCCAAGACCAGTAATGTCACGAACAGCCTTAATAACCTTAACCTTTTCTTGGCCAGCTTCTGTCAATTCAACATCATATGTTGATTTAGCAGCAGCTTCGCCGCCAGCAGCACCTGCAGCAGCAACTGGAGCAGCAGCAGAAACGCCAAATTCATCTTCAATAGCCTTTACCAGGTCATTTAATTCAAGAATTGAAGCACCTTTTAAGTCTTCAATAATCTTTTCAGTATCTAAAGCCATACTTATGTATCCTCCGAAAATTTTAGATATAAATTATATTAATATTCAGCTTTATTCAGCAGATTCATCTTTTGAATCAGCAACAGCTTTAACAGCATATGCGAAATTGCGTACTGGAGCTTGTAAAACAGAAACAAGCATTGACAATAAGCCTTCGCGACCAGGAATGGCAGCAAGTTCCTTGATTTCTTCTTTAGAAGTCAATTTACCTTCCAGCACACCACCCTTAATGTCGATAACGTCATAATCATCTTCGTATTTTGAAACAATACGAGCTGGTTCGGTAATGTCATCAGCATTATCAGTATAAATTACAGCTGTAGGACCAACAAAAGTCTCACTAAGACCTTCAATACCAGCCTTAGTAGCAGCACGTCTTAAGTAAGTGTTCTTAACAACCTTCATCTTAACATCGTTTTCACGAAGTTCCTTACGCATGTTAGTAACTTCTTCAACAGTTAAACCAAGGTAATTAATTACTAAAATTGCTTTAGCAGCCTTAAGTTCATCAGCAAAAGCGTCAACGAACTTTTCCTTTTCAGCAATAGCAGCTTTACTCACACGAATTCACCTCCATCAAATTTATTAATAAATTCCATAAGGCCTAAATAAAAACTCCATGCCAAGAAAGACATGGAGCATAAACTTCTTCATTATCTTCTGGCCTCGGCGGGAAATTAAGGCGTCATGCCACCCGAGTCTTAGGTAGAATTTACTTTAATAATTATATTAGTATTATATCCTAAATGCAAGTTAATTATTTCTTTTTGGGTTTAATTAATTCGAATAATTCACCCGAACTCTTGTAGATAACCCAACTTGCTATGTTAACAATATGATCGCTGATTCTTTCAAGAAGTCTGATAATGACAAAATAACTAGCAGAGGCTACAGCAGCATCTGGCTCTTTTTCAACCCCATCTATGATCATTTGTCTGGCATTCTTATAATCCTTAAAGACTTTGGCGTGCCCAAGTACCGTCAATCTGGCATTTTTTTCATCCTCTTGCACATAGGCAGTCAGAACTTGTACCAGCATCTCACGGACTTGATGCGTCATGTTAGAAATAACCTTTTCAACTTCTGGCAGACGTGGATTGCCCTTAACTCTAACAGTTTCAACGGCAATACTATTCGCGTTTTCGCCAATTCTTTCTAAATCAGTTGTAGCTTTTAAGATACTAATAACTACGCGGAAATCAGTTGCCACGGGTTGCTGAAGTGCCATTAATTCCAAAGCCTTCTTCTCAATTCTAACGGCTTCTTTTGCTACTTCCTTATCTTCCGCAATCATTTCCTGTGCTGTTTTTTTATCATGTTCGACGAACGAGCGTGTCCCTTTATCAATCAAATCATTGACCAGAACTCCCATTTCCATAAACTGGGCATTCAACTTTTTCAATTCGTCTAAAAATATTTCGTGCATAATCCACCTCCAAATTTAGCCAAAACGGCCATTAAGATAATTGTTAGTCATTTCCTTTTTAGGTGATAAAAACATCTCTTGTGTTGAGCCTGATTCAATTAGTTCGCCATTCATTAAAAAGGCAACTTGATCAGAAATCCGACTTGCTTGTTGCAAGTTATGTGTCACCATAATAAAAGTATACTTTTGCTTTAATGCCATCAGTGTTTCTTCAATTTCGGCACTTGATATTGGGTCCAAAGCCGAAGTTGGCTCATCAAGCAAAACAACTTCTGGTCTGATCGCCAACGCCCGCGCTATACAAATACGTTGCTGTTGACCACCAGAAAAAGCCAGTGCGTTTCGCTCTAAACTGTCTTTAGTTTCATTCCAAATAGCGGCTTGTTTTAAACTTTCTTCAACTCTCTGCTTAATCAGCTCCTTATCTTTAACACCAGCTATGCGCAAGCCATAAGCGACATTATCAAAAACAGAAAAGGGAAATGGCGTAGGTTGTTGAAACACCATTCCTACTTTCTTACGCAAGGCAACTAAATCAATATGAGAATGATAGATATCTTTACCTTCCAGAAGAATTTCGCCAGTAATATTAATATCATCAATATCATCATTCATGCGATTTAAACAGCGTAAGAACGTTGATTTGCCACAACCAGAAGGTCCAATTAAGGCAGTCAATTTTTGAGCAGGAAATACCAAACTAATTCCGTGTAAAGCTTCAAAGTTGCCATACTTAAGTTTGACATTTTTTGCCTCCATTACATTTGTCATTAATAATGCCACCTTTATCCAAAACTACCCTGAATGTATTTTTCAGTAATTTCACCTTGAGGATTAGTAAAAATATTAGTAGTAGTATCATATTCTAACGCATGTCCCAAGTGAAAGAACGCGGTATATTCACTAATTCTTGAGGCTTGCTGCATATTGTGCGTTACCATAATCATAGTGTACTTCTTACGCAATTGCTTGAGCGTATCTTCAAGTTTGGCAGTAGACACAGGGTCTAATGCGCTAGCAGGCTCATCAAGGAGTAAAATTTCCGGCTTTAAAGCAATTGTCCGCGCTATACAAAGTCTTTGTTGCTGACCACCAGAAAGTGCCAAAGCACTCTGATCAAGTTTATCTTTGACTTCATCCCATAATGCAGCTGCTTTCAAGCTTTCTTCTACTATCTGGTCTAACTTTTTCTTATTTTGCTGCCCATTTGCTTTTAACGCATAAGTGATATTTTCCTTGATTGATTTAGGAAAAGGGTTCGGTTTTTGGAAAACCATACCGATAGCTTTTCGTAATTCGTAAACATTGATTTTGCTTTGATTAATATCAAGGTCATGAAACATGATTTTACCATCAACTTTTGCCACCCGGTCGTTCATGCGATTGAGTGACCGTAAAAAAGTTGATTTTCCCGAACCAGAGGCACCGATCAAAGCAGTGATGGTGTTTTTCTTAAAGCCTAAACTAACGTCAAACAGCTTTTGCACAGTACCACCATAAAAAACGCTTAGATCATTCGTAGAAATCGCACAGTCTTCGTCAGCAAAGGTCTTAATATACCTTTTTTGATTTTGCCAATTTTCCATAAAACTTTCCTTACTTAATTTTTGCGGCCGTAAGCCGTTTATAAATCCAGTTGCCAAGTGCACGTGCACCAAAATTGAAAATTATGACAACAATGATTAACAAAGCTGATGTAGCAGCCGAAACTACGTTAACATCTGGAATAATCCCTTCAGTATTTACTTTCCAAATATGTACGGCCAAAGTTTCAGCTGGTCGCATAATATTTAAAAAACTAGTAGGGCTGAACATATTCCAGTTAGAATAATCAACCGTAGAACCACTTTGTCCCGCTGTATAAATCAAGGCAGCAGCTTCACCGAAAACACGCCCGGCACTTAAAATCACACCGGTAATGATTCCGGGGAGCGCAGCTGGCAAAACGATACCATGAATTGTTTTCCAATTTGACAATCCCAAAGCCCAACCAGCTTCGCGCTGAGTTTGTGGCACTCCCTTAATAGCTTCTTCGATGTTGCTAGTTAGAGTCGGCAAATTAAAAAAAGTTAAAGCCAAAGCTCCGGCAAGAATAGAAAAGCCTAAACCAAATTGCACCACGAATAAAAGATAACCAAATAAACCCACAACTATAGATGGTAAAGAACTTAAGATTTCAATAGTAGTTCTAATTAACTGTGTAAACCAGTTATCTGGCGCATATTCAGCTAAGTAAATAGCGGCACCCAGTGCAATTGGCAGAGAAATGATTAGGGTAAGCAGCAATAGATAAAGTGAGTTGAACAATTGATCTCTGATCCCACCGCCAGCTTCAAACGAAGATGAAGCCGAACTTAGAAAATGCCAAGATAAGTGCGGTACTCCTGAGACTAAAATGTTACCAATAATTCCAACCAGTAACAAGACTACTATTCCCACTAAAAAATAAATTACGCCAGTAGCAATGCGATTAATTCTTTTTGCGTTCATCTTATTACTTACTCTTCTTTCCAATTAAATGTACTAGGAAATTGAACACTAACGACATTATTAAAAGCAAAAGTGCCAAGGACCATAATGCATTATTAGGCAAAGTTCCCATGACAGTGTTACCCATTTGACTAGTTAACTGACTAGTCAAAGTTGCTGCTGGACTTACCAAATTGTATGGCATCAATACAGCGTTACCGATTGCCATTTGGACAGCTAAAGCTTCACCAAACGCACGAGCCATGCCAAATATTATGGCGGTCATAATCCGTGATCGAGCTGCTCTTAAAACAACGTGATAAATAGTTTGCCATTTTGTTGCGCCCAAAGCCGCTGATGATTTGCGTAATTCTTTGGGAATAGCTTTAAAGGCATCAGCAGTTAAAGAGGTGATTGTCGGCAAAACCATTACAAATAGGATTAAGGTTGCCGTTAAAATTCCAAAACCAGTGCCACCAAAAATAGTTCTAACAGCGGGGACTACAACCATTAAGCCCAGAAAGCCGTAAACTACAGACGGAATTCCGACTAAAAGTTCCATCACCGATTGCAATAGTTGTACTCTTTTGCCAGATTCATATTCTGTCATAAATAGTGCCACAGCAATCGAAAATGGCGTTGCAATTAATGCTGCCAGTAGCGTTACGGCAAATGAAGTGACAATCATTGCTGCCGCACCAACGTGGTTTTTGCCAGCCCCGGGATTCCAATCTGTTGAAAAAAGAAAATGAAAAACATTAACCTTATCGTCAATAAAAGTAGCCAGGCCATGCATCCCAACAAAGCCGATAATTGCCACAATTAATATACCTATTAAAATAATTGCCAAGAATGTTAGTCCTTTGCCCCACCATTCCTGTCGTGTTTCTTTAGAAGGTTTTGTTAAACGGGCAATATCAATATCTTTAGGATCTATGCCTTTAAATTTAACGTGTGGGACTTTTTGTTCGGCAAGCGCATCTTCAACAACTTGTTGTAAGTCTTGTTCTTTTTCTGCCATTTTATTTACCTATCTTTGTAACTTTATTTTGACTATCGCGTGAAACTTTCATTTCGTGAATACTAATATAGCCAATTTTAGGTACTAACTCTGTTTGTACCTTTTTACCTAATACATACTTGATAAAAGCGGCTGTTGCCTTATTAGGCTTGCCCTTGGTGTACATATGCTCGTATGACCATAAAGGCCATTTATTAGTAGGAATATTTTTATTATCGGGCTTGACATGATCAATACTAATTTTTTGAATATTTTGATCATTAGCATACGGAAAAGAAATATAAGAAATTGTTCCTGGGGTTGAGTTAACTATCTTCTTAACTGTCCCATTAGAATCTTGTTCTTGTGAATTAACAGCATCTTTGCCGTTTAAAATCAAGTCCTCAAAAGTAGAGCGTGTACCGCTACCACGCGAACGGTTAATCACTATAATGGGCTGATTTTTACCACCGACTTCACGCCAATTTTTAATTTTACCGGTAAAAATCGCAAAAAGTTGTTCAACAGATAAATTTTTAACGCCGACGCCTTTGTTGGCAATAGGAACGATTCCTACTACCGCAACAGGATAGTCTTCTAATTTTTTGGCATCAATACCTTTTTGTGTTTCAGCAAAAACATCTGATGTCCCTACTTCAACTGCTCCTGCCTGGACTTGACTCAGACCTGTACCTGATCCACCACCTTGGACAACAATGTTGCTACTCGTATGTGCCAAGCGGTAATCGTTGCCGGCCTGCTCAACTAACGGCTGTAGGGCACTAGAGCCGACAATAGTAATTTTTTCTCGGCTTTGACTGCAACCTACTAAAAAAAGTGGCACAAATAAAGATAGTACCAGCAGTTTGCCAAAATTACTTTTTTTCATAATAACTCCCTCAGTCAAATAAAATTCAGCTCTAGTTTATCAAATCTTTTACTATTGACCAATCATAATTACTTAAATATAGATAAAAAAGCAACTTGCCCAAGCAGGCGAAGTTGCTTTTAACACTTATTCATTTTTAGTCCAAGTTTAATGGATCAAGTTTAATTCCGGGACCAAAAGTTGCAGCTACAGCTACACTCTTAATGTATTGACCTTTAGCAGCAGATGGACGCGCACGCAAAATCACGTCACGCAATGCATCAAAGTTTTCAATTAATTGCTCATCAGTAAATGAAACTTTACCAATAGCAGCATGAATAGCAGCTTGACGGTCAACACGGTATTCAACTTGACCAGCTTTAACGTTCTTAACGGCTTTTTCAATATCCATTGTAACTGTGCCAGTCTTAGGGTTTGGCATTAAGCCTTTAGGTCCCAAGATACGACCCAAACGTCCTACTTTAGCCATCATAGTTGGCGTAGCAACAACTACGTCAAAGTCCAAGTAACCGTTTTGTACTTTTTCAACTAAGTCGTCAGAACCAACTTCATCAGCGCCGGCAGCTTTAGCTTGTTCAGCTTGTGGACCATCAGCAAAAACAATCACCTTTTGGGTTTTACCGGTACCATTTGGTAAAACAAGTGAACCACGAATTTGTTGGTCAGCTTGTTTAGGGTCAACACTCAAATTGTATGAAACTTCAACTGATGCATCAAAGCCTGCGTATGAAGTTTCTTTAACTAACTTAATTGCTTCAGCAACTGAATATAATTTCTTTGAATCTACTTTTTTAGCAGCTTCTAAATATTTTTTACCATGCTTTGGCATGTGATTTCCTCCTTAATATGTGGTCAAACGAGCTTAAGCTCTCCCACCTAAATTGTTATAAATAACAGGATTAGTCTTCGACTTCGATACCCATGCTTCTAGCAGTGCCTTCGATCATCCGCATAGCAGCTTCGACATCAGCAGCATTAAGGTCCTTCATCTTAGTTTCAGCGATTTCCTTAACTTGATCCTTGGTAACCTTACCAACTTTCTTAGTATTTGGTTCACCGGATGCCTTGTCAATCTTAGCAGCTTGTTTCAAAAGAACTGGAGCTGGTGGGGTCTTAGTAACGAATTCAAATGAACGATCTTCGTATACTGTAATGACTACAGGAATAATCATGCCTTTTTGGTCAGCTGTTCTAGCATTGAAGTCCTTAGTAAAACCAACAATGTTAATACCAGCTTGACCTAAAGCTGGACCAACTGGTGGAGCGGGTGTTGCAGCTCCAGCTGGTATTTGTAATTTAACAACATTTATAACTTTCTTTGCCACGGTCAAAACCTCCTTGATTCCGTGCGTGGTTAAAATGGAAGAGTTACCTACTCTTCCTCCCACAATAATAAAAGTACTTTAATATATTATCATCGTTTTAGTAATTTTGCAATAAATGACTTATTACTAGCTAATTTTCTTTACTTGATCGTAATCTAGTTCAGTTGTAGTAGCACGGCCGAACATATCAACGGAAACAAATAATTTGTACTTATCTGGTTGAATTTCAGTAATTTTTCCTTCAACGCCGTTAAACGCACCATCGATGATGGTAACGGTTTCCCCAACTTCAAAATCAATTTGTGGTCTTTTAGCAGGCTCTCCTTGTTGACGTAAAAGCCTGTTTACTTCTTCTTCTAACAGTGGCGATGGTTTTGAGCCTCCACCGTGTGAACCGACAAAGCCAGTTACATTTGGTGTATTACGCACGACAAACCAACTTTCATCAGTCATCACCATTTCAACCAAAACATAGCCAGGGAAAATTTTTTCTTCAACTTCTTTTTTCTTATTGTTTACTTTTTCAATTTTTTCCTGTTCCGGCACCATTACACGAAAAATATAATCTTGCATACCCATACTTTGTGCACGAGATAAGAGGTCAGATTTAACCTTATCTTCATAGCCAGAATATGTGTGCAGCACGTACCATTGCTTCTTAGTAGTTTCTACCATTATTACAATTTCTCCTTTTATTTTTGGCAAACAAAAAAGCCTCTTGCATCAGAGGACTTTTATAATCAAATTAATTGTACCACAAACAATATAACTGTGCTATTACATAACTATTTGTGTAATATTGGTAAACAAGAAATCAAGTAAACCTAAGTAAGCAGCAAACAGAATTGAGGAAACAATTACGATTGCTGTGTCGTGACGGTTTTGTTTTGCAGTTGGCCATGTAACTAACCGCATTTCTTCAACTACACTTTTAAAAAACTTAACCATAATCTACCTCGTTTCCTTATGCAAAGTCATCTTACCGCAATGTTTACAAAATTTGTTCAATTCCAGACGCTGAGTGCGATTTTTACTTGCGGTGATAGAGTAATTGCGCGAGCCGCAGATACTGCAGGCTAATGATGCTTTTTTCACTGCCATAATCTCACTTCCAAACTACTGTATTTTAGCAAAAATATCAGGTATAAGCAATTAATTTAACAATTACTGTATAATTAATCAAGTGCATCTTCCCATAAATTTTTTTATTAACAAAAACAGCCACCCTTTTGATTCGAGCAGCTGTTTTAGTGGTCAAACAAATGCGTGACCACAGTGCGTAGAACATTGTATTAGTCGGATTTACTTCTTAAGATTTTCATTAACGAAGGATTCGATTTTATCGTCAGAGTCTTTCAGGAATGGAAGCATAGCTTCCTCCGTCTTAATGGTATCTCTACCATTCTTTTCCATAAAATAATCCCAAAGGGCATCTCTTACTGGAAGATCTGAATCACTCCAGTCGAAAACTTCTTTCATGTGACGATCTAACAATGCAGTCTTCATAACTTCATCAGCCATCTTAACTACCTCCTAAAATTTATTCTACAATAACAATTATACCCCATTTTTTATGTGAGAACTATAAAAAACTAACTGAGTAAGGTCTTACGCATTTTTTGAGCAAGTCTTGAATGAGCTCTTGACAGAGTTAGCTTGCTGATATTTAATCTGCGCAATATTTCATCCTGATTTTTTAGCCCTAATTCGACTAAAAGAGCATTAATCTCTAAATTTGATAAGTGTGCGGTTAAAATTGCTATATTTTCACTCAGAGGTACCTCAGGGATGGATGTAGAATCTTTTTTCATTGGTGATAGATTGTTTTTTCTTGCAGTTTCTAGTGAAATAGATTGCTTTAAAGCTTGCCTGCGGTATGCATTATCATATCTAACTAGTGACTTGGCATGATTAGTTAACCTAGTTTTATAATAACTGCTAAATTTACCTTTTTTGAGATCAAATTTTTTCGCTGAATCATGACAAATAATCAGGGCATCTTGATCCCAGTCTTGACTGTCATAATAACGTACATGATACATGCTTTTAACTTTATTAATTAATGGCTTATACAAGTAGCAAAGATCAATTAACGCTTCTTCTTCACCATTTTTAATTTGCATTATCAGTTCTGTTTCATTTTTACTTGCTTTCTTTATACTCTTCATCTTAACTACTCCTATTTTTATAGATGAATGAAGGATACAGAACTTGAAAGCGCTCAAATATCGAACCTTAGTTCTTTCTTTGCAGCCAATTTTTAATGTAAATCGGCTAAAAAACAAAGATTTATTTTTGTTAAAAACACATTAAATTAAAAAGATGATATTTTACTATTTCAAACAAAAAAATCATCCTGAAAACTTCAGAATGATTTTCGCTATTTATTTTAGTGGGTTCCGGTTATTAAGCATTTGGTAGAGTAAAATACCGGTAGCCACACTCGCATTCAAAGATTGCACGTGACCGACCATGGGTAAAGTTAATGTTTGATCCATTTGCTCTTTTAAAAGCCGAGAAATTCCTTTACCTTCATTACCAATAACCAGAACTGTTTTGCCATTACTGTTCCATTGACGATAATCTGTTCCGTTCATATCGGTACCAAATAGCCAGTAACCCTGGTTTTTTAATAATTTTGCCGTTTGTACCAAATTATTTACTCTGGCAACCGGCACGTAATCAATAGCTCCAGTAGAAGTTTTGGCTACTACTGACGTTAGACCAGTCGCCCGCCTTTTAGGAATAATAATCGCATCTACACCCGTGGCATCAGCTGTTCTTAGAATTGAACCTAAATTATGCGGGTCTTCGATCGAATCAAGCATTAACAAGAAAGGATCCTTTTTTGTGTGTTCAAATTCTGCTAACAATTGGTTCAGATCAGCATATTCAAAGCTGGCAACTGTCAATACCAAACCTTGATGATTCTCACCCTGCACCAATCTATCCAACTTATTTTTGGGTACAGTTTGAACAACTAAACCCTTTTCCTTAGCTAAAGCAAATACTTCATTAGCAAAATTTTCTTTGATTCCCTGCTGCAGAAATATTTTATTAATATGGTCAGCATCCTGCGTTTGCAAATAATCTAAGCCAGCGTGTCGACCATAAACAAAATCTTTATCACTTGAAGTCATATTTTTCTATGCTCCCATTCTCAACATTTTTAATGCACCAAGCGGTTAATTCCTGAATACGCTCTTTTTTATTTAAAAGCTCCAAGTAACCCCAGACTGCTTCAAATCCAGTAGATAATTTATAAGTGGCTAAACTTGTGTTTTTAGCCTTAGTATAGGTTTTCGAATTACGACCGCGATGAAAAGTGGCTACTTCATCTTCTGTTAGCAAACCATCTTCTTGTAATTTGGTAATTAACGCAGCCTGAGCTTTAGCAGATACATAGTGAGTCGCCATTCTTTGTAAAACTTGTGGTTTAACAACCCCGCATTTAATTAAATGCCTTCTAATAAAGATTTCGTATACTGCATCTCCCAGATAAGCTAAAGTTTGCCCGTTCAGTGTATCCGGATTAACATCTTTTTCTATCATTTTGTCAGTTTTATTCACGTAGCCACCTTGTTCCTTGCGGTGTATCTTCAACAATGACGCCCATTTGCTTTAGTTCATCTCTTAAGGCATCACTTTTCGCCCAATCTTTGTTTCTACGTGCTTCTTCACGCTCTTGAATTAACTTTTCAACTTGACTATCATCATTTTGTTTATCAGAAATAGTTAACTTTTCAGTATCTATTCCAAAAATTGCCAGCCATTTGGTCAAATTTTTTTGAACTTGTTTAAGAGCGTTTTTATCAGAATTTTTAGCATTAACATTGTCATTGATTTTTGGCAGTAAATCATAGATTGCGCTCAGCGCGTTTTGGACATTAAAATCATCGTCCATAGCACTGATGAATTTTTGTTCAGTTTCCTTAATTGCGGCAGTTAAATCTATTGAGGTCTGACTTTCAGAATTATCTTTTAGTCTATAAGCAACATTAATCAGAGTATTTTTGAATCTTTGCAAAATGACTTGTGCCTGCTTCAAATTATCAGTAGAATAATTAATTTGCCTTCTGTACTGCACGCTCGCCATAAAGAAACGCAAAACCTGCGGGTCAATTTTTTGCAATAGATCATGGACGGTTACAAAATTATGTAAGGACTTAGACATTTTCTCTTGACTTGTGCCCACGGTTACAAATCCATTGTGCATCCAATAATGAACAAATTTTTTCCCAGTTG
This sequence comes from Lactobacillus sp. W8093, assembly GCF_016100925.1. Lineage (NCBI taxonomy): Bacteria > Bacillati > Bacillota > Bacilli > Lactobacillales > Lactobacillaceae > Lactobacillus > Lactobacillus sp. W8093. The sequence goes on along the minus strand of NZ_JACFRL010000005.1, from coordinate 96,433 downwards.
CAGCTTCACTTTGGGCAATTTCATTTTCATGATGAGGAAATTCTAAATCTTGTCCACCACCATGAATATCAATTGTATCTCCTAAATATTTTGTTGCCATAACTGAACATTCAATATGCCAACCCGGGCGGCCTTTTCCCCAAGGTGAATCCCAGGCAATTTCATCCGGCTCCTTTTGCCTTTTCCATAATGCAAAATCTATGGGATCTTCTTTGCGCTTTTGCTCCTCAACATTTATATGCTCAGAAGCGCCCTCCTCAAGTTCTGCCACATTTTGACTGCTGAGCTGACCGTAATTTTTAAACTTTTTAGTATGATAATAAACGTCACCGTCTGATTCATAAGCATAACCCTTAGCAATTAGTTTCTGGATAAACTTAATAATTGCACTAATTTCATGAGTAGCGCGGGGATTTGTAGTTGCCGGTTCAACATTTAATGCTTCAATATCTTCACGATAAGCCTTAATATAGCGTTCAGCTAAATCTGGGACAGTCACGTGTTCCGCCTTTGCTTCAGCAATCATTTTGTCATCAACGTCAGTAAAATTAGACACATAGTTGACCTTAAAGCCTTTAAACTCCAAATAGCGCCTTATTGTATCAAATGCAATAACACTTCTGGCATTACCGATATGAATGTAGTTATATACAGTAGGACCACAGACATACATAGTGATGTTACCAGGCGTTATCGGCTTAAATTCTTCCTTAGTTTTGGTTAAAGTATTGTATATCTTCACTGCGGCTAGCTTGCCTTTCTCAAAATATTTTTATCTTCATTCTAACAGAAACAAGAACAGATTCTAGTATATAAATAATCTGTTCTGATCATTTTAAGCGAGTTCATGATTCAATTTAAAATAAAAACGTATTATCCAATTAATTGAATAACACGTTGTTTTTTTCTATAAGCCGTTTGCGCTCATTTGCTTAAGAGTCAATTCCAAATGTTCCAGTACCCGCTTTTTGCCTAAAAGTTCCATTGCTTCCCCAATTCCAGGACCAACCATTGACCTGGTCGTAGCAATTCTGATTGGCATAAACAAACGTCTCCCCTTAATTCCCGTTTCCTGACGAGTTGCTTGAACAGCGTTCATAATTTGCGGAGCCGTAAACCGGGGAATTAAATTAACTTGCTTTTTAAATTCTTCAATTACCGGTCTGGCATCATCGTTACGAATTTCTTCAATTTCCTTGTCACTTAAATCTTTAGGCGCAGCGAAAAATATTTTAGCTAGGTCAACAATTTGTTTGGTGTAAGACATCTGCACAGAATAAATATTCACTAATTGTCTAACCCATTCCATCTTTTCAGGGGTCGGATCCTTTTCAACCAAACCTGCTTCCTGCAAGTTATTAAGTGCCAAATCTAAGAGCGTATCACGATCAGCCTTTTTAATATACTGGTTGTTAATCCACTCCAACTTCTTCTGGTCAAAAGCTGCTGGTGAATTTGACAGACGTGAAGGATCGAATTGCTTGATCAATTCTCTCTGGCTAAAGATTTCGTTTTCACCTACCGGTGACCAGCCGAGTAACGTAATAAAATTAAACATTGCATCAGGCAGATAGCCAAGGTCTCTGTATTGCTCGATAAACTGTAAAACAGATTCATCACGCTTAGAAAGTTTCTTACCGGTTTCAGCATTAATAATCAAAGTCATGTGACCAAATTTGGGTGGCTGCCAGCCCAAAGCTTCATAAACTGCTAATTGTTTGGGCGTATTTGAAACGTGATCATCCCCCCGCAAAACATGGGTAATTTCCATAAGGTGATCATCAATTACAACAGCAAAGTTATAAGTTGGCATGCCATCCCGTTTTTGAATGACAAAATCGCCACCGATTGTGTCGGATTCAAAACTAAGATGTCCTTTAACAATATCATCCCAGGAATATGTTTCCATTTCTGGAATATGGATACGAACAACCGGTTTTAAGCCCTTTGCTTTTGCTTCTTCTTGCTTTTGTTCAATTTCAGCAGCAGTCATACCTTCATATTCATAAGTATAGTGCGGTGCGATTCCCATCGCACGTTGTTCTTCACGCTGTTCTTCTAGTTCTTCCTCAGTTTTATATGAATAATAGGCTTTACCCTCATCAATTAGTTGCTTAATATACTTGTTGTATATATCTTTTCTTTCAGATTGACGGTACGGACCATAGTCTCCGCCTTTATCGGGTCCTTCGTCCCAATCAATTCCCAACCAATGTAAGTTTTCCATTTGTGACTTTGAGCCACCTGCAACATTACGTTTCTGGTCAGTATCTTCAATTCTTAAAACAAAAGTCCCCTTATTATGACGCGCAAATAAGAAATTAAATAGCGCCGTCCGTGCATTACCAATGTGTAAGTGCCCTGTTGGACTTGGGGCATACCTTACTCGAATTTTTTGTTTAGCCAAAATTCATGCCTCTTTCAAAAAGTAAATATAAACAATTTAAGTTTACGCGTAATAGCAAAAAAGTTCAATATTCGTTACCCTAAAACCACTTTTAAGGCTTGCGGGATACTTGCAACTGGAACCACTTCAATTCCCGAGTTTTTAAGACTAGCACGCATATTGTGTTTCGGAATAAAAATACGTTTGAAACCAGTCTTAGCAGCTTCTTTAATACGCGCATCTATTTGATTGACTCTGCGCACCTCACCAGTTAAGCCAACTTCGCCCACAAAACAGTCCGTAGGTAAAATTTCCTGATTTTTATAACTTGATGCAATTGCCATGACAACTGCCAAATCAACTGCCGGTTCGTTCAAACGAATTCCCCCAGTGGCAGTTAGATAAACGTCTTGATTTTGCAGCATTAAGTTGCCTCTTTTTTCCAAGACAGCTAGCAATAGTCCAGCTCTATTGTAGTCAATCCCCGAAGTGGTTCTTTTTGCATAACCAAAAGCAGTCGGTGTCACCAGTGCCTGAATTTCCGCCAAAATTGGCCTTGTTCCTTCAAGCGATACTACTATCGCGGAACCGGTAGATTTGGGCAACCGTTCATCTAAGAATACGGCTGAAGGATTAGTTACTTCCTGCAAACCTTTGTTAACCATTTCAAACATGCCGATTTCATTTGCGGCACCAAACCGATTTTTAACAGAATGTAAAATACGGTAGGCATGATGTTCATCACCTTCAAAATAAAGGACTGTATCTACCATGTGCTCCAAAATTTTAGGACCTGCAATCGCACCTTCTTTTGTCACGTGGCCAATAACAAAAACGGTAATCGCATCCATTTTAGCAATTTTCATCAATTCGCTTGTGACTTCCCTTACTTGTGACGCCGAACCGGTCATCGAGTCAAGACTGGGTTCATTCATGGTCTGAATGGAGTCAATCACGACAAAATCGGGCTCTAAATCAGCAATTTGCTGACGAATATCTTCCATATCTGTTTCTGGATAAAGCATCATGCCATTAGCAGGAAGACCTAAGCGATCTGCACGGAGCTTGATTTGATTAGCAGATTCTTCCCCTGAAACATACAGCACTTTATATTGATCAGCCAATTCGCTCATGATTTGTAACATTAAAGTTGACTTACCGATTCCAGGATCACCACCGATTAAAACCAGTGAACCGGGAACAATACCGCCGCCTAAAACCCTGTTCAGTTCCGCCATACTTGTTTTGATGCGCTCTTCTTTTTCAGCCTTCACATTCCCCAATTTAACCGGTTCGCTAATTCCGGTTTTCTTGATGAGCCTGCTTGGACTGCCTTTAGTTGAACGGTTTTGCACTGCTTCAGTTTCTTTTTCAAACTGATTCCAAGCACCACAATTAGGACAGCGTCCTAAATAGCTGGCAGAGATATAACCACAAGAACGGCATTTATATTTTGTTTTCAGTTTTGCCATTTAGCTTCCCTTCTTATTTGTTGAGCCAAAACCACTTATTCTTTGCCTATTAATAGGAAGATCATTATCTGACTTTAGATAATGAACGAAAATTCCTTGACCTATTCGTTCACCCTTGCGAATTTGAATAGGTCTAACACCATAATTAATTAATTGAACAAAAATTTCCCCTTCATTTTGATCATTATTATAATAATCTGAATCAATAACTCCTATTCCGTTTGGTAGCGCCAGATTTCTTTTAAAAGTGTTAGAAGAACGATTTGCTAGTAATAATACTTCGTCTTCCGGCATGTATGCTTTTACACCCGTAGGAATTAGAAATGGCTTGAGAACGTGCTCTGCCATTTCATAGTCTTGTTCGTATAGCTGGTGACCATTTCTGATTAGACGAAAAATACGCACAAAGTTAAGCCGCCAAATACTGGGAAGCAAAACATCTTTAGCCGCCTCTAAATCATAACCAGCACTGGCAATAGTCTGCCTTCTTGGCAAAGTAATATTTTTATTATGGTATTTAGATACTACCTCAAAGCCCCTTATTTTATTCATGCTGTCTCCTTTAAAAATCTTCAAACACTATTTTACATTAATTTGCGGATTATATTTTAAATCTAATATAATTAGTTACGTAAAAATTATTCCATTTTTTGAAGGGAGATTAAATGTTTAACATAGATGACCCCCACCAGTGTTTTCGAGAAGACGATGATCAGGGAGAAATGATCTGTCATTGGACGATGGATAAAATTGAGCGTAAAGATGCTACTGTCTGGATCATGAATCACCTTTTTATTAATCCCAATAAAGATAGTAAAAAGATTTTACACGATCAAATGCAAACAGTAATGTATATTGCTCAAAAATCACAACTTCCTGTGTGGCCGCTTGATCCAGTAGTTATCAATTATTTTGATGAACATCCTGAATTTGCTGGCATTTGGTATCATCGTCCAAGTTCAGAAAACAAATCTATTTAAGAACTAGTTTAATGAAATTAGAAGGTTAGAAACAAATATTTTTTTAACAATAATTAAATTTTCAAGGATAGACTACTTTAAATATATAAGTTAAAATAATATTAATTTGTTTAAGGAGGACTTATTTACATGACAAAAGAAATCACAAATGCAGCCATTGATAATTTTACTAAAGACTTAGCCAATCATGCTGGTATTAACATTGCCAGCCACGCTGCGCAAGAGAATGGCATTTTCAAGGCCAGCCAGAATTTACAATCAAAAATTGATTTGACTCCAACTTTTTCTGTTGAAATTAACACGGGTAAGCCGGCAGACCAGAAACAATCAGGTCGTTGCTGGATGTTTTCCGCATTAAACACTATGCGTCACCCATTACAAAAAGAATATAAGATTAAGGACTTTGAATTATCACAAAATTACACTAACTTCTGGGATAAGTTTGAAAAGTCAAACTTCTTCTTTGAGAACGTTATTGCTTCCGCCAAGAAACCTCTTGGTGACCGTAAAGTAAGCTTCTTATTCGCTACCCCGCAACAAGATGGTGGTCAATGGGATATGCTTTGTGGCTTGGTTGAAAAATACGGGATTGTACCTAAATCAGTTTACCCGGAAACTGCAAATTCAAATAGTTCTGGCGCTTTAAACGATACTCTGAATACTCTTTTACGTAAAGACGGTTTGGAACTACGTGCTTTAGTTAATGCTGGTAAAACAGAAGATGAAGTTGAACAACGTAAAGCTGAATTTTTAAATGATGTCTTCAGAATTTTGGCAATCTCATTAGGCGTGCCACCGAAGAAGTTTGACTTTGAATACAAAGATGATGATGGTAATTATCATCGTGAAGCTGGCATTACTCCTAAAGAATTCTTTGACAAATTCGTAGGCATGAACTTAGAAGACCATGTTTCAATTATTAATTCACCTACAGATGATAAGCCATACCACAAGGTGTTTTCAGTTGAATATTTAGGTAACGTTGTTGGCGGTCGCCAAGTTCGTCACCTTAATGTCAAAATTTCAGAAATGAAAGATTTAATCATTAAACAACTTAAAGCGGGAGAAGTTGTTTGGTTTGGTTCAAATGTTGGTAAAGATTCAGAAAGACAGCTCGGCTTACTTGATACCAATATTTACAAGCGTGACGAGTTATTTGACGTTGATTTTTCAATGTCTAAGGGTGATAAACTTGATTCTAGCGAAAGCATGATGGATCATGCTATGGTTATTACCGGTGTTGACTTAGTAGATGACAAGCCAACTAAGTGGAAGATAGAAAATTCATGGGGAGAAAAGCCTGGCTTTAAGGGCTACTTTGTAATGAGTGACTCCTGGTTTGACCAATTTGTTTACCAAGCAGTTATCAACAAGAAATTCTTACCTGATGATTTAAGAACAGCTTTTGATGAAGGAGCTAAGGACCCGATCCAATTATTACCATGGGACCCAATGGGTGCTTTGGCTTTTAAATAAATTCATTACCGCTGAAAATTAATTAAAAAGCACTGAGAAAAATTTCTCAGTGCTTTTTATCTATCTTAAGATTAATACAGCCTGTATTAATAAAAAATTATTTCAATTACTATAGGAAACTTAATTTAGCCCTACTGCATTAACAAAACGCATAAAGGCTGCTTCGCCCTCTGTTGTTTGCTTGAAAACACCGGCATCTGCCAAGACATGAGCAAAGACTAGCCCTAATTCTCGCTGCAAAATTTGCTTAACGTTTGCGCTATTAATTTGATATTTAGTCTTAATATGACGAGCCCAGTCAAGATGCATTGGGGCAATATCATTAGGTTGGTCGAGTAAGTACTTTTTGACCTCAAGTAATTCAGGTTTTAATCGTGGTGGAAAGATTGCCAGACCCATTACTTCAATCAAACCGATATTTTCCTTTTTGATATGTTGCACAGCGGGATGCGGGTGAAAAATGCCATCAGGATATTTGGCAGAAGTTTGATTATCACGTAAAACTAGATCAAGCTCATAAGTCTGGCCGTGTAAACGCGCAATTGGCGTGATTGTATGATGGGGAATGTGCTCTGTAAATGCCCGAATATCTACCTTTTCATCACTATAATTTTGCCATTTGCGCAAGATCTTGTTTGCTAATTCGACTATGCTTTTTGGGTTTTGACCACGTAACCGAATCACAGACATAGGCCATTTGACTATGCCAGCTTCTATATCACTAAAACCAGCAAAACTTAGTTTTTTAATAATTGGCGCCTTTTCCATTGGGAAACTGTGTCTTCCCCCTTGGTAATGCTCATGCGCTAAAATCGAACCTCCGACAATTGGCAAATCAGCATTGCTACCGGCAAAGTAACCAGGAAATTTGCTGACAATCTCCAGTAAGTTTACAAAAGTCTGTTCACTTATCTTCATTTTTTCATGAACAGGTGCCAAGAAAATACAGTGTTCGTTAAAATAGGCGTAAGGAGAATATTGAAAGCCCCAAGTTTCATTTCCGAGCTTAAAGCGAATAACACGGTGATTTGTCCGAGCAGGGTAATTGCTATGTCCGAGATATCCCTCGTTTTCCATGCACAACTGACATTGTGGGTATGAAACAGTCTTTTTATATCTGGCAGCGGCAATGTCTTTAGGGTCTTTTTCAGGCTTAGACAGATTTATTGTAATTTCCAGATCACCGTATTTACTTCCCGCAGTAAAATATATGTTTCTAGCAATAGCTCTAGTCTTAATGTAGTCACTTGCTTTACTCATTTGGTAAAAATCAGCGATCGCTTTTTGTGGTGAAAGCTGGTAACTTTCCCAGAACTTTTGATTCACTATACTTGGTCTAGGTACAATAAAATTCAATAATTGTGCGCCCAAGATATCGTAAGCAGAATTGCTGTTTGCAATTAACCCATTATTCTGAGCAGCAACAATTAACTCGTCTTTCAGATCAAGCAGATTGTCACTCGTAGTTTCAACTTTCAGCGCTTCATCGCCTACGAGCGCCAAAATTCTGTTACGCAAATAAATACGATCAAGTTCAGTAAAAGCGCTATTAGCAATTATTTGTGTGATAAATTCTTCAACTAAATTCTTTTTACCCATCTCAAATCCCGTTTATCGTAAAACTTTCGTACCGTCAGCAGTTTCTGCAATATAAAATGAAGGTAGGTAGCCTATTTTTTCTTTATATACGGTTGCGACTTGTTTCTGAAAGTCTTCTACCCGATTTTTAGCAACTAGTGCGATGGCGCACCCACCAAAACCGGCTCCGGTCATACGTGCTCCTAGAACACCAGGTTGTTTCCATGCGGTATGCACTAACGTATCTAGCTCTTTACCGGTTACTTCGTAATCATATTCCAAAGAAACGTGCGAAGCATTCATTAAGTGACCAAATTCAGTTAAGTCACCCTTTTGTAGTGCCTTTTCAGCGTTTAAAGTACGCTCATTTTCCCAGACTGCGTGACGGCAACGCTTAAGCAATTTTTCGTTTGGCAAAAGATAACTGTTTTCATCAAACACTAAATCATCTAACTCTCCCAATGATTTAATGTCTAGTTTTTCCTGCAAAAATCGCAGACCCTTTTCGCATTCAGTCCTGCGTTCATTGTACTTTGAGTCTGCCAGAGTACGTTTTTTGTTAGTGTTCATAATGACAATCACATTATTTTTCAGGTCTAAAGGTACTAATTCGGATTTTATTTTATCAGTATCAAGCAAAATGGCATGATCCTTTTTACTCATAGCCACCGCATATTGATCCATGATGCCAGAGTTAACACCGATAAATTCATTTTCGGTTTTAACACCCATTTTCACAATGTCTAATTTGGCAAAAGACAACTGGTATTGATCTTGCAATATTACGCCAATTAACATTTCCAAGGCAGCAGAGGAAGATAGTCCCGCACCATCAGGAATGTTACCGTTAATATAGATATTTAAACCATGTTCAATTTTGGCGCCACTAGCAAGCATAAAGTGTAACATGCCTTTAGCATAATTAGCCCAAGAATCTTCTTTAACAAACTTCAATCCATGGAGGTCCGTTTCAACTACTCCCATATCGGCAAAGTTTGCTGAATAAAAACAAAATCTTTCATCATCACGAGGACTAGCAGCACCATAAATTCCTAAAGAAATGGCACATGGAAAAACGTGCCCACCATTATAATCAGTATGTTCGCCAATCAAGTTAATTCTTCCGGGAGAAAAATAACAGCCAGTAGGTGTCTGATGATAGATATTACTAAATTCTTGCTTAAGTTCTTCAATCTTCATTTGTATTCATTTCCTTCTAAAAGCGCTATCAAAATACTGACAATTCAATTATACTTCATTATAATTCACCAGCAATGTTTGAAAGGAAATTCCCAATATTTAAAAAGAGTTTCGGTTTTCCGAAACTCTTTTCATAGTTGTTACCAAATATGCAATAACCTGTCAGGTTGTAATTTGCTTAGATTGAATTGGTGTACATGTTGCGGCTGACTTTGGGGAAATACCTCCAAAAAGTCAGCGGGATTGACTAGCCCCGTCGAATAGGACCAAACACTTTTTACTTTTTTAATGGGATCAAGCATTTCATTTCTAATAGGATATGCCGAAATTAAAAAGTGCTTGTGATGAAATTTAAATACAAAAAACGGTAACCGAAATTGATTAACAACTTCATCTTGAGTTTTACCAATTGTCACAACATTTCTGTAAGTACCATATTTTTCAGTAAAAAGATCGTTAAAAGAAAAATAAAAGTTAGAAATATGCACATGGGGAAAATCTTCTTCCGCAACCTTGTCTGGCACTGCTACTACATGTGCAAAATGATCTAAATTACTTTCCTTTTGCGAAAGTGCCTTACCTAATTGATTAGGTGTAATAACGTGTGCCCATTCCGGCAGTGTTAAATTATCCTGATATGATAAGTACATTTCTCTAATGACACCCGGCTTAACCCAATCGTATTGCCTGCGAATCTCATTGCGATTAAGCAAATTACGCAAACTCTTATGGTACATTAGATCAACAACAAATAATTCGTAACGATAACGTTCAATCCACGGCTGATAATGCTCAATATTCTCAGGAAAAATATGCGTACTATCTACTATGACCGTTTCGCCACGTTTCATCTTTTCTTCTACAAGGTAATCCACCACTTGCTCCGTGCGTTCATTCGCATAACGCGGAATTACTTGATGTAAGCAATCGGTATCTTCTTCATAGTAATAGGTTAAATTCGCCAATAACAATCTAATTTGATCACGACTAATCGCATATGGCTGTAAGTGATGACGAGAAATAAAAGAAGATTTACCGGAGCCTGGTGCGCCTCGTAATAAAAATATTTTACGCATTCCTCTACTCCAAACTAAGAATGATAATTCAAATGATATCGTAATAAATTTTAACATACATCTGAAAAATTCCTTACTAAGAACCAAAGTCAATGTAAAATCTTTTTATCAATTATTTCCAATTGCGGATTGAAAGTATAGATGATAGGCTCCGCATTGGGTACTTCTAATTTTATAATATCTTGATCATTGATATTTTCTAGTTTTTTGATTAATGCACGCAAGCTTGAACCATGTGCCACAATTAATTGATCTTCTCCCATTTTTAGTCTATTAGCAACGTGATCCTGATAATAGGGCCACACTCTAAGTTGGGTTTGATAAAGACTTTCAGCACGTGGTAACAGGTGATAGTCACAACTGGCATATCGTCTGGAGCTAACTTTTTTGCCTGCAGGTGGAATTGCATAAAAACCACGTCGCCACTCTAATACCTGCTCCTTACCAAAAATTTTTTTCGATTCTTCTTTATTAATTCCCCGTAAATTGCCATAATGTCTTTCATTTAGACGCCAAGTCTTGGTAAGCGGTAAATATAAAAAATGACAGGTATCCGCTACGATATTTGCGGTGACAATCGCTCTCATTAAAACCGAAGTATGAATATGCGTAGGGTCATATTGTGGTATCAGATTTATTAAATTACCGGCTGCTTCAGCTTGGGCTCGGCCTTTTGCAGTCAAAGCAACATCATTCCAGCCAGTATAGACATTTGCCTTATTGGCAAGACTTTCTCCATGTCTCAAAAGCACCAACTTTACCATTTCACTTCACCCAGTGCATTACTATTAAGACCAATCCGCTAATTGTAAAAATTATGCCCAACACCATAAAGGGTGTAGCACCATGGTTATGATTGCGATATCGACGGTTGTAAGCATAAGCAATGTCATAAAGTCCAACTATCAACACGATCACTGCAGTAAAAATACTAACTCTCAAAATTATTTTTTCTCCTAGCTACTCACGACTACGATCAGTTACAATCATTTTATCATTTTTTCCACGGTTACACTCTGCTTGGAAGTTGATATGATTAATTCCCAAATCTTTTAACTTAGAACTAATTTGTTGCGTTAATTGCTCGAATTTTCCAGCTGTTAAATCGGGATTAACATTGACATGTGCGTCAAGCATGACATAACGGTCGCTATAACGCCACACATGAACATGATGAATATTATTTATTTCAGGAAAAGACAAGACAATCCGATTTACTTCGTCTAAATCAATATCTGGATTAGATTCCATTAAAACATTGGCAGCTTTACCAGTTATTTCAAAAGCTTCATGAAAGACAAAAATAGATACTAATAAAGTCATTAACGGATCAATCCAGCTGATGTGCCAGTAGTAAATAAAAATGGCGCCAATAACAACTGCTACACTAGACAGGGCATCGCTTAACATATGAACGAAAGTAGAGCGGACATTTAAATTCTTTTGACCACTTTGTCTCATTACCAGCATTGAAACAACATTAGTAAGAAGTCCAATAATAGAAACAACAAGCATAATTCCGCCACTAATTTCGGTCGGTTGCCAAAACCGTTCAATTGCTTCAATAAATAAAGCAATACTGATTAAAATTAAAATTATACCGTTAGTAAAAGCTGCTAGCGTTTCTGCTCTATCATAACCGAAGGTCTTCTTCTTATTCCTGCTTCTATTGCTAATAACATGTGCAATAAATGAAATGACAATAGCACCTACATCACTCAGATTGTGGACCGCATCTGATAACAGCGACAATGAACCTGAAACAAAGCCACCAATAAATTCAGCGACTGTAATAATAATATTTAGTGCCGTGACGTAAGCATACCGCTTTGTTGTATGATCCTTCATCTTTTTTCCCTTCAAGTCTTAATAACAAAAAAGTCCTACTATTATGCAGGACTTCACATATTTTCAGCATCAACGTTATAATCAACAATTTCAAAATCACCATTCTCATGGAGTATACCACGGGTAACACTGCCATTATTAGGAAAAATGATGTCATGTAAACCATCGCTCTGGTTCCAGTATTTAATAGCCAATGTTTTAATGAAATCTCCGTGCGAAACTAACAAAATTCTCTTGTCACCTGCTGCTAACTCATGTAGCACGCTAACTGCTCGTACCATTCGTTCATCAAGTTCTTTTTTATTTTCAGCTAAATGACGAGGATCAGCCTTTTTAGTGGCTTCCCGAAATTCGTATATTCCAACTTGATTAATAATCTTCGTTACATCTGTCTCTGGACCAATACCTGCTGCTAAGGCAATCTGCTTCCAGGTTTCTTCAATGTCATCACCTTCAAAGGAACCAAAAAATACTTCTCGGAATTCCGGTAACTTTTTAATTTTACCTATTTCTGATACCTGATTAGCAGCTTTCATTAGGTGTACAGTATCTATGGCACGCTTTAAATCGGAAGAATACATATCGTCAAAATGCACCTGGCTTAACGCCTGTGCAGTTATCTTCAAGTCATTAATGCCCTTGACAGTCAAAGGAGAATCACACCATCCTTGAACTTTGTTTAGTTGGTTAAACATTGTTTCACCGTGGCGTACAAAATAAACTTCTGTTGCCAATTTGCATTCCCCTTTCTATTATAACGTGCTTTAAACTATAACATATATGCCTTATAAATGAAATACCCTGCTTAAATAAAAGCTAGAGCCGCAATAGAAACATGGATGTAGCAAACAAGAAGTGTATGTAAAATATCCATACCAAAATGACTAATATACATACCCACGACTAATCAATGTTGCAGCGCAAAAAGTTTTTGTGATAAAGCTTTTTTCGTATTTATCTAAAACAGTTAACCTATCTTATTTGCCATTTTAGACAGTGGTGACATATATCAAAAACAACAGTTCTTCTTACTTAGAACTTTATTACCAACTTTAGTTTTACTACTTTTACACCTATTTTAAAATGATTAAGAAACATAAAACCCCACAATATAGATTTCAGTCTCTCATTGTGGAGCTTTTTCATATTTAAATTATGCTACGCGTTTTAATAACCGTTTTTACTAAGCGAATAAGAATAACAAGTTATTAACAAAATATCTATAATTACGACAGCGATAACAATCCAATACATTTCCCAATAAGAGGTCAAAAGCAAAACAATGCCACTGATGAAAAAGAGCCATCCAGCAAAATGGTGCGTTCTGTGCCAATTAGTCGAGTTACGCAAAGTCCATGGTAGTCTAATGCCAACGAAACGATTGGGACTAACTTTAGGTAAATAATTACCAAAAATAATAAAGAACAGGCCCAAAAAAGCACTAAGTATAAAGGAACCTTTTACTTTATGACCCAGTGCATAGGCATAAAGTGACAGATTTACGATATTAGTAATAACAGGAACAAGCCAAAGCGTAATATTAACTATCTTAAAATCAAGATTTTTGGTTTCTTTTTGATTGCGTAAGATCAAAAATACCATTACTTGAAGAATAATTCCCAAAAAAGGCAGACCAATAATGACCCATAATTTATTGCTAAAAGCATTTGGCATATTAGTCATCCCAAAGTGTGTAGCCATTTTTTGCGGCAAACGATTATATAAAAATATTCCGGTCAAAACTGGAAATAAAATTAGCAGAAGCGAGATTAGTTCAGTTTGACGAATACTATTCTTTTTCATCATGATCTCCTTTCAGATCAACCAGCCAACTCATAATTTCTTCTATAATAGAAGTGTTTAGCGAATAATAAATAAAGTTTTTTTCATGTTCTTCTTCAATTAAATCAGCCTTTTTCAGCATATTAAGATGGTAGGAAATAGTAGCTTTTGTCATATTAAAATTTTTAGCAATGTCTCCTGCCGACATTGGTCCATTTTTTAAAAGCTGCAATATTTTGCGACGCACTGGATCGGACAATGCTTTAAAACTAGTTTCAAAACTCACATTAGTTCCTTTTCCTTTCTATTTAGATAAACATCTAATTAGATGTTTATCTAAATAGTATCATATTTGTATAAAAAAGCAATGACTAACTATTATAAAATTATGTTTTTTAGTGATGTTTGAAGTAAAAAACATGTTTGGCGAATTTTTATTTAGAACACATAAATGATATTGGTTAATCCTCAGCTGATGTTTTAAATAACGGTTTGTCCGCAAAAGTATCATTAACCCCGTAAGTTTGATTTTAATGAGCTACTTTAAATCGTTATAGTAGATCGCTATAATGCAGATAGGTATTGGGAGAAAGGAAATTAAAATTGGCAAAATTTCAAACATTAATTTTTATTCTTGAGGGCAGTTTATTAGATGAAAAGATTGCTGAACAAAATGCATTAAAGCAAACTTTAAAGTCAACTGGCAGAGATTTTGGTCCCAGTGAACGTTTAAAATATAATTCTGTGCAAGAAAACAATAAGTTACTTGGCTTTGAAGACCGCATACGATTAATTTTACAAACATTTTTTCATGAAAATTGGCAAGCTGCACGGCAGATTTTTATCAAAGAATTACAAAAACAAAATCGTTTGAATAAAGAAGTATTGCCATTTTTAGATAAAGTTAACGGCAAGGTCAAACTAATTCTGCTGGCAAAAGAGAACAAAAAAGTAGCATTGCAGCGTATGAAAAACACAGAGTTGGTAAATTATTTTCCGTTTGCTTATTTTAAAGATGACTTTACGGAAAAATTGCCACATAAAAAAGTTTTGACCACCATATTGCAGAAACAAAACTTGATGTCCGCAACTAGTTTAGTAATCGGAACTGATTTAGCAGATGAAATTCAGGCTGCAGAGAATGCCAAAATACAGTCACTCTGGCTAGCGCCTAAGAAAGTAAAAATGCCTATTAGCCCGCACCCAACATTACATTTAAATAAATTAAGCGATTTATTATTTTACCTAGAATTAAGCTAGTTTATAATAAAAGAAAAGGATTGTGAGGTAAAACAAATGAAAAAAGTAGCTGTAGTTTTTGCCGATGGCTGTGAAGAAATTGAAGGACTAAGTATCATTGATGTGTTGCGCCGTCTTGGCGTTCAAGCTGATATGGTCGGATTAAATAGCACTGCTGTTAATGGTGCTCATAACATCAAACTTACCTGTGACAAAACAGTTGATGAAAGTCTACTTGACTATGATATAGTGGCGTTCCCTGGTGGTGCGACTGGAGCAGAAAATTTGCGTGATAATGAAAAGCTCGCGGATTTAATGGTTAAGCGGCATGAAGAAGGCAAATGGGATGCTGCAATGTGTGCCGCCCCTATTGCTCTGGCCCGTTATGGCGTTATAGCTGATGCCGATTACACCTGTTACCCTGGCTTTGACAAACAAACAAAAAAGGATGCTCCTAGCGGACATTTTAAAGAAAACATAACTGTTACAGATGATCAGCATAAGATCATTACCAGTCGCGGCCCCGCAACTGCTTGGGCGTTTGCTTATGCAATTGCTGAGGCGCTTGGCATTAATACCAAAGATTTAAAGGCTGGAATGTTATATGATTATTTGGCTGAGAATATTCAAGACAGCTTATAAAGTCAAATCTGTGATCATAAAGAGGTGAAGCATTTTGTTTCACCCTTTTATTTTGCCATTATTATTGCTCAGAACTCAGACCACTATTTGAGCTAATATTAGGAGTAGAATAATTCCCCCTCTAACTACCAAAATTCCATTATGAAAAGTATATTGGGGCATTTTATGCAAATAAGTCAAGTTCCCTGTGAGTACTTCAATTGCAATAAGCTACGTAAAATTATGCAAAATAGGTTGGTGGTTTGCTACAGCTATATTTTTGACAGTTGTCATATCATTCTCCTTCATATCAGATAGTAGAACGAAATTTTTAATAAAAAACTTCGTTTTTTTCATTATTATGGTGTAAATCAGTTAGCCTAACCAGCAGGGAGAGATTTTTGCAATAAATTATCATTTGCTAAAACTTTATTCTTTTAAATAACAAGATCTCCTTAATTTCGCATTTTCCAAACTATGCAGTAGTAATAATGTAAATTACCAGCTTTTTACAGTCTTTGCATTATTTAACTGGCAGTCAAACCTAGAATAACTCACATAATTTTTTACTTCATTAACTATAAGATTATTCATAAATAAAGGTATTTTTTTAAGCAACATATTAAATAGATGATAAAATTAAATTACGCTTAAAAAGGAAAGATTATAGGAGGTATGATTATGTGTACGACTATTGCGATTAAGTCTGATAGTGGTGACGTTTTTTGGGGACGCACAATGGATTTTACGTTTGATCCGTTTAAACCCAGTGCAGATAGTAAAATGACTACTTTTCCCGCTAATTATGAATTGAACGGACTGCATCAAAGCTGGACTACCAAATATCCTTTTATGGGGATTAATGTCAATGACTCACTTTTCTTTAACGATGGTATAAATAGCGCTGGTATTGTCGGAGATGCTCAATTCTTAGAAGAATCCTCTTGGGATTCAGTAGCCAATCTTAAAAAGCGCGGATTAAAACCGATAATTGGTGAAGAAGTAGTTGCTTACGTCTTAAGTAATTTTGGCAGTATTGCTGAAATTAAGGAAGCATTCAAGCATTTGGGTCAAGAAAAGACCAACTATCCTGATTGGGAGGATGCAGACACCGGCATCCCTACACCAATTCCAATGCATTACACTTTCAGTGACGCCAATGGTAAGAGCGTAATTTTAGAACCGATTAATAACGGCGCATTCAAAATTTACGACGGTATCGGTGTAATGACCAATAGTCCGGAATATCCTTGGCATCTTGACAATCTGCGTAATTACCTGCAATTAACTAACCATAATTTAGGTCATCACCAGATTACCGATCAACTAGACATTAAACAAATAGAAAGTGGGTCAGGTTTATTAGGATTGCCTGGAGATTATACCGCACCATCGCGTTTTGTTCGGGGAACATTTATTTCTAAATTCCTAGCACCATTTCATTCTGATCAAGGAATTCCGCAATTATATAACGTCTTTAAATCAGTCATGATTCCACGAGGATTAGAGCATCTTCACGAAGGTGAGAATAAATGTGATTATTCTGGTTACTGGGCAGGATATGACGTTTCCAATAGAAGTTTATACATTCAGCCTGAAGATTGCCCAACAATGACCAAATTTGTTCTGGATTCTGAGACAACCACTAAAATCACACAGCCTATTCAACATGACTTTAAAGTTTTGGAAACTAAGAAACAAAAGGCCTTAGCTTAAATACTTAATTAACGATATTTTAATAAATATAATTATTTTATATTCATAACTTTTAAAAAAGATTCATTTGCTCTCCCTTTTTGCTTGATTTATTCTTCGTATCCTTTTGTAACCAAATTAAGTTTGAATTTTTTTGATCCATTACGGATAGCTTTTTTATATTTTCTAAAGCAACATCTTTTTTATATAGCATAGAATCAGGTAATACAATGCCGTCACAATTTATTTGATTATTTTCCTTTAGCTTTTTCAAATCTAAATAGGGGTTCGCTTCCCAAGCATCGTGTCTATTATTTAAATTTTCTTTTATTTTTTTCAAATTAGAACTATTATTTGTTTCACTATCAGGATGATAAATATGAATATACACAGGTATATCAACTTTTTTTAGATAGGTTTCCATTACTGGTTTTACATCAGCCCACGATAATCCTCCATTTTTTATACCCAATTGAGGAAAAGAAATTGATTTGATGCCTTTTTTCTGATAATCTTTCACAAACTTTTCTAGACCCAATTCTATATACTCAATTTTTGATTTATACCGCCAATTTTTTTTAGTTGGAAAGTTTAAAACCCACCGATACCTGTAATTACCAGTTTCTTTTTTGCGATATATTTCTGGTTCTTCTTTGCTAAGCTGCAATTGACCTACTTTAAGTTTATTATTTTGACACAAATAACGATATTTTCTATACATATCGGGGTAGTATTTTTTAAATTCTTTTGCTAAGCCCTTACCCATTATTCCAACTGTATTAACTGTATTAACTAAAGTTTGTGCTGGAGATAAAAATAAATTTTCATCCGTATAAATAATCATTAAATTCAGCTTTCTATATCTTTTATACTATAGCTTTCTTCAACTTGTTTTAAAATTTCTTTTTCTTCCGGTTTCAAGAAATCTATTGGCTGATCGTCTTTTCCTTTACAATACCAATCATTTTCGCCAACCTTACGATAAATTGTAAAATATTTATTATTATGATAGATCCTAGAATAATATCTGTTATTATCTCCTTTAGACCATTTATTGACGTCTAAAATCCAATCAGGATCATGAAAAACGCCAACTAGCTTTTTTTCATTGTTAATATCATTGACAAAAACTTCGGTTCTCTTTAAGTTATTTACCGTAACATTAAACATTCCTTTGCTTTTGCCGTTGTTCCATTTTTTAGTGTAAGTATAGGTAGAAGGCTTAGTTATTTTATCATTTTTTTCTACCTTAGTTAAACACTTTGGATACATTGTATGTGAAGTAGGTTGAACATTTTTCTTAGTGACTAGCATTCCAGCATCATGGAAAAACAAATCAGGTTTGACAACAATTTTATCCTTATACTTATCAATATCAATTTCTTCATGTTGTTCTTTTTTACTGAAAAGTTTAGCATTATGTTCGGATAACATTGTCAGTAAAGAAAGTTTTTCAATTTCAGTACGAACATATATTTTTTTAATATCTCCAGGAGAAAATTTCAAATAATCTTTCATAATGAATTCTGTCTGTTTAATATAATTTTTGCTGTTATAATCATCATAGATATCAGTAATATTCTGCTTTAAACTTGATAAGTCCTTATCTATTTCATCTATAAAGTTTTCACTTATACTACTGCCTGCCAAACTTCTTTTAGTTACAAAACCACCTAATTCCAGAAAATGTTTCAAACTAAAGGTAATAAAAATTGGTACTGGTAAATGGGCTGGCCTTTTCACCCATAATTCCCCGTTTCTTAATAATCGTTTATTTTTTTCTCCTGTCTCACCAAAAATTCCTTCATTACGGTACTGCGTCGGAGTCTTTGGCCGTAAATAGAAGCGAGCATAGTCATGAACCCATTTTTTGGTCAGTGATTCATTTACAAGTGTCGAGGCATTGTCATTTACTGATAAATTATTTGTACGACAATAATTCTTTGATCCAATTTTTGAAAAAGAAAGAATATTGGCCATGTTATTAATATCAGTGAAGTGCCAAATAAGACCCGTAGTATTCCCTTTTTTACTAATATCCATATACCAACTTTTGTCCACATTTTTTTGTGAATTTGAAAGAATTTCAAACGCATCTCGATAATTTTTTAATGCCTGATTAGATAAATGACTATTCATTTTCGTTATCTCCTTCATAATCCATATAATTATTTATATAAATTAAAATTCTAATTATTATTTTACCTAGATTATGATAAGACTTTATACTTCAAAATAGCTTTATTTGTTCGGTATAATGAATAAAAACGTTTTGACAACATAAATAATAGTATTATTTAAATGGTTTGGATTATTGGTAATCATATATTTTTCTTATTTGATCAAAAGTTTTTTCGAAAGCTAATCTAAGTTGATCCAATTCAAAAAATTTAAGAGCAGGGAAAAATACTTGTTCTATTATTCGGTCATCTTTAGTTATTATGTATCGCTTAAGCTCTTTGATGAACTTTAATCGAATCTTTTCGTAAGCAAAATTATTACCTAGGTTTAAATTACTTATTTCTGCAATCAATTTTTTTGCATCTTGAAAGTCATTAAAAAGTAATGAAAAAGCCGCATTAGTAAGTGCTGTTATAGCTGCATGTTGCCACTGATAATCGTTAGTTTTATTGTTAAATTGAGTTATTATTAATTTTGATAAGCCATAAACACGATTTCCAGGCAAAACATAGAGGGTATTTGCAAAATTAAAGATATCCGCATAATGCCAGGCTTGAGTTTCAGACAATAGTTCTATCAGCCTATTTGTATCTTGTTTTGAAAATAAGTTGATTCTTGTATCTGAATTTAGACAACTACAGGCTATCGCTGCTCTAATTAGTAAAGTTTTGTCAAATGGCTTACGCCTACTAGCGTCTAAGTATAAAAGTGACAATCTTTTAAGCTCGCTGTCATCATTACCATTGTATGCAGAAACTATTTTTTTATAGTCAAAATTATCAGTTAAGCTATCTGTAACAAATTCTGAAGGTTTAATTTGCATACGCTCAAGCATAGCTATTACTTTTTCAAAGGACATATTAGCTTTCCCATTTTCCCAATAATACAAAGATGATTTTGATGTAATATCATGAGCTGCCATATCCAAACTAATATGTTTTTGTTTACGCAAATTTTTGAATTTTTTTCCAAATTTATTATCATGCATGGAGGTTCCTCAATTGAAAAGAAAATTATATAGCTTATCTATTATCGCAATATTATTAGAAGGATCATTAGAGTTAGTTCCACTTAACTTTAATGATGTCTTTAATGCTATTTCTCACTTTATAAATTGATTTTACCACAAGTAAAGTCTTGCTTTTGCTACTAGTAAATAGCTATCTAAGTGCTTAATAGCTTAAATTATTCTTTTCATCAAAAAACGGTTAAAAGCTTTCTTACTTTTAACCGCTTTTTTAATATTAAGATACTAAATCTATTTAGCAACCAATAACGATAGGTAGAATAGCCATAGTATTTTTTACCTGATTTACTGCTAGCCGTTGATCATTAGCAAAATTTTCAGCTTTGGTAACGGTTGTAAAAGAAAAAAGACTATAGCGCATAAAGCTGGATTAAAATAGTTCTGTTCCAGTTTTTAAACCTCAAAAAACAAACTGTACTAATTATTTGCGGAAATTAAAAATATAAAGCTAAAATAAAAAACAGAGATTACCTATAGTAGTTAATCTCTGCTTTTTAAATATATATTAAAACAATATTATTTAACTATTTTCAAAATTTAACTGCAAGTTTCCAGTCAGCCGCTTATTTAGTTCTAGAATAAAAATCGGTATTAAACTTCCAAACAGAACAACCAGCCAGCCTTGAATAGGCAATAAAGTTAGATGCAAGAATTGTCTCAGATGCGGTAAAACCGTCAGTGATATAACTAGTGTCATACTTAGTAATAAGCCCCAATTAAGCATTTTATTCGTTTTAAAAGTTTGCCAAGATATTGGTTGCGAATCTTTAATCGCATAAATATCAATCATTGAACCAAGAGCTAAAACTAAGAAGACTAAAGTCATCCCTACTTGCGGATTGTTAGCTGAAATAATAAATCTGCCGTAAGCGTAAACGCCCAGAGTTAAAATTGTAAAAGTAATTGCGCGGATAATCATTCTTTGCATTAACCCCCGCCCAAGAAGACTTTCGTCATTACCTATTGGATCTTGAGCCATAATATTTGGTTCGCTAGGCTCTTTACTGATAAAGAATCCTGGTATTCCGTCAGCAAGAACATTGATAATTAGCAATTGTTCTGCTAATAACGGCGCGCCCCAGCCAAAAATTGTGCTAATAACCATTAGGAAAATTTGGGCGAAATTGACACCTATTAAGAATTCTACGGCCTTAATAATGTTTTGATAAACTGTTCTACCTTCTGCCACAGCTTTAATAATTGTAGCAAAATTATCATCAGTCAAAATCATATCTGCCGCTTCTTTTGCTACCTCAGTACCTGTGACTCCCATCGCTATACCAACATCAGCGGCTTTTAACGCTGGTGCATCATTAACACCATCACCTGTCATAGCAACAGTTTTATTAAGCTCTTGCCACATTTGAACTATTCTAATTTTGTCACTCGGCGATACCCGGGCATAGACACTGATATTTTGAATCCTTTGTTTCAGTTCAGCATCTGACATTTCACTCAATTCAGTACCAGTTATTGCCGTTTGACCCGAGTCCAAAATGCCAATTTCTTCTGCTATAGCTTTGGCAGTAACTAAGTGATCCCCAGTAATCATTACAGTTTTAATACCAGCTTGTCTAGCCTTGGCAATTGCTGCAGCTACCTCTGGTCGCGGAGGATCAATTAAGCCAATCAGACCCGCAAGTTTTAAGTTTGAATTAATTTCTTTCCAAGCGGTTGGATCTGCATCTTCTGGCAATACTTTATAGCCAACGGCAAGTACTCGTAAAGCAGCAGCAGCCAGATCATCATGAGCCTTTTGACCAGCTTCAATTACCTTGCTTTGCGTCAAAGGCAGTCGATCTAAGGCACCTTTTGCAATCACCAACAAGTGACCATTAGGTAAACGATGAACGGTTGTCATCATTTTTTTAGCGGAATCGAAAGGATCTTCTGCGATTCGGGGAGCTTTTTCTTCTAGTTGTTGGCGCGAACTCCCATGCGTTTTTAACCAGTTAACAATCGCAATTTCAGTGGCGTCCCCAACGACTTCTTTTGACCCGTCCTTTTCCATAATTTTAGCGTTATTAGCTAAACCTAACATCTTTAATAAATTTTGACCAGCCTCCGGTAAATCAGCCGCTTTTTTAATATCTGTTTCTGGAGTCCAATACTTAGTGATGGTCATTTTATTTTGAGTTAAGGTGCCTGTTTTATCAGTAGCAATCACGTCAACATTACCAATCGTTTCAACAGCGCCAATGTGTCTAATAATAGCGTTACGGTCAGCCATTCTTTTGACACCACGTGACAGACTGATTGTCACAATAATTGGCAAAGTTTCAGGGACGGCTGCAACTGCTAAAGATAGTCCGATCATCAGGCTATCCGCTAAAGCCTTATTTTGCATTCCCATACTTAAAGCAAAAATTACCACTCCGCCTAATGCAGCAAAAAGAGTCATCCATTTAGATAAACTATCCAATTTGCCCTGCAAAGGAGTTTGTCGTTTCTGGGTTTTATTCAAAAGATTCGCAATTTTACCAAGCTCGGTTGCCATCCCGATTGCAGTAACTTGAGCTAGCGCACTACCACCTACAACAGCAGTTCCGGAAAAAATACGCTCATCGTCAGTTAAATTAGTTTCTGCTTTAAAGTTGGTTTTGGAAACTGCTAAACTTTCTCCAGTTAAAATCGCTTCATCGACAGTTAAGTTAGTTTCTTCTATTATTACCGCATCTGCCGGAACCTGATCACCAGTATTTAGATAGATTAAATCACCAGGCACCAATTCGGAAGCAGCTAAAGTAATATCTCGACCATTGCGTCGACCCTTAGCTGTTGGCAAACTCATTGCTTTTAAAGCAGCTAGAGATTTTTCAGCTGAAGCCTCTTGATACAAGCCGATTACAACATTAATTATTAAAATCAAGCTAATTACAATTGTCTTGGTCCAGCCACCGTTTTGAAAAATAGCCATATATGTTGCTAAGACTACTGCCAGCAATAGTACTAACGATGAAATGTCCTTGAGGTGATGCCATATTTTTCTATATAACGGTACCGGCCGCTGTTCCAGCAGCTCGTTAATGCCAAACTCAACACGCTTTTGTTCTACCTCAGCATCAGTTAAACCGGACTTGGGGGTTATTTTGAATAGTAGTTCTGACTTTTGGGACATGCTATCTCCTCCATTATTCGATTAAATTAAATTTACAATTAAGCTGTTTGAATAGAAAAGCAATATTTATCGTAATTAAGCCGATTTTATAAAAAGCCAAACTTGATTAATGCAGTAAAGACAATATTTCTTTTATTTTTTAAAAAAGCAGAAAGCCTCTGATAATTATCCGAAGTTTTCTGCTTACATGATTATTAAAAGTTGTTGTTAATTAACAACTTTTTTCTAAAATTGTCTTTAGTTTAAAAAATAATTTCTAAACTAAACATCCTCTTTCCCATAAAAGCTTAATAATAGTATACAGGAACTGACATTTTTTGGCTATTTTTATGCTTATAATGTTTTCATTATATGATTTAAATTGCTTCTTCTCTTTTGCTAAAGCACTTTTTTTGTTATTTAAATTCTGGCAGCAAATCTTATTTTTAATAGCTCTCGTGGATAAATTAGCTAGCATTTATAAATGCTTGTCACCTGTATTTTATGATGGAACCATCAAAGCTAATAAATTAGTAACTAGCTTTTTATCGTAATTTTTCCTTTCAAAAATTTAACTATAAAAATAGCCCTGAAAGTTTTCTAACTTTCAGGGCTATCGATTATAGCTGGCACCCAAGATAGATCTTATTTAATAGTAATAGTTCCCTCTGTTGAATCAGCTAAAAGAAAATTTTTCTTCGAATTCTTTTTGATAAAGTTTTCATAAGGCTTTGAATTTTTGTACCTAATTGCTTTTCCATCCGCTGTGAGCTGGTAACTCAGATTAGGTGCATTTTTAATAACTAAGTTACTACTTTGTAAAGTAAAAGAATTTCTATTGCTGAGTTGTGAATTGGTAATTTTAATATCTGAGTCGGAAGCATCAAGGGTCATTGAGAAGCGAGAATTTAAAAGCTTGCACCAGCCGCCTTCTATCTTAACAATTGCCTCTCCCAGATCAGAGTTATTAAGTGTTGATCTATGGCTGCCCCCAGCTGATAAATTTGTACTTTTGGCATCAATATTGTCAATATCCAGATAACCGTCTGCACAACTTATAAAATATGCCTTAGCTTTCAGGTCTTTTAACCTGATATTTCCGTGATCACTGTTGCTATCGAATTCAGTATAGTGAACATTTTGAGGAACAGTTACATCAATTCTGGAGCCAATTTTACGCCAATTAATTGCAACAGGTCTGGGCTCGTATATATCCAAACGGTTATTAGCTAATTTTACTTGTACTGCGTCTGGATTAACACCCGTAACTGTAACTTGGTATTTTTTGCCTGAATGCAGAAAAACGTCTGAGGAATCAGTTTGAACAAAAACTTTATTAAATTTGTGGTTTGAGACGTATGTACGTGTGAGCTTAGTATTATCAATAGCTTTCAAGGTAAAGTGGTTATGGTTAGCGATTATTGGTTTTACACCATTATTAGACCAACCAACGAGCATCATAACCAGACCAACAATTAAAGCCAATCGACATATGCGATAAAACTTTCTCATATTTAATCCTCCTTTACCATCTAAGCATTAACTTTATAGTAACGCTGCTTGAAAATTCTTCTGCCAATATGTTGAAAAAAAGCAGCGCATTCTGCAGTTAAGAAACGGATAAACTTCATAATTATTGGAAATAGCATTAAGCTGACACATGTTAAAGCCATGCCTCCTCCGACGTAGAAAAAGCCTGATGCCCAGTTGCCGCCAAAAAGCAGTCCAAACGACCTAACCAATATAAAAACACCAGAGACAAATAGAGACGTAATAACGATAGCAAGAGCAATAAAGACTGCCGCTAAAGCGATCAATACAGCTACCATCACTACTACTGCCGCCAAAGCTAGTGGTATGCCGATTGGCGCTGCCAGAACTCCTAATAAAATAACCCAAATAGTTTTTAAACTAGACTTGGAAGATGTTTTTTGTGTTTCTTCTTTTTCAGGGACCGAAACAGAATAGTCTGCCATGATTTTTCGAGCTAATTGTTTAGGCGTTCCTAGCTCAGTAATTATGTCTGCTTCATTGTGGTAATTGCCATCAAGTAAAAATTCTTGATAAAATTGCACAACGTCTTTTAAATCTGAATTAGGCAGATCAATCAGATATTGTTTTAATTGCAAAATATAATTATCAATTATTCTGTTCATTTTCTTCTCCCATAACTTGATTCATTTTAGTGCTGAAAATTTGCCATTCTTTTTTTATTACTTTTAATTCTGACTTACCAGAGGATGTAATCTGATAATAATTTCTAGTTCTTCCTTGAAAAGGCCTTGAATAAACTGATAAAAATCTGTTGTTTCTTAATCTCTTGAGAACTGGATAGATCGTAGGCTCGGAAATACCAAAGGCCGCTTTAGCTTGCTCTGTAATAACACGGCTATAGAGATTACTTCTTTTGATAAAAGATAAAATGATGCCATCTAATAGACGATTGGGAATTACTATTGCCATAATTATTTCCTTCCATATTATATTATATATAATATTGTAGAGCTTAATTAAGGAGCTTTCAAGTCATTATCACAAGTTTTTAATTTAAATTATATTCATTTAGATTGTCATACTTCTCTTTAATCTTTTTAGTCTCGTTAAAAAGGTTTTTAAGAGTAAATTTTTATTGTATTATTAATAAAATTGAAGTTCATTACGAAAGAAGATGAGCAATCTATGCTAATAAAACCCAAGCAATTACATGTAGGTGATAAAGTAGCAATCGTCAGTTTATCAGCTGGTACTCTAGGTGAGAGTTTTGCTTCCCATGAACTTAAACAAGGAGTTAAGCACATGAAACAACTTGGCCTAAATCCCGTATTTATGCAACATGCCCTTTCCGGTACTACTTATGTTAAAAGTCATCCAGCTGAACGTGCCGCTGATTTAAAAGCAGCTTTTCTAGATCCAGAAATTAAAGGTATTTTTGCTGCAATTGGTGGAGACGACACCTACAGGACTTTGCCCTATTTAATGACAGATCAGAAATTTAAAGCAGCTGTCCGTGAACATCCCAAGTTATTTAGTGGCTTTTCTGATACTACAAATAATCATCTAATGTTTTACAAAATGGGATTGCAAACATTTTATGGACCGAGCTTTTTAACAGATTTTGCAGAACTGGCTAATGAACTTTTGCCCTATACTAAAAAAACTATAGTACATTACTTTGAAAATCCACCTGTCACTCTGATTCCAGCAAGTGAAAATTGGTATGAAGAAAGAACTGATTTC
The DNA here is from genome assembly GCF_016100925.1 of Lactobacillus sp. W8093. Lineage (NCBI taxonomy): Bacteria > Bacillati > Bacillota > Bacilli > Lactobacillales > Lactobacillaceae > Lactobacillus > Lactobacillus sp. W8093. Next base: position 69,538 of record NZ_JACFRL010000005.1, on the reverse strand, counting down.
TCAATTAAGCAAGTTGGTAAGGAAAGAATAAGCCATAAAGACACAGGTTATGAAGTTTTACGTGGCCAGGGAAAAGTTCAAGGTAGACTATGGGGCGGCTGCATCGATAGCCTTTATGATGACTTAGTCCCCAATCGTTATCCAGATGAACCATCAATTATTAACCGGTACCAGCTTATTCTGACGCCAGAAGAAGCCAAAGATAAAATACTTTTTATAGAAACATGTGAAGAAAAACCGACGCCTGAACTCTTTCGTCAAGAAGTAGTTAAGTTAGAAGAAGTTGGTATTTTAGCAAATGTTCGAGCAATTTTAGTAGGCAAACCACAAGATAAAAAGCACTTTGCAGAATACAAACAAATCTTGTTGGAAGAGACTGCTAAATTTAATACACCAATTTTATATAATGTAAATATTGGACACGCTTATCCAAGGACTGCTCTACCTTATGGTGCACTTACACAAATTAACTTTAAAAAACCAAAATTGACAATTTTGGAATCTTGGTTTGCCTAGTCTGAAAAAATATTTGCCTTTTTTTAATCATGGTGTATTATATATGTATTACAGTAATACATGAAAGAAGGAAAATCTATGAGTTTACTTAAAACTCGTGAGGTAACTCGCACCTATGGCAAAGGCGCAACTAAGTTTGACGCCTTACGTGGAATTAATTTACAAATTAATCGGGGAGATTCAGTTGCTATCATTGGCAAAAGTGGGTCGGGTAAGTCTACTTTGATGCACATCCTGGCTCTCCTTGACCACCCTACTAGCGGTGACGTTTTTCTAAATAATGAACCCACAAGTAAAATTAAAAATAAAGCATTATATAAGCTGCGAAATCAGACATTTGGCTTTGTTTTCCAGCAGTTTTTCTTAAACGCTCAAGATAGTGTATTAGAAAATGTGATGCTTCCTCTAAAAATAGCTGGCATCACATGTAGAGAACGCCGTGCAAAAGCTCTGGCAGCCATCAAGGCAGTTGGCTTAGAAAGCAAAGTCAAAAATAAAGCCAGTGCTTTATCAGGAGGACAAAAGCAACGGGTCTGTATTGCGCGTGCCTTAGTCAATGATCCCCAAATCATTTTTGCAGATGAGCCCACAGGAAACTTGGATTCAGCTACTAGCGAAAATATTGAAAATATTTTATTTAAACTACATCAAGAAAAAAATATCACTTTAATAATTGTTACTCACGATCCTGATTTAGCAAAAAAGTGTGAACACCAGATTCAGATTAAAGATGGTCAAGTAGTAGGAGGAACACAGCAATGAGATTCCATGATATTCTTAACTCAGCGGCTACAAACTTATGGCACAATAAGGGGAGAACACTCCTAACCATTATTGCTGTTTTCATTGGCTCCTTAACTATTGCCATTACTATGGGTATTAATAATGGTGTTAATGATTATTTGAAAAAGCAGGTCGGCAATATTGGTAAAACTGAGCAAATGTCTATTTTGCCTGAGAGTTCCAGTCAAGATACGAATGAGCCTCAAAAATATAATACCAAGAAGAGCAGTCAAAACGCTGATGGTATGATGGACAAAAACGACATTAAAAAAATCAAATCAGTTAAAGGCTTAAAAGATTTTAAAGCGTTAAAGGACTGTGATGTTGACTATGTTCAAGGCCCTAATAAAACTAAATATCTTATAATTGCGCAAATAACGGAAGGGATCAATTATGATTTGAAAGCTGGTCACCAAGTTGCAACTAGTGGGAAAAAGTCCCAGATTTTAATCACTAAACCAATGGTTAAATCTTATGGCTTCAAAAATGCACAAGATGCTCTAGGTAAAAAAGTAACTTTAGTGACAAAATCACCCGTGACTAAGAAAAAAACAAAAATATCTGCTACTGTTGTCGGAGTTAGAAATGATAGTATAGTATCAAAAGGTTTTGCCATTTACAGTAATGACTTAGGACGAAAAATAGTTGCAGCCAACCAAAAAGGTCTTCCGCAAGCATTAAAAGATAAATATGTTAGTGTCATTGCTACTCCTGTTAACAAGAGTGCCAGCAGCATTAAGCAAGTTGAGGACAATTTGACTAAAAAAGGATATTCCGGTATGACTCTTAAGGAAGCCGTGAATGAACTTTTTTTAACATTCAACGCAGTCACTGGGGTTTTAATAGTTTTTGGCGCCATCGCATTGGTAGCTGCCAGCTTTGGAGTAATCAATACTCTGTACATGTCAGTGAGAGATCGTACAAAAGAAATTGGTCTTATGAAGGCATTAGGACTCAGCAAGGGTAAAGTATTTTCTATATTCAGCTGTGAAGCAATTTTAATTGGTTTGTTTGGTTCTTCATTGGGATTACTACTGGCAATGGGCTTAGGTAAGGCCTTAAACAATTTTGCTGCTAAGTCATTCTTAAAAGGACTGGACGGTTTTACTTTAATTCAATTCAACTGGTCAAGCAGCTTACTAATTATTGGTCTCATCTGTCTAATTACCTTTTTAGCAGGAACATTACCTGCCAAACGAGCAGCAAAACTAGATCCAATCACTGCTTTAAGATATGAATAAAAAACAAAAAACGGCAAAAAACATCAGACAAAATCTGATGTTTTTTTGCTATAGTTTTAATTTACGCTAAATACTAATGAAAGAGATAAGTGTGAACCAATCGTTCTGCCAAATTAGTAGCTACTTAAATAATAATAATTTGAAGACATTCATTTTTTGACTCACTAAATTGACAAAATAATACAAGTAGTTTGCTATTCTAATTTCTGCTTTAGTCACTTTGGATAATCTTATTAATTTTAGGAGCTATTAAATCTTCCATTATTTTCATATCAACCGGTCTATAAGCATTATCAATACATTCATTCCAATATTCTAAGTGCTTTTGATCAATATAACTGTCTGATTCTTCAACCGCTTTACCTCCTTCTCCTTGTATGGAGTACCAGTAAAAATATGTATATCCATCAGAACATTCTTCTTTAAAAACTGTTTCCACAAACATTTTTTCTCCAGCCATTGTAGCGACTGTGTCTTGATGATGATTATTAAGAAAATCCATCCATTCTTGTGCTTTTTCTTCCTTACCCTTTTTAATACGAAAACGGGTTAATTCAATTTTTGACATTACTTATTCCTCATACCTACTTAAACAAAAAGGCATCAACACAAAGTTGATGCCTTTTTTATATTAGTAATTAAAACTTATACGTAATAAGTATAGATTAACGCTTACTAAATTGTGAAGCTTTACGAGCTTTCTTAAGACCTGGTTTCTTACGTTCAACCATTCTTGGGTCACGTGTCAAGAAACCAGCCTTCTTTAGTGGTCCACGGAAATCAGGATCTACTTCAAGAAGAGCACGTGCAATTCCTAAACGAATTGCTCCAGCTTGACCTGAGAAGCCACCACCATTAACGTTAACCTTAACATCGTATTGATTTTCAGTTTCAGTCAAAGTTAATGGTTGTTTCAAATCCTTAACTAAGTTAGGAAAAGGAATGTATTGATCAATATCTTTGTTATTAGCAGTAATCTTACCGCTACCTGGTACTAAACGAACACGAGCAACTGAATTCTTGCGCCGACCGGTACCTGCATATGCAACTTGTTGTGCCATTATTTAACCTCCTAGATTAATTTATTAATGTCTAATTCTTCAGGTTTTTGTGCTTCGTGCTTATGATCAGCATCTGCATAAACATGCATCTTCATGAATTCTTGATGACCAAGAGTGTTTTTAGGAAGCATACCTTTAACTGACAATTCAACTAATCTAACTGGATTATTAGCCAGCAAGTCTCCAGCAGGAGTGGCCTTGATGCCACCACGGTAATCAGAGTGATGGTAGTATATCTTGTCAGTAGCCTTCTTACCAGTTAACTTAAGCTTAGCAGCGTTAATTACGATAACGTTGTCGCCGGTGTCAACATTTGGTGTATATTGAGGCTTGTTCTTACCTCTTAAGATAGTTGCTACTGCTGTGGACAAACGACCTAGAGATACGTCTGTCGCGTCAATAACATACCACTTACGTTCAATTTCATTAGGTTTTGCTAATTGTGTAGTACGCAATTTTATTTCCTCCGTTTTTACGTTGTTTGAATACAATAAGATTCCGGGGCCTATCGTGGACAAACATACTTTAATATAATAAGTCTTTTTAACTCAAAAGTCAATATTATTCCCTGTCAAGACGATATTTTTCCGGCACATCTTCATAAAAAACATGGTATAAAAATAAGCCACTTGCCTGTGCTGTCTCTCTTACCTGCTCACGATCTTTAGTCATTATTACCCGGGGAATATCATCTACAGGGCGTTTGCCTCTACCAATTTCTAGTAGCGTTGCCACTAAAATACGAACCATATTATATAAAAATCCTGAGCAAATAAAGTCAAAAACAATCTCATTAGATTGCTCATTTTTAGCAACGTTTACGTAATACATAGTACGTACTTTATTCTTTATTTGTCCGCCACTTGCAGCAAAGCTAGTAAAATCATGTGTACCTAATAAATCACGGGCTGCCACTTTCATTTCGTCAACATCAACTGGATAAGGATAATGTCCCGTATAAAAGCGTTTAAATGGATCAACAAAACGATCCAAACTAACATAATAACGATACCATTTACCTTTTGCACTGTAGCGCACATGAAAATCGCTGTTAACGATCTCACATTCTTTAAAAACTATGTCTAACGGCATCATTGAATTTAAAGCACATATCATTCTTGCAGGTGGAATTTCTTTATCAGGATAGTCAAAGTGAATGACTTGTCCTAAGGCATGAACACCTGCATCGGTCCGTCCTGAACCTTCAACAATAATGTTTTTACCTTTTGTCATCTTTTTTAGTGCAGCTTCAACGGTACCTTGTACTGTTCTTTGATGGGGTTGGGACTGAAAGCCGTGAAATAGATGACCATCATAAGCAATTGTCATTTTATATCTTGTTGTCATTAATGCGTCCTGAATACTAAAAGAAGTATCAATAATAAAATAAAATAGGCTAAGTTAATTAGATCGAGATATGACCAACGTAATACTCTATATTTTGTTCTACCTTGATCCCCACGATAACCACGTGATTCCATTGCTGTTGACAAATCTATCGCGGTTTCTAATGAATTGATAAATAAGGGAACAAGCAGTGGCGTAATTGCCTTTGCTCTGGTGATTAATCCCCCATTGTTAAAATCGGCTCCCCGAGAACGTTGAGCATTCATAATTTTAAGCGTTTCATCAAATAAAGTAGGAACAAATCGTAAGGCAATTGACATTACTAATGCGATCTTATCAACTGGTACACGAACTATCTTCAGTGGCTTTAGCAACCATTCTATAGCATCAGCAATTTCAAGTGGCTTAGTTGTCACTGTCATCACAGTTGAAATTAAGATTATTACTGTAAAACGGATAAATATAAACACCGCATTAGTAATACCATAACTTGACAAAGCAAATATCGTCCACTGCCAATATACTGTTCCACCAACCGTGAAAAACAGCTGCAAAAAAGAGGTAAATAAAATTAACCAAATTAGTGGTTTGACCCCATCCCAAAAAATCTTGGGCTTTAATTTAGTCGCAGCAATTGCAACAAAACTAAAAATAGTGACAATTACATAGGAAACAGGATTATTAGCCAGAAAGACAAATAAAATAAAAAGAATAGTTGCAAGTAATTTCCCCCGCGGGTCCATTCGGTAAATTATTGAATCGCCAGCCACATAACGACCGATTAAAATTTTACTCACATACTCACCTCTTCAAGTTTTTTTCAATTCCGGTAATTAATTCATCAATAGTTAATGGTAATTTTTTAAATTTGTAATTGGTTAGTTTAGCAGCAAACAAAGAAGACTTTGGTTCTTCTAAATGATGCTCCTGCAACCACTTGCGATCTTTGAAAATTTCTTTTGGACTGTCTTCTTTAATCAACTTGCCGTGTTCCATTACTAGAACATTGTCAGCATAATCAGCTACATCGTCCATATTATGTGTAACTAATATTACAGTGTGACCTTCCTTTTGATATTCGGAAAAAAGGGCCATCATTTGTTTACGAGCAAGTGGATCAAGCCCAGCTGCCGGTTCATCTAAACACAAAATATCTGGCTCATAGGCCATAACTCCTGCAATTGCTACACGTCTCATTTGACCGCCAGAGAGTTCAAACGGTGACCTGCCGCCTATTTCCTCGGGTAAACCAACTTTTTTCAACCAATACTTAGCACTGGTCAGGGCCTTTTCTTTATCATAACCAAAATTTTTAGGACCAAAGGCAATATCTTCCAGTACTGTGTTTTCAAACAATTGCATTTCGGGAAACTGAAAAACTAAGCTTACGTGCCGCCTTAAATTTTTGAGATTTTTATTGGGAGTATCAGCAGTAATAGTCATTCCCGCTATCTCAATTTGACCATTTGTTGGTTTAAGGAGAGCATTAAAATGTTGCATCAAAGTTGATTTCCCACTACCAGTATGACCGATAATTGCATTAAAAGTGCCATCTTTTAGTTCAAAATTGACTTTATCTAAACCTTTTTTGGCAAGAGGTGTATCAGGAGAATAGGTATAACTTACATTTTCGAATTTAATTGGCATAGGAAATTAATCAACTCTTTTTCTGAATCTACACTAGCAGGGATTTTCATAGAATCATTTAGCAACTTAGCTTTTATTTGCTCAAAAAATGGCACATCTAGACCTAACTTTTTAAGAAGTTCAACTTGACTAAAAACGGTTTTTGTACTTCCCTCTGTTATCAATTTACCGTCATTCATTACCAAAACCTGGTCAGCCATATTAGCTTCATCAATATCGTGAGTAATAGAAATAACGGTTAAATTATACTCGTCCTTCATTTGCCGCACAATTTTTAATATTTTATCTCTACCTTCTGGATCAAGCATTGAAGTTGCTTCATCTAATACAATTATTTTGGGCCTAATAGCAAGAATTCCGGCAATTGCGACTCTTTGCTTCTGCCCGCCAGATAGATTGGCTGGTTCAGAATTGGCATATTCGCTCATACCCACTGCTTTGATAGCTTCAGCAACAGTTTTAACCATTTGCTCATGGGGCACACCACGATTTTCAAGTCCAAATGCTACATCATCAGCGACTGTAGCTCCTACAAATTGATTATCTGGGTTTTGAAACACAACTCCAACTTTATCACGTATATCCCAAACTGTATCGTCATTCAGTTTAATGCCGTCTACTTCAATTAATGAATTTTCTTTTTCATCTGGTACCAATAAGCCATTAATTAGGCGAATTATTGTAGATTTTCCACTACCATTATGACCGATAATTGAAGTCCATGAACCCCGCTCTACTTCAAAACTAATGTTGTCGATAGCGGGCTTATCAGACTCTGGATATGAAAAGCTCACATTTTTAATTTTAATAATGCTATCAGTTGCCATTTTCTCACCATCCTAAAAAGTCTGACTCAATTGTACCAAAAATTTCCAAAATTCTGAACACCGATCGTTAACGTTATGCCGTTTAATTTAGCATATCAAAATGTCTATCAAGAACTGATAAGCTATTTTACGTTTAGTTGCTAGTCAATTTCCAAAAAATTTAAAGAACGTTTTATGAATTATATTCTGCAACATTATCCGCCATAATAACAGTAACTAATTTGTTCGTTATTAGTCTTTTCAACATAGATAGTACCAATTTTACTATTATCTGAAAATTTTGCGTATCATAATAATTCATGCCAGATCTAAAAATTAGGTATTTATATACTTTAAAAATCAGATTTTTGTCCAAACAGATAAAAAGTTCTCAAAGCAAAAAAAATCACCCATGAGGAGGGATAATCGACATTATCTAAGCTAGACTAAACTTTCGTCATCATCTTAACGCTTATTCTCACTCTCACGGATAATTCTTAATAGCTATTAAGTTTGATTATTTGAATTAAACTAATTCTAAAATAACCATTGGAGCTCCATCACCTTTACGGGCGGTAGCAAGCTTCATAATTCTGGTGTAACCACCATTACGGTCTTTATAACGAGGTGCAACGTCGCTAAAAAGCTTTTGTAATGCAGATTTTACAACAACTGCATCTTTTTCTTCATGAATATCTGCAACTTCATCACGAACAAAAGCTGCAGCTTGTCTTCTAGCAGCTAAATCACCGCGTTTGCCTAAAGTAATCATCTTTTCGGCGGTTTTACGAACTTCTTTAGCACGAGCTTCAGTTGTAGTAATGCGTTCCTTCATGATTAATTGAGTAGTCATTTCTCTGAGCATTGCTTTTCTATGTGCGCTATCGCGACCCAATTTACGGTATGCCATCAGTTTACCTCCTTTATTGTTTTAATTAATCTTCTTGACGAAGTGATAATCCCAAGTCAGCTAATTTGTTTTTAACTTCTTCCAATGATTTACGTCCTAAATTGCGTACACGCATCATATCTGCTTCTGTCTTATCAGTTAATTCCTGCAGAGTATTAATGCCAGCTCGTTTAAGACAGTTATAAGAACGAACAGAAAGATCAAGCTCTTCAATTGTCATTTCGAGCTTCTTTTCAGCTGTGTCATCCTCTTTTTCAACCATCACATCATTGAACTTAGTATTTGCATCAGCAGTTTCAAACACTTTAAAGTGTGCAACTAAAATTTTAGCTGCGAAACTAAGGGCATCGTTAGGCTTGATTGAACCATCTGTCCAAATCTCTAAAGTGAGCTTATCAAAATCGTCTCTTTTACCAACACGAGTAGATTCAACTTGGTAATTTACTTTATCTATTGGTGAAAATAAAGAATCAACAGGAATGACACCAATTGGCATATCTTCACTCTTATTGTCACTTGCTGCAACATAGCCGCGACCATTTTTAACGGCAATTTGCATGTGCAAGTGCCCACCTTCAGCAATAGTACAAATATATTGGTCAGGATTCAGGATTTGAATATCTGCGTCAGCTTTAAGATCATCAGCGGTTACAGTAGCCGGACCCTCAACGTCTATTTCAATAATTTTTTGTTCATCTGAAAAAGACTTTAATTCAAGTTTCTTAAGGTTCAGGATTATCTTAGCGACATCTTCTCTTACGCCTGGAACGGTTGAGAATTCGTGTAAGACATCATCTATTTGAACGTAAACAAGTCCTGTACCTGGGATAGATGTCAGTAAAACTCTACGTAATGAGTTACCTAAAGTAGTACCAAAGCCTCGTTCAAGTGGTTCAATAACAAATTTACCATATGACTTCTCTTGGTCCACAACGGTAATATTTGGTTTTTCAAATTCAATCATTACTAGGCCCCTTTCAAAACGCAATGTCCTTCATTAAGAACAAAATTAAACACGACGACGTTTTGGTGGTCTAGAACCATTGTGAGGAACTGGGGTAACATCACGAATAGCTGTGATTTCAAGCCCAGTCGCTTGAAGCGATCTAATAGCAGATTCACGGCCAGCACCAGGACCCTTGACAGAAACTTCAATATGTTTCATACCTTGATCCATTGCACTCTTAGCTGCTGCCTCAGCTGCCATTTGCGCTGCAAATGGTGTAGACTTACGACTACCTTTAAAGCCTAATGCACCGGCTGAAGACCAAGCAATTGCATTGCCTTGAACGTCAGTAATCATGACTAAAGTATTGTTAAACGTAGAATGAATATGAGCAACGCCTTTTTCAACATGCTTCTTCACACGGCGTTTACGTGCTGTTTTAGGCATCAATAAACCTCCTTAAATTTTATTTATTTTTCTTACTACCCTTACGAGTACGGGCATTATTCTTGGTATTTTGACCACGAACTGGGAGTCCGCGACGGTGACGAATACCACGGTAAGAACCAATATCAATTAACCGTTTAATGTTCATGCTGACTTCTCTACGTAAGTCACCTTCAACACGGTACTTGTCTACTTCCGCACGGAGCTTTTCTTGGTCATCTGGAGTCAAATCTTTTGAACGTATGTCTTCAGAAACACCTGCATCCGCACAAATCTTTTGTGCTGTTGGTTCACCAATACCATAAATATAGGTTAATGCAACAACTATTCTTTTATCTCTTGGTAAGTCAACACCAGCAATACGTGCCATAAATTGCACCTCCTATTTATTTTAACCTTGACGTTGCTTGTGCTTTGGATTTGCAGAACAAATAACCATTACACGACCATGTCTTTTAATAATTTTACAATGTTCACACATTGGTTTAACAGATGGTCTAACCTTCATGTTTCCCTCCGTTATTACTTTATAAACCGATAAGTTATTCTACCTTTAGTTAAATCATAAGGAGAAAGTTCCACAGTAACACGGTCTCCAGGCAAAATTCGAATATAGTGCATCCTAATCTTACCGGAAACATGTGCTAAAATCACAGCTCCATTTTCCAATTCAACTTTAAACATAGCATTAGGCAGGGTATCAACTACCTTACCTTTTACTTCAATGACATCATCTTTTGCCAAAGCCGTTCCTCCGCATTTAAACAGTCATACTTTGAAATTATAACACGGAAAAGTAAATATACAAATTATTGCTTTTTACTTAAAACCGCATCAACACTCTTGAAGACTTCTTCAGGAGTTCGTTCACCATCAACTACAGTTAGTAAACTCTTATTTTGATAATAGTCTTTCAGCGGTGCATTCATTTTTTCGTTAACTTCTAAACGATTTTTAACTACTTCAGGCTTGTCATCCTCACGTTGATAGAAGTCGTGACCACCACAACGATCACAAGTATCCTTAACTTTAGGCATCTTGGTAATCTTATTGTAAGTGGCCCCACATTTTCTGCACATAAAGCGCGCTGACAAGCGTTTTACTAAAGTTTCTTCTTTAACTTCAAGTGAGATGACATTTGTTAAGGGCTTATTCAAACGTTCGGTAATACCTTCTAGCAGTTCCGCTTGAACTAGTGTCCGCGGAAAACCGTCTAAAATGTAACCTTCTTTAATATCAGGTTGGCCCAAACGCTCCTCAACCAACTTAGCTGTAACTTCATCCGGTACCAGATCACCCTTATCAATGTAGCTTTTAGCTTCAAGACCAACTTTAGTCTCATTAGCCATTGCATCTCTAAACATATCCCCAGTTGAAATATGAGTTAGATGATATTTATCTACGATCTGTTCTGATACTGTTCCCTTGCCAGCACCTGGCAAGCCTAAAAGAAATATATTAATCATTTATCTGTTCCTATCTGATGAATCCAACGTATTCTCTCTTCATTAACAATCCGTTAATTTGACGAGATAATTCTAAGACAACCCCAATTACAATTAGAAGGCTAGTACCGCCTAAACCAATCGAACTTGGCAAATCCCAAAAATTAGTAGCTAACTGTGGCAATAACGCAACAAGACCTAAAAATACGGATCCAACAGTTGATAATCTAATCAACACTTTAGATACATAGTCTTGTGTATCTTTACCCGGCCAAACACTTGGAATATAAGCACCTTGTTTTTGTAAATTCTTTGACAGCTTCTCAGGATTAACTTGAACAAAAGCATAAAAGAACGTAAACAAAATGATTAAAACAGTATAAATTATGACTCCAGGTGTAGTTTGCATACTAAAGATATTAGTCATTACCTTGTACCATTGCTGGTCACCTTGAGATCTTTGAAAGGCCATTAAAATAGTCGCTGGTGTAATGATAAATGAACTAGCAAAAATAACTGGAATAACACCAGAAACATTAACTTTTAACGGCAAAAAGCTTTCGGAGCCACTTATTGTTGCTCTTCTTGTATATTGTATTGGAATTCGGCGATCTGCCTGTTCTACCCAGGTAACTAACTGGGTTACGATGAGTATTGCAATGATAATCGCGATGAAGAACAAAATCCCTTGCCAACGATCACTAGCATTATTATTGATTACGCTGTCCTTATATAGCTGCCAGAGGCCGCGAGGAAGACGTGCAATAATACCAGCAAAGATAATTACTGAAACACCGTTACCTAGGCCCTTATCAGTAATTTCATCACCAAGCCAAGTTAGAAGCATCGTTCCAGCAGTCATAATTATTGCAATTTCACAATAAGACTGCCAGGTTTGAGACTTAACTAAGCCCATTTGCGTTAAAGCATTGAAGCCAAGCGTAATTCCGATACTCTGAATGAATGCCACAAACAGGGCAAGCCAACGAGTTACGTTATTAGTCTTACGACGTCCTACTTCACCTTGTTTGCCCCACTCTACTAATGTTGGAACAATATCCATCTGCAAAAGTTGAATAACAATTTGCGCAGTAATGTAAGGTGAAACACCCAAAGAGAAAATTGAATAATTATCTAGTCCACCACCAGACACAGTATCCAGCATTGGCACTAGACCGGTTTGTGCAACTTGAGTAATCGCTTTTGCGTTGACACCTGGAACAGTAATATTAGCTCCAATTCGGTATATCAAAAGAATAAAGAGAGTGAAATAAATTTTATTTCTAATTTCTTTATCCTTAAAGGCGTTCTTCAAGGTCGAAAACATTAGATCACCTCAACAGATCCGCCTGCAGCTTCAACTGCTTTCTTCGCAGCGGCGGAAACTTTGTTAATCTTTACGTTTAACTTAACTTTTAACTCGCCTTTTGCAAGCAATTTAACGCCTGATAATTCTTTCTTTACCAAACCTTTTTCTTTGAGACTAGCAACAGTAACATCGCTGTTATTCTCAAACTTGTTTAAGTCGTCTAAGTTAATGATTGCATACTCTTTGCGGTTAACGTTCTTAAAACCACGTTTAGGCATAGTTCTGAATAATGGCATCTGACCACCTTCAAAACCTAAACGGGTATGACCGCCTTGACGTGACAATTGTCCCTTTTGTCCACGGCCAGAAGTTTTTCCAAAACCACTTGAAGTACCACGACCAACACGTTTTCTAGCATTGCGTGAACCTTCAGCAGCATGTAATTCATGAAGCTTCATTAATTTGGCACCTCCTCAATTAACTATTTATTTATCTCTTCAACTGAAATCAAGTGGGCAATTTTCATTAATGCACCACGAGTAGCAGCATTGTCTGGTAGAGTTGTTGTACTATTAATTCTACCTAAGCCTAGAGCTTTCACAACTTTTCTTTGGTTAGGTAGACGGTGTGCAGCACTTCTAATTAAAGTAACTTTTAATTCAGTCATTTTTCCAGTCTCCCTAATCCAATTCAGCGTGACGAAGCTTTTCAATATCTTCACTTGTTCTAAGCTTCTTTAATCCATCAATTGTTGCACGGACAACATTGATAGGAGTGTTTGAGCCAAGTGACTTAGAAGTAACATCAGCAATACCAGCCATATCCATAACGATACGAACGGCACCACCTGCAGCAACACCTGAACCAGCTGGGGCAGGCTTAATTAAAATGTTACCTGAACCATAGTGACCAATTACCTCATGAGGAATGGTAGTACCAACCTTAGGAACCCTGATCATGTTCTTTTTACCAGCTTCAACAGCCTTACGGATTGCTTCTGGAACTTCTTGAGCTTTACCAGTACCAAAGCCTACACGACCTTTTTTGTCACCAACAATTACCAAGGCAGCAAATCTCATTCTTTGTCCACCCTTGACAACCTTAGTAACACGATTAATTGCGACTAACTGATCTTCAATATCGTCCTTATTTCTGCGATTATTACGAGAATCGTTGCGGTTTGCCATGTATTATTCTCCTTTCCTAGAAATCTAATCCGTTTTCACGAGCGGCATCTGCCAATGCTGAAATACGGCCGTGGTATAGGTAACCACTTCTATCAAAAACAACATTTGTAATGCTCTTAGCTTTTGCTGCTTCAGCAATTGCCTTGCCAACAGCTTGAGCTTGTTCTACTTTAGTTTGATCTTTTGATACATTATCATCTAAAGTTGAGGCACTTGCTAGCGTTACACCCGCTACGTCATCAATTAATTGAGCGTAGATGTTTTTGTTTGAACGGAAAACGCTTAAGCGTGGGCGCTCAGCAGTACCAGAAATTTTGCTACGAATACGTTTATGACGCTTTAAGCGCAATTTGTTCTTATCTGGTTTTGAAATCACAATTTCACCTCAAAAATTTTTTACTATTTACCTGTCTTACCTTCCTTACGACGTACGTATTCATCAGTATAACGAATACCTTTACCCTTATATGGCTCAGGTGGACGTACATCGCGAATTTCAGCAGCAAATTGACCAACATTTTGCTTTGAAATTCCTTCTACTTCAATATCTGTAGCTGAAGTAGTTTTAACTGAAACACCTTCTGGTGCAGTCATTACAACTGGGTGAGAATAGCCAACATTCAAAGTCAATTTGTTACCTTGTGCTGTTGCACGGTAACCAACACCAATTAACTTTAAAGTCTTTTTATAACCATTAACAACGCCTTCGACCATTGAAGCTAAGTTAGCTCTTTCAGTTCCGTGAAGTGCTTTATCATTTTCACTTGAACGTGAAAAGTTAATCTTGCCATCTTCTTGTTTAAAAGTAATTTTTGGATCGAAGTATCTAGTTAATTCACCTTTAGGTCCTTTAACAGTGATGTTGTCACCCGTCTTGGTAACAGTGACACTATCTGGGACTTCAATTGTTTTTAAACCGATACGGCTCATTGATTGTTCTCCTTTCTGTCAGAATTACCATACATAGGCAATAACTTCGCCACCAACGTCTTTTTGTCTTGCTTCTTTATCGGTAATCACACCGGCAGAAGTAGAAACGATGGCAATACCTAAACCATTTAATACCTTAGGTAAGTTTTCAGCACTAACGTAATTTCTAAGACCTGGCTTAGAAATTCTCTTTAAGCCTGAAATGACACGTTCTCCGTCAGGACCGTATTTCAAAAAGATTTTAATCATGCCTTGCTTGTTATCATCAGTAACTTCGTAATCACGGATGAAGCCTTCACGTTTCAAAATTTCTGAAATAGATTTTTTAATATTTGATGCAGGAATTTCAACAGAATTATGTTTTGCCATGTTGGCGTTTCTAATCCTAGTCAAATAATCTGCAATCGGATCTGTCATGACCATTTATGCTATCCTCCTATCCGTATTACCAACTAGCCTTTTTAAGGCCTGGGATTTGACCCTTGTGAGCTAAATCCTTCAAGCAAATACGACATAAGCCAAACTTGCGGTATACAGAGCGTGGACGACCACATCTCTCGCAACGACTGTATTCACGTGAAGAAAATTTAGCAGGACGATGATTTCTAATTTTTTGTGATGTCTTAGCCATTAATGTCCTCCATTATTTTGCAAACGGCATACCAAACTGACCTAGAAGCTCACGTGCTTCTTCATCTGTGTTGGCAGTAGTAACGATAACAACATCTAAACCCCTAGTCCTATTAACCTTATCAAAGTCAATTTCTGGGAAAATCAATTGTTCCTTAATACCTAAAGTGTAGTTACCACGACCATCAAATGAACGGCTTGAAACACCGCGGAAGTCGCGAACACGAGGAAGTGAAACACTGATTAACTTATATAAGAAATCGTACATTCTATCTCCTCTAAGTGTTACCTTAGCACCGATAGACATGCCTTCACGTAAGCGGAAATTGGCAATTGACTTTTTGGCTTTAGTTACCAAAGGCTTTTGACCTGAAATTAAAGTCAATTCTTCAACAGCTTCATCCAAGTTCTTAGCATTAGAAACGGCATCACCGACACCCATGTTCAATACTATTTTTTCGATTTTTGGTACTTGCATAACTGAGCTGTAGCCAAATTTTTCTTGCAACGCAGGAACAATTTTTTCTTTATATTCTTGAGCTAAATAATTTGCCATATGTGTCCTCCCTCCTACTTCTTAGTTTCTTCTTTTTTATCTTTTGCTTTGCTTTCAGACTTAGCAATTACTTTAACATTTGATGCGTGAATTGAACCCTCTGACTCAACTACACCACCATTTGCATTAGTCTGTGAAGGCTTTTGGTGTTTCTTAATCTTATTAACGCCCTTTACAACCACACGGTTTTTCTTAACATTAACAGAAAGAACAGTACCTTCTTTACCTTTGTCTTTTCCGGCAATAACTTTTACTTTGTCACCAGTTTTAACAAACATCAGTGCACCTCACTTAATTATAAGACTTCAGGAGCAAGAGAGACGATTTTCATAAAGTCGTGCTCACGTAGCTCACGTGCAACAGGCCCAAAGATACGAGTACCACGTGGGCTCTTATCTGCATTAATAACTACACCAGCATTTTCATCAAACTTGATGTATGAACCATCTTCACGACGTGCGCCTGATTTTGTTCTAACAATAACTGCTTTGACAACGTCACCTTTTTTGACAACGCCACCTGGTGTTGCTTGTTTGACAGTTGCAACCACAATATCACCAATGTTACCAGTCTTACGTCTTGATCCACCTAAGACTCTAATAACTAAAAGTTCTCTGGCACCTGAGTTATCAGCAACCTTCAAACGGGATTCATTTTGAATCACTATATAATCCTCCCCTCACTAAATCCGCAGTATTAAACAGATTTTTTGACAATTTCAACTAAACGAAAGCGTTTTGTACGAGATAATGGACGAGTTTCCATGATACGAACAGTATCGCCAACTTTAGCTTCATTTTTTTCATCTTGTGCGTAGTATTTCTTTGAATATCTAATACGCTTCTTGTAAACAGGGTGATTCTTATAAGTATCAACAACTACAGTGATAGTTTTGTCGTTCTTATCAGAAATTACTTGGCCTTGATATACATGACGATGATTTCTTTCGATTGATTCGCTCAAGTTAATAACTCCCTTCCACTAATCTTTTTCCAATGCTTTTTCGCTGAGAATTGTTTTAATTCTAGCAATATTTTTGCGGACTTTACCTAGGCGAGCGGTATTTTCTAATTGACCCGTTGCTTGTTGAAAGCGCAAGTTGAAAAGCTCTTCTTTGTATTGCTTTTCCTTGTCTAACATTTGATCAGTGGTTAATGCTCTGATATCTTTAGCCTTCATTAGAATTGCCACCTACTTCCGAACTTTTAGTCACAAACTTACATTTAATCGGTAACTTAGTTGCAGCTAATCTTAAAGCTTCACGTGCTGTAGCTTCATTAACGCCACCGATTTCAAACATAATCTTTTCTCTCTTGACTACAGCTACCCAGCCTGCAGGTGCACCTTTACCAGAACCCATACGTACACCAACACCTTTAGCAGTGTATGACTTTTGAGGGAAAATTCTAATCCAAACTTTACCACCACGCTTCATGTAACGAGTCATCGCAACACGAGCAGCTTCAATTTGTTGAGTAGTAATCCAGTGGGACTCTAAGGCTTGTAAACCATATTCACCAAAAGCAATGGTTCTACCACCCTTAGCAGCGCCACGCATTTTACCACGAAATTCACGACGGTGCTTTACCCTTTTTGGTACTAGAGGCATTATTTGTTTCCTCCCTTCGCAGCTTTTTCGGGCTTCTTACTTTTAGAAGGTAAGATTTCACCCCGGTTAATCCATACTTGAACACCAATTTCACCGTAAGTGGTGAAGGCATTTACCCAAGCATAATCAATGTCAGCTCTTAAAGTTTGTAGCGGTACACGACCTTCTGTGTGCCACTCTCTTCTTGCCATGTCAGCACCGTTTAAACGACCAGAAGTTTGCACTCTGATTCCTTTAGCACCGGCACGCATTGTTCTTTGAGTAGCTTGACGAGTAGCACGTCTAAAAGCAATACGGGCTTCAAGTTGACTTGCAATACTTTCGGCTACTAATTTAGCATCAAGATCTGGCTTTTTGATTTCAACAATATTAACGTGTACTTGCTTCTTAGTCAAAGCATTTAATTCTTTTCTTAATGCTTCAACTTCAGAACCACCTTTACCAATTACCATACCTGGTTTAGAAGTATTGATTGATACGTTGATTCTATTGGCTGCACGTTCAATTTCAACAGTAGAAACAGAGGCATTCTTCAATTTCTTATCGATGAATTTTCTGATGCGCAGATCTTCATTTAAGGTTTCTTTGTATCCTCTGTCAGCATACCATTTTGATTCCCAGTCACGAATCACGCCGAGACGAAAACCATTTGGGTTAATTTTCTGACCCATTAATATACCTCCCTTAATCGTTCTTTTCTGACACTACTACAACTACGTGACTAGTTCTCTTGTTAATAGGAGAAGCCATACCTTTGGCACGTGGTCTAAATCTCTTCAAAGTAGCTCCTTCGTTTACATATGCTTCTGATACGTAAAGATTGGCACTTTCAAGATCGTAATTGTGTTCTGCATTTGCAATTGCTGAGCGTAAAACTTTTTCAACGATTGGGGAAGCAGCTCTAGGCGTAAATTGCAAGATTGCCAATGCTTCAGCTACGTCTTTGCCACGAATCAAATCAACGACCAAACGTGCTTTTCTGGGAGCAATGCGAACTGTTCTTGCTTCTGCCCTAGCTGAACTAATTTGTTCTGCCATTTAAGTGTTTCTCCTTTCTTTATTTTGAAGTAGCCTTATCATCAGATGTCTTGTGTCCACGGAAAGTTCTCGTTGGAACAAATTCACCTAACTTATGACCAACCATGTCCTCGGTAATATAAACTGGAACATGCTTTCTACCATCGTAAACAGCTATAGTCAAACCAACAAAGGAAGGAAAAATAGTTGAACGACGTGACCAAGTCTTAATAACCTGCTTTTTATCTGTATCAGCCTGTGCATCAACCTTCTTTAACAAAGATGCATCAGCAAAAGGCCCTTTTTTAATACTACGGCTCATTAATTTACCCTCCTTTTACTATTTGCTGCCTTTACGGTGACGTACAATTAACTTCTCGCTGGCTCTCTTACTATTTCTAGTCTTAATACCGCGAGCTTTCTTACCCCATGGAGTCATCGGTTGTGGACGACCTACTGGAGCCTTACCTTCACCACCACCATGTGGGTGATCGTTAGGGTTCATTACGGAACCACGAGATTGTGGGCGTCTGCCTAACCAGCGACTACGACCGGCTTTACCTAATTGGATTAATGAATGTTGTTCATTACCCACAACGCCGATAGTTGCACGACAAACTGATAAAATCTTACGAACTTCACCACTTTGTAATTTAACTAAAGTGTACTTACCGTCGCTACCTAAAACTTGGGCACTGGCTCCAGCACTTCTAACGAGCTGACCACCTTTTCCTGGTCTTAATTCAATGTTGTGAATTGATGTACCAGTTGGGATGTTCTTTAATGGTAAGGCATTACCTGGCTTAATATCAGCATCTGCACCAGATTCAACTACATCACCAACATTCAAACCCTTTGGTGCCAAAATATAAGTTTTGATACCATCAGTATAATGAAGAAGTGCAATATTAGCAGTTCTATTTGGATCGTACTCGATAGCCTTAACAACAGCCTTTGCGTTGTCTTTGTTACGCTTGAAATCGATGATACGGTATTTTTGCTTATGTCCACCACCACGGTGTCTACTGGTAATATGACCATAAGAGTTACGACCTGCTGTATGTGATTGTGACTCAAGTAATGTACGTTCTGGCTTGCTCTTAGTAATTTCCGCAAAGTCAGAAGTAGTCATATTACGGCGACCATTTGTGGTTGGCTTATAAATTTTAATAGCCAATTGACTGACCTCCTATTACTTATTTTCTTCTTTATTTTCGTTATCGTCTTTGAAAATTTTGATGTCGTTTGAATCTTCAGTTAAAGTGACAATTGCCTTACGAGTACGAGCTGTTTTACCAGTATAACGGCCAACACGCTTGTCCTTACCACGAACATTCATGATATTAACTTTCTTAACCTTAACATCAAAAATTTCTTCAACGGCGTCACGAACTTGAGTCTTGGTTGCAGTTAAAAGCACGTTGAAAGTGTACTTCTTATCATCCATTAAGTTCGTTGACTTTTCAGTAATGACAGGTCTTAAAATGATATCATGTGCACTCATTTCGTCGAAGCCCCCTCAACATTCTTTTCAATCTTTTCAATAGCTTCTTTAGTCAAAACTAACTTGTCATAATCGACAACATCTTCAACGTTCAAGCCATTAGCAGTAATCACTTTAACGTTTGGCAAGTTTTTAGCTGAAAGCTGTACGTTCTTGTCTTCAGAAACAACCAGAACCTTACCTTCAATCTTTAAGCTGTCCAATAATGACTTGAATTCTTTTGTTTTAGGAGCAGACATTGTTAACTGGTCTAAAACAATCAAATCTTCATCAAGCAATTTTTGGGAAAGAACTGACTTGATAGCCAAGCGCCGTTGCTTTCTCGGCATTGAGTAAGCGTATGAGCGAGGAGTCGGTCCGAAAACTACACCACCGCCACGCCATTGTGGTGAACGGATAGAACCTTGACGAGCACGACCTGTACCCTTTTGCTTCCAAGGCTTTTTACCACCACCACGAACAGCGGATCTATTCTTAACCTTTGAGGTTCCTTGACGCTTGCCAGCTCTTTGTCTGATAATTGCGTCGAAAACAACGCTCTCATTTGGCTTAATACCGAATACTTCATCATTTAAAGTAACTTCACCAGCATCTTTGCCTTTTTGATCAATAACTTTAAAATTAGCCATTCTAGTCCTCCTTCCTATTTATTATTCTTAACAGCAGATCTAACAGTAAGCAATGAATTCTTAGCACCAGGTACGTTACCCTTAATTAATAATACATTCTTATCTGCTACAACTTTTTCAATTACTAAGTTTTCAATGGTAACTTTCTTCATTCCCATGTGACCTGGCAAACGCTTGCCTTTAGGTACACGGTTAATGATGGAACCCATTGAGCCAGGGATTCTGTGGTATCTTGAACCATGAGTTTCTGGTCCACGTGATTGGCCCCAACGTTTGATGTTACCTTGGTATCCATGACCTCTTGTAGTACCAGTGACGTCAACAACGTCACCTTCCTTAAATGTGTCCACAGTAACTTCTGAGCCGACTTCGTAGTCCTTAAGCTCAACTCCGCGGATTTCACGTATGAAGCGCTTAGGCGAAGTCTTTGCTTTTGCAGCATGACCTTTTTCCGGTTTGTTGCTCAAAACTTCACGCTTATCTTGATATCCTAATTGAACTGCTTCGTAACCGTCTGATTCAACAGTCTTAACTTGCATAACAACGTTAGGAGTTGCTTCAACAACTGTTACGGGCACAAGGATACCATCTTTAGTGAAGATTTGAGTCATACCAACTTTTCTTCCTAAGATTCCTTTGGTCATGATTACACCTCTTTCTTTTTTAAAAATTAAAGTTTAATTTCGATGTCAACACCGCTTGGTAAATCAAGCTTCATTAAAGAGTCAACAGTTTTAGGTGTTGGGTTTAAAATATCGATTAAACGCTTATGTGTGCGCATTTCGAATTGTTCACGTGAATCCTTGTTCTTATGTGGTGAACGCAAAACAGTGAACAATACCCTTTCTGTTGGCAATGGAACTGGACCTGAAATTTCGGCTCCAGTCCTCTTAGCTGTAGCTACGATCTTAGCAGCTGATTCATCGAGAATACCATGTTCGTAAGACTTAAGTCTAATACGAATTGATTGACTTGCCATTAAATTACCTCCTCAACGTCTTCTTTAAAAGATGACTAGCTTCCGCAAAAATTCCCGGCACTACCTCTGTGGCAATGCAGCCTGGTGTGCCGCAACCTTTTGCATCAATGCTTTACAACAAAATGCGTTTTAGGGCAGAATATGCCCTAGACGCACAAAAAATAGTATACCTGTTTTAAGCTGAAATATCAAGGATTATAGGATAAAATTTCTTAATATAATGCAAAAAATAGTATAGTTTTTATATAAAATTTGACTGCTAAATTATTAGCGCTGTTTAAAATACTACCTTAAATAAATCTTAGCAAGTTATTTGCCTATTCCTGAGCATAAGTAAAAAACAAATTTATTGCCTAATAAACATATAAAAAAGAGCTATTGGACTTGCCAATAGCTCTTTTTCTAATTAGTCAGCGTTACCGCCGCGTTTTTTAATAATATCTTCTTGAATAGATTTAGGTGTTGGTGAGTAGTGATCAAAGACCATTGTGAATGTACCACGACCTTGAGTTGAAGAACGCAAGGTTGTAGCATAACCAAACATTTCAGCAAGTGGAACCATTGAATTCAATACTTTAGCACCTGAACGATCCTGCATGTTGTCCATAGTACCACGACGTGCAGTAATTGAACCCATAACGTCACCTAAATATTCTTCAGGCGTAATTACCTGAACTTTCATAATAGGCTCAAGAATAACAGCACCAGCCTTAGGAGCAGCATTTCTCAATGCTAATGATGCAGCAACTTTGAAGGCAGCTTCAGATGAGTCGACTTCGTGGTAACTACCATCATAAAGCTTAGCTTTAACATCGATCAATGGGTAACCGGCAAGAATACCGTTCTTCATTGACTCTTGCAAACCAGCATCTACAGCAGGGATAAATTCACGAGGTACGACACCACCAACAATGGCATCTTCAAATTCGTAACCTTTTCCTCTTTCATTTGGTGTAAATTCAATCCAAACGTCACCATATTGACCTTTACCACCTGATTGACGCACGAATTTACCTTGTGCTTTAGCAGGCTTAGTGAAGGTTTCACGGTAAGCAACTTGCGGTTCACCAATTTTAGCTTCAACGTGGAACTCACGCTTCATACGTTCAACCATGATTTGCAGGTGTAATTCACCCATTCCGGAAATCAAAGTTTGACCGGTTTCAGCGTTTGTTTCTGCTCTAAAAGTTGGGTCCTCTTCAGTCAATTTTTGCAAAGCAACATCAAGTTTGTCACGGTCAGCTTTTGATTCTGGCTCAATTGAAACTTGAATAACTGGATCTGGAACTTCCAAACTTTCCAAAATTAAGGCATGATCAGGATCAGTCAAAGAATCACCAGTTGTGGTGTTCTTTAAACCAATGGCACCCGCAATATCACCAGAAAAGACTTCAGGAATCTCACTTCTGGAGTTAGCGTGCATTTGCAATAAACGACCAACACGTTCACGGCTGTTCTTGGAAGCGTTCAAAACGTATGAACCTGATTCTAGGGAACCAGTATAAACACGAATATAAGTCAAACGACCAACAAATGGGTCAGTAGCAATCTTAAATGCTAAAGCTGAGAATGGTTTGTCATCCCCTGCTACTAATTCAACTTCTTCGCCAGTCTTTGGATCATGAGCAACATAAGGCTTAACATCTAATGGTGATGGCAAGTAGTCAACAACACCATCAAGCATCATTTGTACACCCTTGTTCTTGAATGCTGAACCGGCAAATACTGGGAAAACCTTCAATTCCAGTGTAGCTTTACGAATAGCAGCCTTTAATTCATCAACGGAAATTTCATCACCGTTAAGGTATTTTTCCATGATGTCATCATCAACATCAGCTACTTGTTCAATTAATTCAGCGCGACGCTTTTCAGCTTCTTCTTTGTATTCGTCTGGAACTGGAATAGTATCCCATTTAGAGCCAAGTTTATCTTCATCATAAACATCGGCTACCATATTGAGTAAGTCAATAACTCCTTCAAAGCTTTCGGCAGAGCCGATTGGCATTTGGACAGCCAAAGCATTGGCGTTTAAACGTTCATGCAAAGAAGTAACAGATTTGTCAAAATCCGCACCAATCTTGTCCATCTTGTTTACAAAAACAATTCGAGGAACACCGTAAGTTTCAGCTTGGCGCCAAACGTTTTCAGTTTGAGGTTCAACACCAGCCTGAGCATCAAGAACAGTAACAGCCCCATCAAGTACCCGAAGTGAACGTTCAACTTCAATAGTGAAGTCAACGTGTCCTGGAGTATCAATAATGTTTATTCTGTAGTCATGCCATTGTGCAGTAGTAGCTGCAGAAGTAATGGTGATACCACGTTCTTTTTCTTCATCCATCCAGTCCATTTGTGAGTCACCCTCATGGGTTTCACCAATTTTATGGATTTTTCCAGTGTAATAAAGAATACGCTCTGTTGTGGTAGTTTTACCCGCATCAATGTGGGCCATAATACCAATATTACGTGTTTTTTCTAATGGAAATTCACGCTTATTAGCCATAGATTTTTCCTCTCCTTAAAAATTAGAAACGATAATGTGCAAATGCACGGTTGGCTTCAGCCATACGGTGAACATCTTCACGCTTCTTAACTGCTGAACCAGTGTTGTTTGAGGCATCAATAATTTCATTAGCTAAGCGTTCATCCATAGTATGTTCATTACGTAAACGAGCGTATGAAACTAACCATCTTAACCCTAAAGTGGTTTTTCTTTCTGGGCGAACCTCAACTGGAATTTGGTAGTTTGAACCACCAATACGGCGTGCTCTAACTTCCAAAACTGGCATAATGTTGTTCATTGCTTCTTCAAAAACATCAAGTGGCTCTTTGCCAGTCTTTTCTTTAACAATGTCAAAAGCATCATATAGGATTGAAGATGCCTTAGCTCTTTTACCATCAATCATCAAGTGGTTGATTAACTTAGTTACAAGCTTTGAATTGTATACTGGATCTGCTAAAATATCTCTTTTAGCTACGTGTCCTTTTCTAGGCATTATTTAACTCCTCCTTAATCTTTCTTGGCACCGTACTTAGAGCGACCTTGCTTTCTGCCGTCAACACCGGCAGTATCAAGAGCACCACGAATAATATGGTAACGAACACCAGGAAGGTCCTTAACACGACCACCACGGATTAAGACAACGGAGTGTTCCTGCAAGTTGTGGCCTTCGCCTGGGATGTATGCAGTAACTTCAATTAAGTTTGAAAGACGTACACGAGCATACTTACGTAAAGCTGAGTTTGGCTTCTTTGGTGTCATAGTGCCCACACGAGTTGCTACTCCACGCATTTGAGGAGCAGGATTTGCTATAAGCTCCTTTTTCATACTGTTGTAACCGTAGCTTAAAGCTGGTGATTTTGATTTTGTCGTCTTTGAATGACGGCCTTTTCTTACCAATTGGTTAATGGTTGGCATTAAATTTTCCTCCTAAAAAATGATTATTTTGTTCACACACCCAGGAGTTTCTTTTTTAACTCCCAGAGAATTCTTCAAAATACACAAAGAATATTGTACTCCTTTATCAAAAAATTGCAAATCATTTTTTCTCATGAAAAAAGACCAATATTGCGTACTTGTATATAGGAGGCAAAAATGGACTGGCTTTTTAATATCTGTAATTTTTTAATAGGAACTTGTTTAGCTTCACATGCGTGTGTTGTTGTAGACCGTCTTGGCAAAGAGGATTTTATCTTTTCACGCTCCAAATGCAACTATTGCGGCTGTGAGTTAAGCTTGCTTGATGAAATTCCGTTAATTTCCTATTTATTTTTAAAAGGACGTTGTCGTTATTGTCATTCTGCAATTCCAATTGAATACTGGGTAATTGAATTTATCGGTGGCAGCGCCTATTGTACTATCAACTTCGCCGATAAGAACAATATTCTTACAGCAGTTGTGATTTTTTGTCTGTTACTGGCTGCTATTAGCGATTATCGAAAGCAGTCATTTGACGTGATACTAATTCTGCCCGCATTGATCTTGGCTTTACTTCAAGGTAGTAAAACCGTGCCGCAATACACTATTGTTAATTATTTTCAGTTATTACCCATTTTAATCCTTTTTGTCTACGAAATATATCAGCAAAAACTGGGTAGCGGCGATTTACTAATCTACCTAATTCTCTCTTTTTATTTCCAACCTGAATTTGCCAATTTTACACTTTTATTAGCCTCAGTATTAATGCTAATTAACTTTATCTTAACCGACGTAAGAGAAAGCGAGCCAATTGCTTTTGTCCCGTTTATCTTTTTAGGATTGACGATTCAATTACTAAGCAGCTAAAAAAATACGCCCATACTATTATCACTGGCAAGCCAGCAGTATTTTTTTAATAAAAATGCTTAAAGTCAGTTACTTAATTTTCTTTTTTAGGTAGTATCAATCTATTGGATGCTTCAGCTTTTTTTGGAAAGATTAGATAAAAAAACTGCCCTGTTAATAGTTACTTAACAGGGCAGTTTTTATTTAAATTATTTTATGATTCCTTAGCTTGGTCAGCTTCCTTCATCTTTTTTTCAATATCAGCAATTGAATAAACAGATTTAGGTTTCTTGACATCTGACTCAGGTTCCATATCACGATAAATCGGAAGACCTGTACCAGCTGGAATAATCTTACCAATAATAACATTTTCCTTTAATCCAAGTAGCGGATCATTCTTGCCTCTAATAGAAGCATCTGTCAGAACACGAGTAGTTTCTTGGAAGGAAGCAGCAGATAAGAAACTATTAGTTTCAAGAGCTGCCTTAGTGATACCCAAAATTACGCTTTGCGCAGTGGCAGGGATGCCACCAGAAATAATTACAGATGTGTTGCGGTCTTTAAATTGACCAATATCCATAATTTCACCAGGTAAAAGATCAGTTTCACCAGGATCAAGGACGCGGACTTTTTGCAGCATTTGTCTGGTTAGAACCTCGACGTGCTTATCAGAAATATCAACACCTTGCATTCTATAAGCTTTTTGAACTTCTACTAGAATATATTCTTCAGTAGTTAAAGTATCAGTAACTTGGATTAACTCCTTAGGATCAATTGAACCCAGAGTCAATTTGTCACCACGACTGACCTCATCACCTTCAGCTACTGCTACAGATGCTGTATAAGGTACGCTATAACTTCTGGTATCAATTCTACCTTTAACAGTAATTTCACGAGTATGTTCTGCAGGGTTTTCTTGAATTGAATCAATCACTCCGTCGACTTCTGAAATTACTGCACGACCTTTAGGATTACGTGCTTCAAATAATTCTTGCACACGAGGAAGACCTTGTGTGATATCTTCAGCGCCGGCAACACCACCGTTGTGGAAAGTACGTAAAGTAAGCTGTGTTCCAGGCTCACCAATTGATTGAGCAGCAACTGTACCAACTGCTTCACCAACTTCAACTTCCTCACCAGTAGCTAAGTTCATACCATAACATTTACGGCAGACACCGTGTGGCGTATCACAAGTTAAAATAGATCTTATCTTGACATTAGTTACACCAGCATCACAAATTTGGTGTGCCAAATTCTCGTCCATCATAACGTTACGGCCAACAATAGCTTCACCGGTCTTTGGATTCTTAACAGTTTCTGCTGTAAAGCGACCTAATAGACGGTCATAAAGTGGCTCAATTAATTCGTCACCTTCCATGATTGCATGAACGTCAATACCACGGTCGGTACCACAATCATCATCACGGATAATAACGTCTTGGGCAACGTCAACCAAACGACGGGTTAAGTAGCCAGATTGAGCCGTCTTCAAAGCAGTATCAGTCATTCCCTTACGAGCACCGTGAGTGGACATGAATAATTCCAGTACAGATAATCCTTCCTTGAAGTTGGAAGTAACTGGGATTTCGAACAATCCACCGTTTGGAGTCGCCATTAAGCCACGCATACCTGCAAGCTGGGTAAAGTTAGAAATGTTACCACGGGCACCAGAGTCGGCCATGATGGTAATAGGATTACGTGGATCATAAATCTGAGCAATTTCGTTTTGTACCTGATCCTTACAATCATTCCAAATACTAATTACTCTGTCATGACGTTCTTGCTCAGTGATCAATCCTCGTCTAAATTGCTTAGAAACAACGTCAACCTGCTTGTGCGCTTTTGCTACCTTTTCATCTTTATCCTGAATTTCAGGAACATCAGTCATACCAATAGTAATTCCTGAAGTTGTTGAACTGGTATAGCCCAAGGTCTTCAAATCATCAAGATATTCGGAAGTTCTCTGAACTTTGTAATACTTGTAAATAGTAGCAATAGAATCAGATAAGAATGATTTCTTAAACGGAGTTGAAATTAGATCACCAGCTACGGTGTCAATCTTTTCATGAATATCCTCACCTGGTTCCAAGAAATACTTAGCAGCAAGTGGATTATTCAAATTTTCTTCTGTAGGCTCGTTAACGTAGAAGTAATCTTCAGGGAAGATTTGGTTAAAAATAATACGTCCATACGTTGTGATGAAAATACCATGCTCATAACCCTTAGGCCATGCTTTCTTTGGCATTGAATCGGCAGACATCCCAATGATAGTGTGATAGTGAATATCACCGTTGGTATAAGCTACAGTAGCTTCGTCCGGTGAATTGAAAATCATACCTTCACCTTCACGACCCTTTTCAGCTTGGGTCAACCAGTAGTTACCCAAAACTATATCCTGAGAAGGAGTAACAATAGGTTTACCGTCCTTAGGAGCAAGAATATGATGAGCTGCCAGCATTAACATACGTGATTCTGCAACAGCTTCGTCAGAAAGCGGCACGTGAATAGCCATCTGGTCACCATCGAAGTCGGCATTGTAGGCTTCACAAGCAAGTGGGTGCAAACGAATTGATTTTCCAGGTACTAATACCGGCTCAAAAGCCTGAATACTCAAACGGTGCAATGTAGGAGCACGGTTTAATAATACCGTTCTTTCCTTGATTACATCTTCTAGTACATCCCAGACATCATCATCTTCACGATCAATCTTACGCTTGGCACTCTTAATATTAGTGGCAATCTTACGCTGAACCAATTCGTGCATTACAAATGGTTTAAATAACTCTAAAGCCATTGGTCTAGGCACACCACATTGATAAAATTTCAATTTTGGTGAAACATCGATAACAGAACGACCTGAGTAATCAACACGCTTACCTAGTAAGTTTTGACGGAAGCGACCTTGCTTACCCTTAAGCATGTGTGAAAGTGATTTAAGTGGTCTGTTGCCCGGGCCCACAACTGAACGACCACGACGACCGTTATCAATTAGCGCATCAACTGCTTCTTGCAGCATTCGTTTTTCGTTTTGCACAATGATATTTGGTGCATTTAAATCTAACAGTCTCTTTAAACGATTGTTACGGTTAATGACTCTTCTGTATAAATCGTTGAGGTCAGAGGTCGCAAACCGTCCACCTTCAAGTTGAACCATCGGGCGCAAGTCTGGTGGAATAACAGGTACTGCATCAATAACCATCCATTCTGGCTTGTTACCAGAATCTTTAAATGCATCTAAAATGTCGAGTCTTCTTATTGCACGTGTCCGTTTTTGACCAGTAGCAGTTTCCAATTCTTTCTTTAAACTGGCAACTTCTTTATTTAAATCTACTTTTTGCAGTAAATCGCGAATTGCTTCGGCACCCATTTTAGCAATAAAACGATTGCCGTATTTTGCCTTTTGTTCACGATATTCAGCTTCGGTTAAAAGCTGTTTAAACTCGAGGTCAGTATCGCCAGGATCAATTACGATGTACGCAGCAAAGTAGATAACTTCTTCAAGGAGTCTGGGAGAAATATCCAAAATGAGTCCCATTCTTGAAGGAATCCCTTTGAAGTACCAAATGTGAGTAACTGGCGCAGCCAATTCAATATGACCCATGCGTTCTCTTCTGACTTTAGAGGAGGTAACTTCAACACCACAGCGGTCACAAACAATGCCGCGGTATCTCACACCTTTGTATTTACCACATGCACATGACCAGTCCTTTGTTGGCCCAAAAATGCGTTCATCAAACAGACCATCTTTTTCCGGCTTTAACGTACGGTAATTAATAGTCTCAGGCTTTTTAACTTCACCGTATGACCAGCTGCGAATTTTATTCGGAGATGCAAGGCCAATCTGCATGCTTTCAAATTTATTTACGTCGATCAAAAGTTTAACCTCCTACTTATTGAGAAATCTTGTTATCATCATCGGATTGATCTACAGGAGCATTAGTTTCTTCTGGCTCTGCTTCTTCATCCTCAGAATTTGCGGTTTCTTCGGCTAACTTCTTCTTTTGTTGTTCTTCAGCCATCTTCGATAAGGTATCAATATTCAAATGTTCATTTGAATCATCATCCATATCACGAAGTTCAATTTCCTTATGATTCATGTCAAGAACACGAATATCTAAACCAAGAGATTGCAGTTCCTTAACAAGAACGCGGAATGATTCCGGAACACCCGGTTTTGGAATTCTTTCACCCTTAACAATTGCTTCATAAGCTTTAACACGACCAACAACATCATCTGACTTGTAAGTCAATATTTCTTGTAAAGTATATGCTGCACCGTAAGCTTCAAGAGCCCAAACTTCCATTTCACCGAAACGCTGACCACCAAACTGTGCTTTACCACCAAGAGGTTGTTGCGTTACTAAAGAGTAAGGCCCAATTGAACGTGCGTGAATCTTATCATCAACCATGTGAGTCAATTTCAGATAATGCATGATACCAACTGAAACACGGTTATGGAATGGTTCACCTGTGCGGCCATCGTAAAGAACGGTTTTACCATCTTTATCAATACCAGCTTTATGAACTGTGTCCCAAACATCATCTTCATTGGCACCATCAAATACTGGTGTTGCCACATGAATACCTAAATTAGCTGCGGCACGACCTAAGTGTAATTCCAAAAGCTGTCCAATATTCATACGTGAAGGGACACCCATTGGGTTTAAACAAATATCTACTGGTGTACCATCTGGTAAGTATGGCATATCTTCTTCAGGAACAACTGCAGCAACAGTACCCTTGTTACCGTGACGACCGGACATCTTATCTCCGACTTGAATCTTTCTCTTTTGTGCGATATAAACGCGGACTAAGGTATTAACTCCAGGAGAAAGTTCATCGCCATTTTCACGGGTATAAACTTTGACATCGCGGACAATTCCGCCACCGCCATGAGGAACACGTAATGAAGTATCACGTACTTCACGCGCCTTTTCACCAAAAATAGCGTGGAGAAGTCTTTCTTCAGCTGATAATTCAGTAACTCCTTTAGGTGTTACTTTACCAACCAAAATATCTCCGTCATGAACTTCGGCACCAACACGAACGATACCTTGACCATCAAGATCTTTTAAAGCATCTTCACCCACATTAGGTAGTTCACGAGTAATTTCTTCCGGGCCAAGCTTAGTATCACGAGCTTCAGATTCATAGTCTTCAATACTGATTGAAGTATAGACATCATCCTTAACCAGACGTTCAGAAAGCATGATAGCATCTTCATAGTTATACATGTTCCAAGTCATAAAGGCGATTACAGGGTTTTGACCTAAAGCCAGTTCGCCGTGATCCATTGTCGGACCATTAGCGATGACCTCGCCCTTTTCAACCTGATCACCTAGCTTAACGTTTGGCGTTTGGTTATATGATTTAGAGTTATTTGAGCGACGATACTTTTCAAGGACATATTTATCCAAGGTACTGTCAGCACGTCTTACTCTAATTGTATTGGCATCAACATATTCAACTTTACCAGCTGCTTTAGCTAAAACTGCGGCACCTGAATCATGAGCTGCGCGGTATTCCATTCCCGTACCTACAAGGCAGCTATGAGGATTAATTAAAGGTGCAGCTTGTCTTTGCTGGTTAGCACCCATCAAAGCACGGTTAGAGTCATCGTTTTCCAAAAATGGAATACATGCTGAAGCAACAGAAACAACCTGCTTAGGAATAACGTCCATGTAATCAATTTTATCTGGACTAACTTCGACGTTATCTTCCTTGTGTCTTGCTAAAACCAGATCATCCTTAAAGGAGCCATCTGGATTAAGAGGGGTATTAGCACCCGCAATAATATAATTATCCTCAACATCAGCAGTCAGGTAATCAATTTTGTCAGTAACCTTATGAGTAGTCCAAGAAACGCGACGATAAGGGGTTTCAATAAAACCGTACTTATTGATAATCGCATAAGTAGCCAAAGAGTTAATTAAACCAATGTTAGGACCTTCAGGAGTTTCAATCGGGCACAAACGGCCGTATTGAGTATAGTGAACGTCACGCACTTCATAACCGGCACGGTCACGAGTTAAACCACCAGGCCCCAAAGCTGACATACGACGCTTGTGAGTTAGCTCACCCAACGGGTTATGTTGATCCATAAACTGTGACAATTGTGATGAACCAAAGAATTCTTTGATGCTGGCTACAATTGGTCTGATGTTAATTAATTGCTGCGGTGTCACAGTTGAAGGGTCTTGAATTGACATTCTTTCCCTTACAACACGTTCCATGCGCGCCAAACCAATTCTAAATTGGTTTTGCAGTAATTCCCCAACACGACGAATGCGGCGATTACCCAAGTGATCAATATCATCAGTATTCCCAATTTCATCTTGCAATAAGAAGAAATAGTTAATTGATGCTAAAACATCAGCAGGTGTCAGATACTTAACTTTCTTGTCAATGTGACCGTTAGAAATTATCTTGACAACACGCTCTGGGTTAACTTTTGAGTAAACCTTAATTTCCTGCACATTAATAGGATCAGGTAAAACGCCCTCTTTAGATGGCTGATAGGTCACCATCTTAAAGTCATCACGATCAAGGTATTTTTCTAAAGAGTCCATTACTTCGTGGGTAACAACAGTACCCTTTTTAGCAATAATCTCGCCTGTATCCGGATCTGCTAAAGTTTCTGCTAAAGTCTGACCATATAAGCGGCTCTTTAATGATAATTTCTTGTTAACTTTATAACGACCAACAGGCGCTAAATCATAGCGACGTGGGTCAAAGAAACGTGCATAAAGAAGTGAACGTGAAGAATCAGTCGTTTTTGGCTCACCCGGACGTAAACGTTCATAAATATCCTTTAATGCTTCAGCTACACGAGAATCAGCCGGATTCTTATGGACGTCTTTATCCAAAGTAAATTGCAATGTATCACTTTGACCAAAAACATCTAAAATTTCATCATCTGAGCCGATACCAAGAGCTCTGACTAAAACAGTCAGAGGAAGCTTACGGGTACGGTCAACACGCACATAAGATACATTTTTAGCATCAGTTTCATATTCAAGCCAAGCACCACGGTTAGGAATTACCGTAGTACCAAAAATCTGGCGGCCATTCTTGTCATAATCACCCGAATAATAAACACTAGGTGATCTAACTAACTGAGAAACGATAACTCTTTCGGCACCATTGATAATAAATGAACCAGATTCGGTCATTAACGGTAAATCACCAAAGAAAACATCTTGGGTTTTAATTTCACCGGTTTTTTGATTAGTTAATTTTAAAGTTACGTGCATTGGTGCGGCATAAGTCGCATCGTGATCACGTGCTTCATCAACGGTATATTTAGGTTTTTGCAGCTTATAACCTAAATATTCGAGGGAAAGCTTACCTGAAAAGTCACTAATTGGCATGATATCGTCAAAGACATCTTTAATACCCTCATCCAAAAACCATTGGTATGATTCGGTCTGCACATCTGTCAAGTTAGGCAGGTCCAACACTTCTTTAATGCGGGAAAAACTGCGTCTTGTCCGATGTTTGCCAAAATTCACTACGTGTCCGTTTAACAAGGAGAAAACACCCTTTCTGTCAGAGAAAGCTAATATTACATTTTGATTACAAATTCAAAAAGCCGGAATTTTATGCATAAAAAAGACAAAAACAACAATCGTCGTTTTTGTCCTTTATTATTTTGCTGGACAATAGATCAGCAAAATCCTGAAAATCAGCTTTTTTATCACGCACTACTATAGCAAACTATTAGTAGTGTGTCAATTATTTTACTTTGCGCCTACTAAATTATTTTTATCTTCTTTAATTACATCAAATTTCAAATGATTGCGACTGCAACCAATCTTTAATGTGTCTCCTGCTTGAAGATCACCCTTAATAAGCATAGAAGCAATCTCATCTTCGATATCTTTTTGAATTGCACGACGCAGTGGACGAGCCCCCATCTCAGGATTATATCCATCTTTAGCAATCTTATCTAAAGCAGCACGGGAAATCTTTAGCTGTACGCCTTGCTTGTGCAAACGATTGATTAATCTGCGCGTTAAGAGCGTTACAATCTGACGCAATTGTTTTTGATTGAGCTCATCAAAAATAATTGTCTCATCAATTCTGTTAAGAAATTCCGGTCTAAAGAATTGTTTTAAAGCCTGCCGTACTCGATCCTGACGCATTTTAACCTGACTGGTATTATCGGCATTAAAACCAACAGCTTGTGTCTCAAACAATGAACGTGAGCCTAAGTTGGAAGTCATGATAATAATAGTGTTTTTAAAGTCTACTTTGCGGCCCTTTGAATCTGTTAAGAAACCATCTTCAAGAACTTGCAGCAATAAGTTAAATACGTCTGGATGGGCTTTTTCAACTTCATCCAATAATACAACTGAGTATGGGTGGCGGCGAACTTGTTCAGTTAATTGACCACCTTCATCATAGCCAACATATCCTGGTGCCGAGCCAATCAATTTACTATTGGCAATCTGATCCATATATTCAGACATATCAATTCTGATTAAATTGTTTTCCGAACCAAAGATAGCGGCAGCAATAGCTTTTGCCAATTCAGTTTTACCAACACCCGTTGGCCCCAAGAATAAGAATGAACCGATTGGTCGATTTTCATCTTTAATACCGCTGCGGCTGCGGCGCACTGCCCGGCTAACGGCAGTAACTGCTTTATCTTGACCAATTATGCGTTTATGTAAATCAGTTTCAAGGTTGGCCAGCTGTTTAGTTTCGTCTCTATTCATTTGTGTAACCGGAACGCCCGTCCAGTTAGAAACTACTTTAGCTACATCTTCAGGCTGAACCACAGCATCCTTGCTAGTTGCCTGATCAAGTTTAGCAGTTAGCTCATCTTGTCTTCTCTGCAAGCTGTTTTGTCTTTCTTGCAGCTGAGCAGCTTTGGCAAAGTTCTGGTTAACGGCAGCACGATTTTTCTCACTGATTACTTTTTCAATTTGATCATTTATCTGCAATAACTGATTATTTGAACCTTTACCAGACTTAATCTTAACCGCCGCACTAGCCTCATCAATCAAGTCAATAGCTTTATCAGGTAAATACCTATCTGAAATGTAGCGACTAGAAAGATCAACTGCATTTTCCAAAGCTGAAGTTGAAATTTTAACATGATGGAACTTTTCGTATTTAGGCTTTAATCCGTTTAAGATTGCCAAAGTTTCACTTCTAGAAGGTTCATTTAACCTGACAATTTGGAAACGACGTGCCAAAGCCTGATCTTTTTCAACATATTTTTGATATTCATCAAAAGTGGTAGCACCAATCATTTGAATATCACCTCGAGCTAGGGATGGTTTCAAAATGTTGGCTGCATCAATTGAACCTTCAGCTCCACCTGCACCAATAAGGGTATGCATTTCATCTACAAATAGTATGATATTGCCGTTGACAGTAATTTCCTTAATGATCTTCTTCATTCGATCTTCAAATTCACCGCGGTATTTGGTGCCGGCAACCAGACCACCTAAATCAAGTGAAATAACCTGTTTTTTGAGCAAATCATGTGGCACTTTTTTAGCGACAATGGCAGTCGCAATAGCTTCTGCCACTGCTGTCTTACCAACTCCCGGTTCGCCAATTAAAACTGGGTTATTTTTGTTACGCCGAGATAGAATTTCGATTACACGGGCAACTTCGCGATCGCGGCCAATAACCGGATCAATTTCACCGTTTTCAGCACGTTCATTCAAGTTAACCGATACTTGATCAAGAGTGGGCGTGCTTGAGTTTCTGTTCGTGCTTTCTTCAGAACCATTAAAGCTTGACCAACTATTATCGTCTTGCTCGTTTTCATCCATATCTTGCTCATCTTCACCTAAACTATGAAGAATATCATTACGTAAACCATCAAGATCGATATTTAAGTTACGCAAAATAACTGATGCCAGAATTTGTTCATTTAAAACCAAACCCAATAGAATATGGCAAGTTTTAATTTTAGAAGAGCCTTCACGTTCTGCCAAAGTGCCAGCATACGCTAAAACCATACTTAAACGAGGAGACATTTGCATAAAACTGGTTTTGCCAGCTGAGCCGTATCCCGTATAACGTTCAATTTCCTCACGAATTGCCTTCGGTGTTGCACCCCAAGCCCGCAAATTTTTGCCAGCTTCACCATCAGATTCAATTACCATCGCGAGCAGTACATGTTCAGTACCAATCAAACGATGATGAAAATTCTGTGCTTGCTCTCGTGCAATTTCTAATACTTGGTTTGCACTAGTCGTATAAGATTTTTTCATCATAGCACCACCTTTAAAAATGACGTGTATACACTATAAACCTTTTTGAGAATTTGTAAAATATTCTGTTTGAGGCCAAATATAAGTGTCATGTCAAAAAACTTTGCAATCATTATATCAAAGTCAAGCACTTCTTGCGAATTAACATTCTTCTTTATTTAGTATGCTCCTAAAATGAACCACGGTAACTTGACTATTTGGTTTTAAAATGGGAGATGATTTTACCAACTAATAATGCAAAAAGTACATAAGCAATCATTCTAATTAAATCCTGGACGACTCTATTAGGAAAAACAATTTTTTGATCAATAAATAGACTATAACAGAATCCAAAAATAAAAAACGAAATGCCATAGATCAGGCTTTGTTCTATGCGGCTCATAGTTAAAAATTCTCCTAAAAAATCTATTACCAGATTTTAATAATTTATTTTTATTAGTATATTATTTTCAGTTTTAAAACTCAATTGGCTTTTTTAGTCCTTAAAGCCGGCTTTTCTTTCATGACAACGATTGTTAATTAAAATTACTAAGAAATATTTGTTATTGCCTTGGTAAAGTATAAAAAAATCTCATACTTGCAAATTTAAAATTACAAGCATGAGATAGCGATGATCGGGAAAACAGGATTCGAACCTGCGACCTCTACGTCCCGAACGTAGCGCTCTACCAAGCTGAGCTATTTCCCGTTTATTAAAAAAACTCACCAAAAGCGGTGAGTCTTTTTCTTGAGAGCGGAAGACGGGATTCGAACCCGCGACCCCCACCATGGCAAGGTGATGTTCTACCACTGAACTACTTCCGCAAGACAAATATTATTATAGCAAACCAATTTCAATTTGCAACCTTTTTTACCAAAATAAATCGCTGAAATTAGCATTCTAACGGGAAAGCTTGCCAGCTTAGAGTTTATACCCGAAACTTTTTTAGATTTCGCGCTTTTTAGCTGCAATTTTTCTTTACAAAGAACACTTGTCGATATTAAATTATAAAAAAACAATTGATGAAGAAAGTCATAAGGAAACAAAATGCCAGAAGAATTGGAAAAACTGGTTCAGTTAGAGTCCAGTAAACTAAGTTTTACGGATAATCAAATTGACTTCATGTTACAAAATATTGGCAATTTGGATCCTTACTTGCGGGATGACGTTGTTTATACTCTTTTTGCCCGGGGTTTTACTGAGAATTCATTTATACCTGAGCAAAAAGAAAAAATTGTGACAACTTTTATTAGTTCAAGAAATTTATTTAAAGGTATCGAGCAACCACAAAATGAACTAATCTTTTTTAGAACGTTTAGCGCATTACTTGCTTCCCTCATTCTTGATGACGATCAAAAACAGCCATTTTTAAATATGACTAACCGCAAAACCATTTTTAACTGGGGAATTGCCTATTTAAAAAAAGAAAAAGACTTTCGCGGTTTTGTTAGTCAAAAGGGTTGGGCTCATAGTATTGCACACGGTAGCGATTTGTTGGGATCAGTTTTAAGTCATCCCTTGTTTGAAGTAGAAAATATCGCTAATATATTTGCCATAATACCGTTAGTTTTTCAAAATATGCAAAAGCCATTTGTTGACGACGAGGAGCAACGTTTGGCATTTGCTTTTTTCAAGGTGTTTATTTTGGCAAAATATCAGCTAGTGACTTTAATTCTTTGGTAAATTGCTTTAACAAGCAAATTTATGACCAGCTTACCCAAAACAATCGTATTAGTTGGTATCGGTTAAGTTCCTGGTTTAAGTTGCTGCAAAACTGGTATTTTTATTTTTCTGGTAATAAGCCTATTCAAGATAAGTTGCTTGAAAAAATCGTTGACTATAACAAATACATGGGATTTTCAATTTAAACAAAAATAAGACCAAATTAATGGTCTTATTTTTAATTATTCTTTTTCTTCATGTCTTCTTCGACTTCGCGTTCAATATCTTCAATTCGTTCAGGACGCATTGTTGGGAAAAGTAAAACATCCCTAATTGCAGGCGCATCAGTCAAAAGCATTACAAGACGGTCAATTCCGATACCCAATCCACCTGTTGGCGGCATACCATATTCCATAGCACGCAGATAATCTTCATCAATCATATCAGCTTCATCGTTTCCAGCTTCACGTTCTGCCATTTGCGCTTCAAAACGTTCGCGCTGGTCATCAGGGTCATTTAATTCGGAAAAGGCGTTGCCATATTCTTCACCCATAATGTAAATTTCAAAACGATCAGTAAATCTTGGATCATCAGCATTTTTCTTAGCCAGTGGTGAAATCTCAACTGGGTGGCCGTAAACGAAAGTTGGATCAACAATTGTTTCTTCACAATACTTCTCAAAGAAGGCATTGATAATGTGACCCACTTTCCAGAAGCTTTCAACTTTAATGTCATGATCTTCTGCAATCTTGGTAGCTTCTGCCACACTCATTTCTTGCCAGAAATCAACGCCAGTCTTTTCCTTAATCATATCAACCATGTGAACGCGGCGGAATGGCTTGCCCAAATCAATGTTAGTCCCCTGATAAGTAATTTTACCATCATCAGATACGACTTTAGCAGCTGCGCGAATAATGCCTTCTGCTTCGTCCATGACATCATGGAAGTCCCAGTATGCACAGTAAGTTTCGAGTTCAGTAAATTCAGGATTATGGTGAGTGTCAAGTCCTTCATTTCTGAATACCCGACCAATTTCGTAAACTCTTTCCATATCACCGACAATCAAACGCTTTAAAGGCAATTCCAAAGCTATTCTCATGTATAAGTCAATGTCTAAAGCATTGTGATGAGTAATAAATGGCCGTGCCTCTGCACCACCAGGAATATTATGTAAAACGGGAGTTTCAACTTCTAAGAAGTCCTTGCTGTTGAGATAATCACGAATAGCTTGAATAATTTTGGTCCGATTAACAAAACGTTCATAGCTTTCTCTGTTAGTAATCAAGTCAAGGTACCGTTGACGATAAATTTGTTCAACATCTTTTAAGCCGTGATACTTTTCAGGTAAAGGACGCAAAGCTTTTGATAAGAAAGTAACGTGAGTTGCACGAATGGTTAGTTCACCCGTGTCAGTTTTCATAACTTCACCATCAATACCTAAAAAGTCGCCGATATCAGACTTTTTAAAGATCTTATAGTTGTCTTCACCCACAATATCCTTACGAACGTAAATCTGAATTTTACCGGTACGATCATATAAATCAGCGAAGCCAACTTTACCTTTGCCTCTTTTAGCTAACATTCTCCCGGCTATTTTAGTCTTAGGTAGTTCCGCGTTTAGTTCATCTTTGTCATCTTCAGCATACTTTTCATTCAAAGACCGCGCTAAATCCTGTCGATCAAACTTTCTCATTCCAAAAGGTTCGATGCCATTTTCACGTAATTCGTCTAATTTTTGGCGCCGAACGATTAATTGGTCATTCATTTCACTTTTAGCCAATTACAATTCCTCCATTATTAATTAGTTTCACTTCTAGCAGCTCTTTGTTTTTGCCGCTTTTCATAATCGTCAACGAAGTTATCGAGCAAATCATAAACTTCTTGTGCTGTCCAAACCTCATTTATTTTAGCACGAGTACGAGCCGAACGGGGAACTCCCTTTAAATAGTAAGCAGCTTGTTGCCTAAACTCGGGAACAGCAATTTTTTCCCCTTTTAAGTCAACTAAACCTTTAAGTTGATGCTTAGCTGTGCCAACTTTCTCTCGTACTGTTTGCGGTTTTAGTCTTTCACCAGTTTCTAAGTAGTGTACCATATCTTTGATAATCCAAGGATTACCTAATGCTGCACGCCCTACCATCACAGCGGTAGAGCCAATTTCAGCTAGAGCTTTTTTGGCTAATTCTGGTGTCGTAATATCACCGTTTGCCACAAATGGAATATCAAGAACTTGAGCAACATCATGAAGTGTTTCCCAATCGGCTTCTCCCATATACATCTGCTTACGCGTTCTACCATGCATTGCAATCATGCTGGCACCAGCTTCTTGGGCCGCCAAAGCGTTTTCCACCGCAAAAATATGTTTACGATCCCATCCAATACGCATTTTAACAGAAACAGGTTTTTCAACATTTTGGACAACTTTATGTACCATCTGGTAAATTTTATTAGAATCCAAAAGCCATTTAGAACCCGCATCTGTTTTAGTAACCTTAGGAACAGGACAACCCATATTAATATCAATTATATCGGCTGCGGTATGCTGATCGATATATTGCGCTGCTTCAAGCAAAGTTTCTTCAGTACCACCAAAAATCTGAATACTCATCGGGTGCTCACGCGGATCCACCTTCATCATAGACATGGTTTTTTTATTACGATAAATGATACCGTGATCTGAAATCATTTCACATACGACTAGACCAGCACCAAATTCCTTACAAATCATTCTAAACGCAGAATTTGATACACCAGCCATTGGCGCCACAACAACTCGATTAGCAATCGTTAAATCGCGAATTTTCCAGCTATTATCCACTTAATCACCCTTTCAAACACCCTAATATCTTAACAAAAAGGATCATTTATGCAAAATCAACAGTCCTTTTCATAATAAAAAGGTAAGGCTATTTGATTAAGCAGTTCCATGTTTATCCTCAATAAAAAATTTCCCAGGCGCAATCCTGTTATAATACCGCAAAAATACTTTTTTAGTCTGATCGTCTACAGTTAAATTAATGACAGCTGCATTTTGAATCAAACTGATCTCCGTCATACTGGGAATTCCTAGTAAAGTTTGCACTAAAGTCCGGGATGCAATACCGTGGCAAACCAATAAAACTGATTCATGTTCATGATTATTAACCAATTCATGCCAGAAATCCATTAAACGATCTGCCAGGTGCTGATAACTTTCACCAGTACAATAATCGACATAATTTTCTTTAAAATACCCTAGTTCATCGAATGCTTGGGGATATTTTTCTTGTATTTCTTCAATACTTTGACCGTCCCAATTACCAAAATATATTTCCTTTAGACGCTCATCGACATTAACCTCAAGCTTACCCTGAGCTAAAATTTCTGCAGTCTGACGAGCCCTAGTCAGTGGACTGGCATAGATATAATCAATCTTGTTAATATCAAAACTATCTCTTAATGTTTCAACTTGTTGTTTTCCTAATTTATTTAAAGGCAAATCAGTGCCAGAACCATTAATAGCTGCCACTTTATTAGTATCTGTTTGACCATGACGCACAATAAATACATTTAGCATTAATATTCTCCTTAAATCTTTATCCAACTTCTTCATTATAGCAAAATTGGTACGGACATATCGGCTAATTCCTAAGAAAAGCTAATAAAAATGAGTAATATAGGGCAGGCTCATTATTAAAATTGATTTTTAAAATTATGTGGTTGACCAAGTTGAACTACCTCATCATAGTATTTTAATTCGTCATAGCGATGAACCACGCTAATAATAGTAGTCAAGGGTAAATACTTTCT
This sequence comes from Lactobacillus sp. W8093, assembly GCF_016100925.1. NCBI lineage: Bacteria > Bacillati > Bacillota > Bacilli > Lactobacillales > Lactobacillaceae > Lactobacillus > Lactobacillus sp. W8093. Next base: position 28,113 of record NZ_JACFRL010000005.1, on the reverse strand, counting down.
TATCATCTGATAAACAAGAATGATCGTTTTCTCATCCAAATTACTGGTAAATTCATCCAACAACAATATTTGTGGTTTTGAGACAATTGCTCTTAAAAAAAGTATTTTTTGCTTTTCACCACCAGAAATCTTATTTTTGAAATCTCCCGGAGTTTTGACAGTGAGATCAGCAGCAGACTTAATCAAAGTATCAAGGTTAATTTCTTTAATTAAAGTAAATAACTGTTCTGTTGTAACTTGTTGTTTTGGATAACAAATATTTTCTATAATCGAACGATTAAATAGCTGCGCACTTTGGGGCAAATACAGTAAAGTTGGTTGACTAACAAAAGGCAAAATAATTTGTCCTGACTGTGGCTGATAAAAACCCGTCAAAATTTTTAATAGTGTACTTTTACCAGAACCATTTGGTCCTACTAAAGCGGTCAGCTTATTTTTTGGAAAAACTAACTCTAAGTTGTGAAAAACTTGTTGGTTATTCTGATAAGCATAACTGATTGATTTCAAAGAAATTGCGTTCTTAGTCCCATTAAGTTTAAAAGGCAGATTAGGAGCAGGTGTTTCTTTTCCATATTCCAATTCAGTTAATCCAGCCCGAATTCTATTTAAAAGCTCCTCAATAGCCAGATATTGGGTACCAAAACCGGACAAATTAACAATAGAATATAACAGAACCAAAACTAGTGAAAGTGAAAAGTTTTCTTTTGTTCCAGCCAAAACTTGTCCCAAAATCACAATAATACACGACAAAACAACAATTAAGAATTGCTGAAACAAAGAGGCGATATTAGTAATTTTTTGCACATTGGTAAAAGATTTTTGTTCTTCATTTAAAATGTCAGCCATATTGTGCTCTTCAAAGTTTTTAGAATCACTTGCTAAAATCGTTTCAACGTTACGGTAATAATCGATAATGTACTCATTGACTTTAGAAGCACTCTTTAGTGAAGCTGCCACGTTACTTCTATTTCGCTTGGCCATCCAAACTGAGACCATCATGTAGCCTAAAAAGAAAAACAAGTATGACATACCGACAACCAAATTTTGCAAACTGAGCGTTACTGAATACATAATTAGCATTACTGTCATTTGCACAACAACCGCCAAACTGGTTTGTTCCAATTCGCGACAGGCAAACGAAACATCTTTAATATAACTTTGAACCATACCAACCGGCTTGTCTGAATAATATCTAAAAGGTTTGTTAACCACAGACTCCCACAAAATTTGTTTTGAATATTTACGAACAGCCTGAATAAACGAATTATTACAGCTATTAATAATTGGCACCATCATCAGCGAAAGAGCTAATGCGCATACCAATAATATTTGTAAATCACGGTTCAATTTTGGCTCAAATAATTTAGTAATTAAATATGGTTGGGCAAAATACACGACATAACCAGCAAAAAGAAATGCGCTAAAAAGTGCAACTTTGACAATTCCAATTCTGGTTATTATTTTTCGTATATATTTCCAAGCCATAATTTACTTTCCCTTTTCACTCAAAAGAAAACAAGATTTATCTGTCCTTTACCATTTATTTTGCGGACAAAATTGCCTTTAATTCTTCTTCTGAAAATTGATATTTATTACCGCAAAAGTTGCATGTCAACTCAGCACCATGGTCTTCATTGATCATGGCTTTCAGCTGACTGTCCTTTAAAGTTGCTAAAATATTACCATATTTTTCTTTAGAGCAATCACATTTAAAAGCAACTTGATCTTTTTCCAAGATTTTACAATCATCCCCCAAAATCATAGCTGCAAGTTTTTCAGGAGTTAAGCCATCTAAAAAGGCGCTCGAAAGAGCAGGTAAATCATTGATACGATTGATAGTTTCAGTAATTAAACTATCGGAAGCTCCAGGCAATGCCTGCAACATAAATCCACCGGCTTCACCTATTGTATTATTAGGATTTACAAAAACTGATAAGCCGACAGCAGACGGAATTTGTTCAGATTTTGTTAAATAATAGGCAATATCTTCAGCGATTTCACCAGATACAATTGGCACTTGTCCTGTATACGGCTTCTTCAATCCTAAATCCTTAGTAACTTCAAGCCAACCTTTGCCAACAGCTTTTTTCACATCAATATGACCATTCTTCTTTGGGGGTAATGCAATATGGGGATTCTTAATATAGCCCTTTACCGTTAAATCAGACTTGGCGGTTACAACTGTTGGACCAACAGAACCATCACCCAAAAGTCTGACGGTCAGTTCTTCCTTGTCAGTCAATTCAGCTCCAGCCAGTAAAATTCCTGCAACTAAGGTTCGTCCGAGCACGGCAGAAGAAGCTGACCATGTATCATGACGAGTTTGTGCTTCTTGAACCAAGTTCGTAGCTGTAATTGTTAATAAGCGTAAATTTTTAGTTTTATCTATTGCTTTAACTAAATAATCGTTCATTTCATTCTCCTAAAAAAATAGAGCCTGAAGTAGGCTCTATTAATTTTATCAGTCTTGTGAGTGATCATCTTCACCTTGTGAATGATCCTCGTTATTTTCAGAATTGTGCTCTTGCCCTAAATCCTTATTTTCAGGTTCAAGTTGCTTTTCAGCAGAAGTTTTTTCTTCAGTAGTAAGATCCGTTTCCTTTGGAAATTCAGCTCTTTCTGGATTTTCAGGATTGGTTTCTTCCGCTTCTTCATTTTTTTGTTTAGGTGATTCTAATGAAGTATCTCTTTCTTTTTGAGCCTCATCTGAATTGATTATGTTCTTTTTCTGAGATTGACTTTCTTTCTTTTCAGCAGCAGCTTTAGCTTCTTCATAAGTGGAAGCCTTAGATTCGCTTGGATATTCCTGCTCTGTTTTTTCAGGCATTTTGCCAGTAGTATAAAGAGACATAATCTGCTTTTCATCTAAAGTTTCATATTTCAGTAAAGCCTCGGCAATAATCCGGTGTTTTTCCCGATTATTTTTAACTATTTCAACTGCTTTAGCATGGGCCTCATCAAGTAACTTCTTAACAGCCTCGTCAATCTTAGCAGAAGTAGCTTCACTATATGGCTTAAAGCCGTATGGATTGGTTTCGCCTTCTTTTTCAAGTTCAACCATTCCCAATGAATCCGTCATACCATAATTAACAACCATACTATGAGCAATCTGTGTAGCTTGTTCAAAGTCGTTAGACGCTCCGGTAGATTGGTCACCCACTACAACTTCTTCTCCTGCACGTCCTCCCATTAGACCAACAATTTGTTCCATCAACTGTTTCTTAGTTAGCAAGAACTGGTCATCTTTTGGCAGCATCAAGTTATAACCACCTGTTCTGCCATGAGGTACGATCGTAACTTTGCGCACTGTTCGAGAATCACTTAGAACTAAACCACAAATAGAGTGACCGGCTTCGTGAAAGGCTACTCTACGTCTTTCCTTTTGAGAAATTAAGCTATTTCTCTTTGCAGGACCAGCAATCACACGATCTTCAGCTTCATCCAAATCAGACGCAGTAATATCATTACCGTTTCTTCTGGCAGCAAGAAGTGCCGCTTCATTAAGTAAATTGGCCAAATCTGCCCCAACAAACCCAGGGGTCTGTCTTGCAATTTCTTTTAAATCGACATCATCAGCTAAAGGCATGTTTTTGGCATGAACACGTAAAATTGCTTCACGGCCGCGGACATCTGGTGTACCTACTAAAACTTTACGGTCAAAACGACCAGGACGAAGAAGTGCCGGATCCAAAACATCAGAGCGGTTAGTAGCGGCAATAACAATCACACCTTCATTACCTTCGAAACCATCCATCTCTACCAGTAATTGGTTTAAAGTTTGCTCACGCTCATCGTTGCCGCCACCGCTGGCATTACCACCACGTCTTCTACCGATAGCATCAATTTCGTCAATGAAGATAATGCTGGGTGCATTCTTTTTAGCATTAGTAAACAAGTCACGTACACGACTGGCACCAACACCAACAAACATTTCCACGAAATCAGAACCTGAAATTGAGAAAAATGGTACGTTTGCTTCACCCGCTACAGCACGAGCTAGTAAAGTTTTACCAGTACCCGGAGGACCTTCAAGCAAAACGCCGGAAGGAATTTTAGCACCCAATTTAGTAAATTTAGCCGGATTCTTTAAAAATTCAACGACTTCAACTAATTCCTGCTTTTCTTCTTCTTCTCCGGCTACATCAGAGAACCGTACCTTGTTTTTCTTAGGATCTTCGGGCTTCACATGTGACCGACCGAAGTTCATAATGCCGCCGTTACCACCACGTCCACCACTACTTTGGCTGAACATCATCCATATCATAACGATAAAGAGGATGGTTGGCACAAACATCACAAGTGTAGAAATCCAGTTGCCCGATTGCGACTCACCTTGAGTAGTCATCTTAGCGTCATTTTTTTGCGCTAAGTCCTGAACTTTGGACACACTTGAATCATTTTGTAACATCGTGGTTGAAAAGCGAGTAACTTTTGAACCTGAACTACCGTTAAAAAAGTCAAATGTATTTTTTGACTGTGCTTTACTTTCTTGTGCTTCCTTATAAGTTCCTGAAACGCTGTATACGCCATTAGCAGGCTGAACATTAAAGTTTTTAACTTTTCCGTCGCGCAAATCTTTGACAAATTCGGAGTAGCTAATATTTTCATTGCTGCCTGAATTATCTGATCCGCCAACTGCCCAGTTAATTGCTCCTATTAATAAAAGGAAAACAAGTATATAGAACAAGCCGTTTGAAAACAGCCGATTCCGGTTATTTTTCATAAAAAACCTCCGCAAAGTTTCTAGAGATATACGAATAAAAGTTTATCACAAATTCTATTTATGCTCTAATATTTTAAAATTTCTTATTAATTGTCCTCATACAAAAAATAACATTTTTGTTTAGCAGCAATTTTTTGGTAACAGTATGTTTGTTCTACGAAAAAAACATTGTTATTATCATATATCGTTAAGCAATAAGGGCGCAATATATTAGGGATGCCACTTTCAGCAAATTTTTTCTTGCTTTTAACATGGTCGCCATTTTTTAATAATAACTTTGTTCCGGTTTTAATGGATCCAACACTAAAATTCGCGCTTGCTGGCGCAAAAAATTTGCCTATTAAACGATGCGATAAATGTTCTGTTAATGAAAGGAAAAAATGCCGCTGACCAAAAGCGAATACATGATCTAAATAGACTTTTTTGGAGGTTGATAAGGTAGGTAAATCTTTGAATAAATAAAAGTAATCCTGATAGCTGAGTAAAGTATAATTAGCTAAATATTTATTTACCCGCTGATGCCATGTCTCCCAAATAAAATTCTGCCAAAAGGCTGCTTGTTCGCCTTGCGTTAATTCTTTAAGTTCATCTTTTCTTAAACGGTAAGCAAAGCCTAAATACTTTTCAGGCCGCTTAATTCGTGCAAAACTTTGACTTGCTAATTTTGTTAACAAACTAACTTGCTCGTTAAACCTAATAGCATTCTCAGTAATTTGAGGATTTTCTTGTTTTAATAACGGAACCACGTGATGTCGCAGCCTGTTACGTAACGTGTCATCATCATTATTTGTTTGATCAATGACATACTGTATTCCCTTTTTTTGATCGTATAAAAGCAAATCAGCTTTTTTCTGTGTCAAAAGTGGTCTAAGTAATGTAAAACCATTTACTGAACTAATCGCATGCAAACTATTCATTTCACCAGGATTTCCTGAGCGAATAAATTTCAGCAGAATGTTTTCTAATAAATCATCCACATGGTGAGCAGTCAGTAAATAATCACCGTGATTTTCTTGCAGCACTTGCACTAAAAAATGGTAACGATATTTCCGCGCTGCGGCTTCAATGCCAACATTAGGGTGTTCTTTTGGCGGCCAATACCCATTTACTACCTTGATATCCCTACCTTGGCTATACTTAGCTATCACGTTTTCTTCTTTAAAAGAATCAGATCTTAATTTGTGATCCAAATGAGCCGCTATCAACTTAAATTGATAGCGGCTTTTTAGTTCATATAGTAAATCGAGTAGCGCCAAGGAATCAGGTCCACCACTTACTGCAACAACTAAAGTTTTACCAGTTAGTGCTAAAGCGTGCTTTTTAAAAAAATTATCTATCTGCATAACTAATCAATTCATGTTCTAAATTCTTAATTTCGCTCCTAGCATTTTTAATGGTTTGAGATAGAACCGAATCAAAATCTGCATTTTTTGTGTCAGAAAAAGGGTTAGTATGATCAATTATCTCTGGATCATTAACCCGCTTTTTTGAGAGAGCTATTTTACCTTTATAGTTATGGATAATTACCACTCTAATTTGCTCACCAATATTAAAATTATTTTTTTCGCGCAACCAGTCATTACCAAAATCACTATGGTGAATCAATCCAGAAACGTGATGTGGAAGCGTAACAAAAATGCCTAAATCACTAATATTATTAATAGTTCCTGTAAGTCTTTGACCAACTTGGTATTTCATTAATTATTATTTTTTCCTTCAGGTAAATTGTAAATTGTTTCGTTAGGTTTAGAATAAAGAAATTTAAAACGAACTAACTTGGCCACGTAATCAGGATCCTTTAAATCATTTTTCTTAGCAATCAGTGTTTGCTTTTGATTATTTATTTTTTTAAGAGTTTTTTTCGAAGCTTCTACTTGCCCGTTAATACGGTCAGTTTGTGCGTGGGTGACACCGATTTGCACGCCTAAAAAGGCAAAAATCACCACAAAAGCTGCAATTATCCGATTACGCCGCACACGGTGTACTTCTTTTTCTCTTTTTTCCTGTTTCCGTCTTAGTCGTGCTATTTGTTCTTCCGGGCTAAGTGAATTATATATACGCGGACCGTTCATAATTTCGACCTCTATTACCAAAACAATACTATTTTAATTATAGCAAGACCACCTAAAAATGTCATTAAAGAAAAGACTAATTTTGCAATTCGTATAGTTCACTGGCTTCGGCTTTTTTGGTTGTTTCTTTAATAGCACAAACCTTAGCTTTAACTTGTTTTGACCCATAACCTACTTCAATGATGTCTCCAATCTTGACGTCATAACTGGATTTGACTACGTGGTCATTCACTTTAATTCGACCTTGATCCGCCATTTCCTTAGCCACCGGTCGTCTTTTAACCAAGCGGGATACTTTTAAAAATTTATCAATTCTCATATTTTCTCCTTATCTTTGAATAATATCACTTGCTGCAGTCATAAAAGTAATTAAATTATTGAATAGTTGCCGGTTGTTTATATTAGTAGGCAATTCCAACAGCACAACCATTCTCTTAGATGGAGTCAGGTTGATTTTAGCTTTAAACGAAACATGTTCCAGTGCTTTAAAAATATTTGGTCCTTTTAGTTCATCAGAAGCTGCTCTTGCAAATTCGATTTTTATCTGATTGGCACTTATTTTAGTAATATTGCGTACTTGGGCCAAATCAGCCTCGGATTTTAATGCGGAAATTGCCAATAAATTTTCAACCGGTTTTGGATAATTTCCAAAACGATCAATCAATTCATCCTGAATTTGCACTATGTCAGCAGCACTTGCGGATTTTATCTTCTTATAAAATTCAATTTTTTCCTCTTGGTCACCAATATAATTATCTGGAATATATGCTTCGAGACCCAAATCAATTTCAGTATTGCTCTTTTTGACTTTCTTCTTAGTCTTACGATTTTTAATAGCATCAGCCAGCATTTGAGAATATAGGTCGTAACCAACACTATCAATGAAGCCATGTTGCTGTGATCCTAACATATTGCCGGCCCCGCGGATAGCTAAATCTCGCATCGCTATTTTAAAGCCGGAACCCAGTTCAGTAAAATCACGTATTGCGTCTAAACGCTTTTCTCCAATTTCTGTTAGCACCTTGTTAGGTTGATATAAGAAATAAGCATAAGCTAAGCGGGCGCTGCGACCAATCCGACCACGCAATTGGTAGAGTTGACTCAAGCCATAATGATCAGCATTCTCAACAATCATAGTATTAACGTTGGGCATATCAATACCTGTTTCAATTATGGTGGTAGTGACTAAAATATCAAATTCACGGTTTAAGAAACGATATAAAATATCTTCCATCAAGTTCTTGCTCATCCGACCATGCACACTGACAATTCTTGCCGTAGGAATTAAGTTTTCTAGTTCAGTAACCACATCATCAATATCCCCCACACGATTATGCAGGTAAAACACCTGACCGCCGCGTTCCATCTCCCGCAAGCAGGCATCTTTAACAACACTTGGGATTTGCTCCATTACATAAGTTTGAATGGGGTACCTATTAGAAGGGGGCGTCTCCATAACTGAAAGGTCGCGCACACCGACCATAGACATGTGCAAAGTCCGCGGAATTGGAGTAGCGGTCAATGTAAGAACATCAATATTAGCTTTTAATTCCTTTAGCCTTTCTTTATGCTTTACCCCAAATCGTTGCTCCTCGTCAACTATCAGCAAGCCCAAGTCTTTGAATTGCACATCTTTTGACAATAACCTGTGTGTGCCAACTACTAAGTCAATTTTACCCGTCTTTAAACCTGCAGTAATTTTTTTAGCTTCAGCTGGAGTTTGAAAACGGGACAAGACAGCATAATTAACAGGAAAATTCTTAAAACGGTCCTGAATGGTTTCATAATGTTGTTGCGCCAAAATAGTAGTAGGCACCAAAAATGCTACTTGTTTATTATCTTCAATAGCTTTAAAAGCTGCCCTGAGCGCTACTTCGGTCTTGCCAAAACCCACATCCCCTACTAGTAAGCGGTCCATGGGTTTATCTTGCTCCATATCATGTTTTATTTCTTTAATTGACCGCAACTGATCCGGCGTTTCCACATAAGGAAAAGCATCCTCAAATTGGCGCTGTAAATCATCATCTTTTGAAAAGGCAAACCCTTTTTCCGATTCTCTTTTAGCATAAAGATCAATTAATTCATCGGCAATATCTTCAACTTTAGACTGTACACGACTTTTAGTCTTAGCCCATTCACTGCCACCGAGTTTGTTGACGTGTGGTCTTTTACCTTCTGAAGCGACATATTTTTGCACCAACTTCAACTGGTCAGCCGGAACAAATAATTGATCGCCATGTTGATAGGTAATGGTAATGTAGTCGCGTTTGACCCCGTTATTTTCTAAAGTCTTGATCCCTTCAAAGCGACCAATACCATGATTAACATGAACAACGTAATCTCCCGGCTTTAGTTCCGTATAACTACGCAATCTTTGCGCATTTTCTAAAGTTCTAATTCTGCGATTGTGATGAGTTACTTTATTAAAAAGCTCGTGTTCAGTTAAATAAACTAAATTATTATTAGGTAAGGTAAAACCACTAGTAAAAAAGCCCACTGTAATTTGGGTCTGTTTTTCACTTAAATCGCCAGGGTTTACTATTGGAATATCCATACCAAATTCAGCCATTGTTTGACTGATTTGCTTAGCTCTTTTATTATTGTCAGCTTGCAAAATAACGGTCTGACCCTTTTTTTGAAATGATTCGATTTCAGACTTAATCAGGGGCATTTGACTGAAGAACTGTTCGGGTTCTCTAGTTTGCCAGTCAAACAACTGACCCAGTTTTATTCTACCGATACTGCGTTGAAATAATGAAAAGTAGATATGATTATGCTCATCTTTGCCCCAGACCTTGTGAAAATCGCTTCTCAAACTCTGTCCGGGAATCATCGCACCAGTCTTTAATTCATCATCAATAAAGCCCTGATTCTGCTGATCCACCGTCTTAACGGCTTGATTTATTAATGGCCAATCGTCTAACATTACCAAACCAGTATTTGATAAGTAGTCAAGTAAACTGCGCGGCTTGTCAATTAAAAAATCAACTAAAAAAGCGTAATTTTGGGGCAAAAAGCCATTATCTAACTCAGCTAAAGCGTCAGCAAAATGCTCACTGACATTTTTTTCAGGTGCAGGAGCATCTGCCACTGCTTTTCTGATCATCTTAGCAGCGCGCTCAAAGTCGCTTTTAGTAAAAACGCGGTCCTGAGCTGCAGATACAAATAAGTGGTCAATTTGTTTTTGGCTTCTTTGACTGGCAAGGTCAAATTCCTTGATAGTGTCAATTTCATCACCAAAGAATTCTATTCTCACGGGACTTTCACGATCAAGAGGATAAATATCCAAAATATCTCCTCGTAAGGCGAATTCACCTGGCTTGGCAACCAAATTTTCTCGCCGAAAACCCGCTTGGACTAACCAACTTGTTAATTCAGATAAATCGAATTCTTTTCCCGACTTAAATTCACGTCTTGCTGCTTGGTAGTCTGTTGGAGCAGATAATTTATATTGCAAAGCTTGGGGAGTAGCGACCACCACGCCCTTTTCTGCACTAAGCAAAAAATTTAAAGCCTGAATACGGCTGCTCAACTCATCTGGTGAGGTAACAGCAGTTTGAGTCGCAATTGTAGCATCAACTGGAAAAATCTGCACGCTTTCTTCAGGCAAAAGCTGGACTAATTCACTATAGATTTTCTGAGCCTTATTCTCGTTTTCTTCCAGTAAAATTATCGGTCTTGCCAGTGTCATTACAATCTGGCACAAGAGCATGTCAAAAGCACCGGCATTAGCACCGGTGATTAGTGAATTTTTAACTGTAGTAGTTCTATTAATAAAATCTGTCAGATCATGATCTTTGGCTATTATTTCTGTTAAACGCATTTTAATTGTATTTATTCATCAAATATTGGCTGCTCCTTCCAGCTATGAAATCAGAAATAACTTCACTGGCTGTGGCATAAGCAGTATCCATTAACTTTTGTTGTTCCGTATTAAACTGTGAAAGTACCCAAGAAACTACACTCGCTTCTGTCACGTTATCTGGGTGTCTGATACCAATTTTTAGGCGGTTAAAATCACTGGTACCTAAGTCACGAATAATACTCTTAATACCATTATGACCGCCTGACTTGCCATTTGCACGGATACGGATTTTACTTAAAGGCATGTCCATGTCATCATGAATTATTAGTATGTCTTGCGGGTTAACTTTAAAGAAACGGGCAAATTGCGCCACCGAACGACCAGAATCGTTCATAAAAGTTTGTGGCTCAAGCAAAATAACATCATTGCCAGCAATTTTTTGCTTGGTATATTTGCCTTCAAACTTTTCCCGTTCTAAAGTTAAAGAATTTTTTTGTAAAAAATAATTTAAAGCCATAAAACCGGTATTATGTTTCGTGCCGTCATATTTTTTGCCTGGATTACCCAGACCTGCTATAATTTTCATCTAAATTCCCCTTATTTTTAGTCGTATTTAATGATAGCACAATCACAACGCTTGATTTTGGCAAAGACTATTACACTTTAATTTCATTGCATAAAATAAGCTTTTTAAATTAAGTAGCACGTGCTAAAATTTATTTAATTGATGATTTTATTTTCATTTTTATTTAATCATTATTCTTTTTATGATATAATCATTGAGATTTATTTTTTTACGGAGGCAGTTTCATGCTTATCAAATCTTTAGTTATTAAAAAAGATTATTTAACTACAGTTAACGAACACGCTACTCTTGAAGAAGCACTTAAAATTTTAGAGGATTCTGGCTTCAGATGTGTGCCAATTTTAGATGATACTGGTACTATTTTCCGCGGTAATATTTACAAGATGCATATATACCGCCATAAGTCACAGGGTAAAGACATGAACTTGCCGGTAACTTATTTATTAAAAAATGCTACCAAAACAATAAAAGTTAATTCGCCATTTTTTAAAGTTTTCTTCACAATTAAAGATTTGCCCTACATTTCGGTTTTAGATGAAGAAAACAAGTTTTATGGGATATTAACTCACTCAAGATTACTTGATATGCTGTCAGATGCTTGGAACATTAAAAACGGTTCTTATGTCTTAACAGTGTTAACTGATAATTCACGTGGTAATTTAGCTAAAATGACCAGAATCATTAGTAAGTTCTCTGCCATTGCCGGTGTTATGAGTTTAGATGCTTCAACAGCTAGTAAAAGTGACAATTCTGTCAGACGCATTTTATTTACTTTGCCTGCCGGTGTAGGCGAGGACACACTAAAAGAAATCGTTAAAAGACTTGAGCGCAAAGGCTATGTGGTTGCTGAAATCGAAGATCTGCAAGCAGGAATGACATTAATGAGTGATGAAAATCCTGGCGTTTACGTTAACCAAGACGAAAATAATTAGATAATAACTAATTAAAGACATAAAAAACATTGCAAGAAGAAGTGCAATGTTTTTTTTTAATTATAATATTTGCGGGGCAAGCGGTCATCAAGTAGGCAAGCCACTTCATAATGAATACTGTCAACATAATCAGCAGCTTTTTTGATTGAATTAGGCGCTGCCGGATTATTAGAAATCAGAACCACTTTAGTCCCTACTGCCATTTCATAGGGTAATAGCACCATAAGTTGATCCATGCAGACCCTGCCAACAATTGGACAAAATTCGTTACCAACTTTAATCTTGAAGCCTTGAAATTTACGGATAAAGCCGTCAGCATAGCCCACTGGCACCGTGCCAATAATTTGATCCTTATCAGCGATGTAAGTTGAACCATAGCCGACGCCCTGCCCTTGATGTATTGTGTGGACCTGAACTAATTCACTCACAAATGACAGTGCCGGCTTTAATTTGATTTGAACTGGTAAATCAGGACTTGTAGGGTTTGAAGAAGGGTTTAGACCATAAATTCCAATGCCAAAGCGTACTAGATCGCTATGAACTTTTTTATTAAAAACACTAGCAGCAGTGTTATCAACGTGAATCCATCTTGGTTTTACTTTAAGTAACTTTTTAAAGTGTGTAAATCTGTCAACTTGACCTTGAAAATAAGTATCATCTGCACTATCAGCTGAAGCAAAATGGGTGAACATCCCCTCAACATCAAAATTGGGATTATTTAATAGAAAATCATTTGCTGCATTAAATTCACTATCTTCGCTAAAACCAATGCGTCCCATGCCTGAATCAACTGCCAGATGAATTTTTAACTGTAAATTATTTCCTGCAAGGTTAGTTTGTGCGTCTTTGAGCCATTTTAAACTGGGAACAGTCAAAGAAATACCGTTAGCTGCAGCAAGAGCCGCATAGTCAGCTTGGGTCACGCCTAATACTAAAATTGGTGCAATTATTCCTGCCCGCCTAAGTTCTAAAGCTTCGTCTAGTATAGCAACACAAAAGCCGCTGGCTCCTGCTTTTACAGCTTCTTGGGCAATTCTGACTGCACCATGACCATAGGCATTAGCCTTTACTACGGCAAATAATTTCTGCCCAGGCTGTAGGTGCTTAATTTCTTGTTCAATATTTTGTCTAATTGCAGCTAAATCAACATATACAGCTGCTGGTCTATGGAATCCTGGAACCATTTTTACTTCTCCAACACAATTAATGTTACTATTTCATGACGATCGTGGCTGATACTTGGAAAAATCTTGCCGGTAAATTTGCTAGATGTTGTAACTGGGTGCCCCAATTCATCCCACAAGGTTTCAATATCCTGTAAGCCTACACCTTTACCAAAACCTATGCCTAAAGCTTTTACAAAAGATTCTTTAAGGGAAAAACGGCCACCTAAATATTCAACTTTTCGTTTTCCTGCTAGTTTCTCATACTGTGCAAATTCTTTTGGCGTTAGCGCCTTGCGCGCGAAGTTATCACCTTTGGCGACAATTTTTTTGACCCGTTCAACTTCAACAACGTCTATACCGACTCCAACAATCATTTTATTTACCTCTTAGTATAGAAATTTATAATATTAAAAAAGAGTTGTAAATTGTTGCAACCCTTTTTTAGTAAAATCGTTAATCTTTTTTGTTCTTAATCACAAAATTATGACCATTGCCGGATCTTCTTGAATGTCCGCCGCGATAACTTCCACGGCTGCGACTGCCGCCACGATAACCGCCGCGACTATTCTTACCACGATTATAACGACCACGGCCTCTGCCACCACGACCATTGCCCTTATACGGCAATGGTTTTTCGGAACTAATCTTAACTTCAACACTGGAAGAATCCTTAGACAAGTTTTTAAGAAAAGCAGAAACTAAATCAACCGCAGAATAATTTTCTAATAACTCGTCCGCATCATCAGTATATTTAGATAAGTCCTCTTTCATGATATCTTCAATCTTGGACTTTGCAACTTTAAGTTGACCGCGCAACGCTTGATCATCAGATGGTGGACGCAGCGGTGTCATTTTCTTCTTAGTTAGCTGTTCAATTGTTCTCATGTAGCCAATTTCATTTGGTGTAACAAAAGTAATTGAGCAACCATTTTGACCAGCACGTCCAGTACGACCGATCCGGTGAACATAAGAATCAGGATCTTGAGGAATATCATAGTTGTAAACATGGGTCACACCAGAAATATCCAATCCCCGGGCAGCCACATCTGTAGCAACTAGGATATCCAACTTGCCGGCACGAAATCTTTTTAATACGGTAATTCTACGAGCCTGTGACAAATCACCGTGAATACCGGCAGCATTATAGCCACGTGCTTGCAGTCCTCTTGTGACTTCATCAACTCTACGTTTAGTCCTAACAAAGACTACTGCCAAATCAGGACTTTCAACATCTATCAACCGGCACATTATATCGAATTTTTCTGCATCCTTAGCACGGACGAAATATTGGTCTATTAAATCAGCAGTTAATTCCTTAGTTTTAATGCGCACAATTTCAGGATTGTTCATGAACTTTTCACTGATGTTCAAAATCGGCTTAGGCATCGTGGCACTAAACAACAAGGTTTGTTTGCGATTTTTAACGTAACTTAAAATACTTTCAATGTCTTGGATAAAACCCATGTCCAGCATTTCATCAGCTTCATCTAAAACAATGGTATTAACATTTTCTAAATTAATAGTCTTGCGTTTTAAGTGATCGAGCAAACGTCCCGGCGTACCTACTAAAATAGCCGGCACATGATTTTTCAAAGAGCGAATTTGGCGACCAATATCGGCACCGCCATATACAACCTGTACACGCGCATTTTCATCGCGCCCCAGTCTAAAAAGTTCTTCCTGAGTTTGAATAGCAAGTTCCCTTGTTGGTTCAATAATTAATGCTTGGATTACCTTATTATGTTTATCCAAATTCTGCAAAATCGGCAATGCGAAAGCTGCTGTTTTACCGGTACCGGTTTGAGCTTGACCAATCACGTCCTTACCAGCTAAAGCCAAAGGAATTGTTTGTTCCTGTATTGGCGTGGCTTCCTCAAAGCCTGAACGCTTAATTGCTTTTAAAAGCTCATCTTTTAAACCTAATTCTGAAAATTTCACTAAATTCTCCTTACCTAAGCCGTTCAACTACTTTTTCAAGGTGCATTCCGTGCGAACCTTTTAAGACTACTATGTCGTTTGGCTTAATATCATTTTTTAAATCTGCAATCATGTGTTGCATTTCGTCTTGGGTGTAATAATGCAAATTTTCGGGATCGTAACTGCTTTTTAATGCTTCAGCCAGATGTTTCATTTCTGTACCAAACAGGTAAACTTCATTAATTACCTGCGGGTCTAAACAATCTGCTAACCCAGCATGAAGTGCAGCTGATCTTGGCCCTAGTTCCAGCATATCGCCCAAAACGGCAATTCTATGGCTTCCAGCAGGAACCTGAATCTGCCCAAAACTGGTTATCACAGCACGCACGGCAGTAGGATTGGAATTATAGACATCACTCATAATGTCCTCACCTACATCGCCTTTTTCCCATTCCATTCTGTTTGCGGTCGGGGTAAATTTTTCTAAAGCGCAAGCAATTTCTTCATCGCTTTCACCAAAATGACGTCCGACACAAATAGCAGACAGCGCGTTAGAAACATTATGTTTACCAATCATTGGAATGGAAAATTTACGTTCAGAGTTATTGACTGTAAAAGTAGCATGGTGCTTATAGCTGCGATAACCTGTTGCATAAACTGTATCATTTTTTGCAAAACCAAATGTAACTTTTGCTTGTTTTATTTTAGCAGCTCTTTCACGTAAAAGCGGTTCATCACCGTTATATATCAATTCGCCGTCTTCACGTAAAAAATCCGTAATTTCCATTTTAGCATCTGCAATTCCAGCACGTGAACCAAGAAATTCAATGTGAGCCTCACCAATCATGGTAATAACAGTGACATCAGGGTGAGTCAATTCACTCAATTGGTGTAATTGCCCAGCATGATCCATACCCATTTCTAAAACCAGAATTTCTGTATTTGGTTTCATATCTAAGATAGTCATAGGTACGCCAATTTCATTGTTGAAGTTAGCGTCAGTTTTATGAACATTGAACCTTTTAGCTAAAACTGCTGCTGTCATATCTTTAGTAGTTGTTTTACCATTTGAACCGGTAATGCCAACAACAGTAGGATTTACCTTATTTAAATAGTACTGTGCCAATTGCTGCATACTCTTGAGAGGATCTTCTACTTCTAAGACAGCGATATTATCAGGCTTGTTCGGATGACCTTTTTGCCATAATGTCGCACTAGCACCATTACTGATAGCACTATTAATAAAGTCATGACCATCCCGTTCACCTTTTAGCGGTACAAACAAGCCACCCGCAGCGATCTCTCTTGAATCAAAGGCAACAGAAGTAATAACAGTTTGCTCGTTACCCTCACACTTTGAATTAATTGCTTTGGCTATTTCTGCCAGTTGCATTTTCATCTTGTCTCTCCTAGCCAAAAAAGAATTTTTTTGCTAAAGAAGTAATTATACTCCTTAATAAAGTAGTATATCAATTAAGTTTCACATAAAAAAGCAGCCCCAATGGGGCTGCCTTCCACCAGATTGAAGATATTACTTGTTGTTCATGCCATATTTCTTGTTGAACTTTTCGATTCGACCGTCGGCTTGAGCAAACTTTTGCTTGCCAGTATAGAATGGGTGTGAATCTGAAGTAATTTCAACACGGATTAATGGGTAAGTCTTACCTTCGTAATCTACTGTCTCTTTTGATGTTAAAGTTGAACCAGCGACAAATTTTGCACCTGTAGCTGAATCCATAAAGACTACTTGTTGGTAATCTGGATGAATACCTTGTTTCATAATTTATTACTCCTTTGCCATGACTCCTATTGCAAGTCATAGATTAATCGATTAACGTTTAATACCTTATCATCTTTAAAGGTAAATTTCAAGACTTATTTATTATAGCAGCTGGATTAATTTAAAACAATATCGCTAGGTTTAACCTCTTTACCAAAATAAGGTTTTAATTCCTTATTATAATCAGCAATAAAGAACTTTTTCTTAGTTAATTTAGTAATTTCTTTATTAGTCCAGTTTAAAAGTGACTTATTGCCTTTTTTAACTGCGGGTGAGATAAATTGATTAGGCCCAATGTTTTTAATTCCAACCGAGTAATTAGGGTTCTTTTTTACCCAAGCATAGAGATAGGAATTGTCATCCGCTAAAGCAGCAGCGCGTTTATTTTTAAAAGCATTAAATTGCTGCGTTTTGGAATCAAATTTCAACAAGTCTACGCCGCCTTTTTTGGTAAAATAATTTTCTGCTGTTGTACCCTTGTTGACAATTAAGTTTTTACCCTTTAACTGACTTGCGCTAGTAATTGGGGAATTCTTAGGAGAAACTACACCAACCGATACTTTCATGTATGGTTTAGCAAAATCAACTACTTGTTTACGCTCGGGTGTCACCGTGAAGTTGGCTAAAATTATATCGGCCTTATTTGAATTCAGAGTGTCAACGCGGTTGTTGGCATTAACTTGGGTAAATTTCACTTTAACACCCATATCTTTTGCCATTTGGCGTGCAAGGCGAACGTCGTAACCCACGCGATTGCCGTGCTCATCAACCCAACCATAAGGTGGCAGATCGCCAAATACGGCAACTCGTAAAACTCCCCGTTTTTTAATTGCGCTCACACTGCTTTCGTTTGCACTACTATTGTTACTTGTTCCTGATTTGATACCAAAAAATGCTGCCACAGCTATGATTAAAACTACTAAAATTCCAATGATGATATTTCTATTTTTTTTGTTTTTCATTTTTTACTCCTTAAAAATCCATACTCGTGAGAAAATCACGGGCACGATCAGTTTGTGGGTGTGCAAAAAACTCTTTGCCAGAAGTATTTTCTAAGATCTTACCGTCTTCTAAAAATAACACTTGGTCCGCTATTTGCCGCGCAAAGTTCATTTCATGAGTGACGATAATCATCGTCATATGGTCTTTTTTAGCCAAGTCTGCCATGATCTGCAAAACGCCACGAACCATTTCCGGATCCAGTGAAGCTGTCACTTCATCAAAGAGCATGATTTCGGGGTGAAGGGCTAGAGCGCGAACAATTGCAATACGCTGCTTTTGACCACCTGACAATTCTCGGGGGTAGGTATCGACGTATTCGTCTAGTTCCACCCGCTTTAGCAAGCTGATAGCTTCAGCCCTAACCTCTTTTTCAGAACGTTTCTGCACCTTGACTGGGGCAAGCATGATGTTTTCAATCACAGTTAAATTAGGAAAGAGGTCGTAACTCTGAAAGACCATGCCAATTTTTTGCCGCAAAGCTTGCCAAGTTTTACCAGAGCCATCTATTTTTTTGCCCTTGAAGTAAATAGCACCACTGCTAAATGTTTCAAGTCCATTTAAACACCTGATTAGTGTACTTTTACCAGAACCGGATGGACCTAATAAAGTCAGCACCTCACCCCTGTGCAATGTCAGGTTAATATCATGCAGAGCCTGCCAATCACCATAATACTTGTTCAAATTTTCAACTCGTAAAATTTCTTCTGTCATTTTCCTTACCTCTTTTGCCTGGCAGCTAGGCGCTTAGCCCAAAGGGACAACGGATAATCAATTGCAAAGTACAAAATAAAAATCAAGCCGTAAATCCAAAAAACTGCACTCGGATACTGCTGGTTGTTGGCTTCAATAATCTGCTGCCCAATTGCAATCACATCCATGATGCTGATCAGCATGAGTAGCGATGTAGTTTTAATCACCCGCGTAGCTAAATTTATGGTCGCTGGTAATTCTAATTGCATTGCTTGCGGTAGCAAGACATAGCAAAATAATTGACTAGCGCTCAAGCCCAATGCTTGACCGGATTCTTTTTGCGTAACTGGTACTGACTCAATAGCTCCGCGCACAATATCACTAAATTCAGCTGACACCCATAATGAAAAGGCCAAGACTGCCATCCAACTAGCCGGCCAATTGATATGCAAGCTCCGCGGCAAAATGTAGTAAACCAGATACAGCAAGACAATAGTAGGAACAATACGGAAAAATTCCAGGTAAGCCCGTAAAATAAAGCGAATTGTTTTATTAGGCAGTGTTCTTAAAATGCCAAGCAAGGTTCCCAATACTAAACCGATTAATAAACTGAGTGCAGCGATCCAGACCGAAGTCCACAGACCTTGCAGAATCCGCGCAAAATTATTACCAGCAAAGAAGACGTTAATTGCCGAATGTTCCATAACGCACTTTCCTTTCCACAAAATTTAATAGTAAGATTACTGGCACCAAAATAATGGCATAGGCAATGACCAACACGAGAAGATATTCATTTGAGCGATAATACATTCCGATCAAATCCAAAGCAGTGTTAGTCAGTTCAGGAATTGCAATGACTGAAAAAATCGATGTTTCTTTTATCAAAAAAATAATATTAGCCGTTAGGGCTGGCATACTCAAAGCAAAGCCTTGTGGAAAAACAACGTAGCGTGCTAGTTGCAAATCATTCATCCCTAATGCTTTGCCATCATCAATTTGACTTGGACTAACTCCAGCAAAACCACCTGTGAAACCTTCAGCCATGTAGGCTCCGCCCAAGAATACCAATCCGATGATACCGCAAACTTGGGCCGACATTTTTAAGCCAATGACCGGAAAGGCATAATACAAAAAGAACAATTGAATCAAGAGCGGAGTATTGCGTGCAAGCTCCACGTAAACTGTCAAAACTCTACCCAGTATGGGCACTTTAAAATACTGCACCAAGCTGGTGATAATACCAACAAGGATTGAGCACACAATGCCTACACACGATAGCCAAAGGGTTAATTCAAAGGCTTTTAAAAAAATAGGCAAACTCTGTGTAATTATCTGCCAACTCATTTTTTACCTCCCACTTTTATGCAGACGGCCTGATCTCAGAAAAAGAGCATCAAGCACAGTCACAAAAATAAAAAATCTACGAACTATCTTTTCGTAGATTAAATGTCATAATTGCTAGCACTATTGCGACAAGTGAACGACAAAGACCCAACTGGTTTGATCAGGAATAACCATTACTTTTCCTTATTAGTATTTGGTCTCGCCCTTTTTCATTTCACTTCCTTTTTGTTAGCAACTATCAATGTCTCTAATGCTATGCGTTTACTTACTTTTTGTCAATTATTTGAATTGCCTATTCCTTCACAATATTCAAGTTTGTACACAAAAAAAGCGTTAAGCATTTTCAAATAATCTTAAGATGTGCTTAACGCTTTAACAGCATGATTTTTAGCTCTTTTTCAAATGACGAAAAACCGCTTTTGTGCTTTGTCAGAATAAAATATTTGTTGTTATCTAGAAACTGTCATTATTTAGCAAAACATCAACATAATTACACAAAATATCATTAAAAATGTAGAAAAAGGTGTGGTTGCTAAACAAAAAAGAGTTGTCAACACCGACGTTAGGCAGTACGAAAAGTGCGTTTAACGGTACATCAATGTTTTCATTGGTCGTAACCATGTAGACATTAGCCTTTTTCTCTATTGCACCTCTCATAACAGCATTAGTTAAAATACTGTGACCAGACACTGTATAAACTATAACTACATCATCATTATTAAATAAATACCCAAAATCATTAGCATAATAGATCGAATCCATTATTTGGGCATAAATTCCCAGTGTTTGCAAACTATATTTCAATTGTTGCACTACCGGACTGGATTTACCAGTGCCAATAATTTTAAGTGGTTTGTGTTCAACAATACTGTTTGCTAACTGCTTAATATCATTATCTTTTAGTTTTCCTTTTGTCTCAATTTCGCCGATTTTATCTTTATACGTAGTGATTATCTCATGAATAAAATTATTACTGGAAGTGGCCTTATTCCGCATTCTGCGGTTGATAAATTTGATATATTCATATTTAAATTCCGTGTAGCCGCTAAATCCCAGTGCCTTGCAAAACCTTGTAATGGTATTACGAGAAACATTGATGCTCGATGCTAATTTTGCAATGTTTTTTTCAAGAGCAAACCTGGGATGCTTGATTAATTTATCAGCTACCTTTCGTTCTTGTGGTGTCAGTTTTTGGTAATTTAATTTGATCAGGGTGTCTAGGTCAAGCATATTTTTCTCCTAATTGATTTTTTGCACAAAATGTTTTTATTCATTGTGCCGTTGCACATAGTTGAATTTAATGATAAAGTTTAGCCATGATGTTAGCGTTAACAAATATTTGAAAAGTTTAGAGGTTTTTACTATGGAAAGAACAAAGTTATTTCCTAAAAAATTTTTATGGGGCGGTGCCATTTCTGCTAATCAAGCTGAAGGAGCTTGGAATGAAGACGGAAAGGGTCCTTCAACCGCTGATATTATGCAATGTAATGCTACTGATCTGAATCATCTATCAGTTGAACAAATCAATGCGTTTTTAAAAGATCACAATGATCAAAATTATCCTAAAAGGACTGGAATTGATTTTTATCATAGCTATCAGAATGACATTGACTTACTCTCCCAGATGCACATTAATGCTTTTCGCACATCAATTGCTTGGACTAGATTATTTCCCACTGGAAGTGAGTCTAAACCTAATTCTAAAGCTGTTACTTATTACCGTAACTTATTTAAAAATTTACGAGATCATAATATTGAACCTGTTGTTACATTATCACATTATGAAATGCCAATTAAACTAGTAGTTGAAAAAAATGGTTGGACTAGTCGTGAAGTTATGACAAGTTTTATCCATTTTGCGACAACAGCAATCGATTTATTTCATGACTTGGTGAAATATTGGATACCATTTAATGAAATTGATAGTGTACTGAGGCATCCTTTTGTTAGCGCAGGATTAACATCTAACTTGATTACCAAAAAGAATGAGTACCAAGCTATGCACAATCAGTATGTTGCTAGTGCAAAGATTGTAGAATACGGAAGAAAAATTGATCCCCAAGCACATTTTGGCTGTATGATTACAGGCTTGACTGCGTATCCTTATTCTTGTAAACCGCAAGATGACATGTTGGCGCAACAATTAAGACATTATACTTACTTGTCTGGAGACGTTCAAATAAAGGGACACTATCCTAAATCAACTTATAGGATGTTAACAGAAGATTTAAATTTAGATATCACTAATCAGGACTTAAAAGCAATTGCTACGGGCACCTGTGATTATTTAGCCTTTAGCTATTACATGTCGGTAACAGTTGGAACAGAAAATGATGTAGCCCAAGTAGAAGGTAACACAATTAAGGGTAAAAGCAATCCCTATCTGAAACGAAGCGATTGGGGTTGGCAAATAGACCCTTTGGGATTAAGAATTCTTTGCCAAGATTTATACAATCGTTTTCAAGTTCCCCTATTTATTGTTGAAAACGGTCTGGGGGCACGAGATGTTGTAAATGATGATAAAAAAATTAATGATGATTATCGGATTAGCTATCATCAACAACATCTTGTCCAACTAGAAAAAGTAATTAATGTAGATCACATTGAAGTAATGGGCTATTTAGTATGGGGGCTGATTGATATTGTCAGTTCTTCCACTGCAGAAATGGCTAAAAGATATGGTTTTATTTATGTCGATCGAGATAATAAAGGCAAAGGAACCCAACAACGCTGGCCCAAGAAAAGCTTTTATTGGTATCGTCGAGTAATTGATTCTCAAGGAAAAAATTTGTTTGAGAAAGAAGGAACTAATCATGAATAGCAAAGAAATTGCTCAAGCTTTATTGCCACTAGTTGGCGGGAAACAAAATATAGAAAAAACTTGGCATTGTGCAACTCGCTTACGAGTAATTCCCAAAAACCCTGAATTAATAAATATTGAAAAAATCAAATTAATTTCCGGAGTGATAGGTGTTGTTAAACAGGGGGACCAAATTCAAATAGTCATTGGAAATCGGGTTGATGATGTCTATAATGCTTTTCAAGAATTGATAGCAAATGAAAATGACACCAATTCCGAAACTCAAGAAGTACTCAGAACAAAAACTAAAGAACATACAAATATAATTTCTAAAGTTTTAAGTGCTATTGTAGGTTGCATTACTCCTTTAATACCAGTATTAGTTGCTGGTGGTATGGGAAAATGTTTGATTTTGATTGCTAAAATGGTACATCTCGTATCTGATAAAGATATGACTTATCAAATTCTACTGCTAATATTTGACTCTGCCTTTTATTTTTTGCCAATATTTGTCGCCTTAGCGGCAGCAAAACAATTTAAAGCCAATCCTTATCTAGCAGCACTAGTTGGCTGTGCATTATTAAATCCAACTTTTATTAAATTGGTAGCAAGCGGTAAGCCTTTATCTATCTTCGGACTACCAGTAATGTCCATCAGTTATGGCAGCACCATTATTCCCGCAATTATGGCAATATGGATAATGTCATATATCCAACATTTCTTGGATAAACACTTGTGGAACTCCATTAAACCGTTTATGTCACCATTATTAACCATTCTAATCATAGTTCCGCTAACATTAGTGGTTATAGGACCTGCAATGACAGCAGTGTCATTTGCTTTATCTAAAATTGTCTTTTTCCTAAGTGGCAAATTAGGACCTTTGTCATTGGCCTTATTAGCATTAGTATATCCTTGGATAGTTACAACTGGTATGCACTCAGCACTGGCAATTGCTGGTATCGAAGCAATTAATAAAAACGGTGTAGATCCATTAACTAGAGCTTTAACGCTTATGCATAATATTACCCAAGCATCTGCAACTTTGGCCATTGCGTTCAAGACCAAGAATCCAGAACTTAGAGGTACTGCAATTTCAGCAGGTTTAACAGCACTTTTTGCTGGTATCACTGAACCATGTTTATATGGTGTCACACTCCGTTTGCGTAAACCAATGTATGCGTGTATGATTGGCGGATTTTGTGGCGGGCTATATGCCGGCTTTAAGGGACTAAACGCCTATGTTTTTATGACGCCGGGACTAATTACCCTACCAATGTGGATTAATCCAGCAAATCCTAATAACTTAAGTAATTTATGGACCGCTATCATTGCCATGATTATTGCCGCAGCTGTGTCTTTTGTTATGACTTTAGTTTTAGGCTTTGAAGATATACCTAGTAAAAATAAGCAAGCTGCTCAGGCTTTAGCTTAATATATAACATTATTTTTAGAGCAGAATTTAATTAAAAAATTAGTAACGATTTGACAATAAATTTATAATGCAGTTGCTAATTTAACCACAATAATACCCCCAATTTGTTCACAAATTTGGGGTATTAGTATACAAGCGTGTTTTTAAATTTCAGATATTTAGGCTTGGGATTTTTCCTTAATTGCTTCAGCAGACTTTTGCAGCAATTCTTCTTCTTCGGCAGTTAATTGTAAATCAATTTTGTGAACAATTCCTTCACGCCCAACAATGGCTGGATAAGACATATATGTATCATACTTATCTTGGAAACTTGAAACTGGCAATTCAGTACGGGAATCTGTCAAAACAGCACGGACAATTCTTACAGCAGCGGCAGAAACCCCATAATTAGTGTAATGCTTGCCCATAAAGACAGTTTGTCCACCAAACTTAATTTCATCTTCAAGGTCACTAGGTTCCCATGATTCTGTCTTAACTAATTCTGTTAATGGCTTTTCAAACACTTTAACTGTTGACCAAGCTGTAAATTGTGAATCACCATGCTCACCCAAGGCAAAACCACTTACTGAACGAGGGTCAACATTGAACTTTTTAGCAACAACTTTCTTCATTCTGGCAGTATCAAGTAGTGTACCTGTACCTAAAACATGTTCTTTAGGTAAACCTGTCAATTGTTGGTAAAGACTTGTAATTGCATCTACTGGGTTGGAGATGACAATCAGAATGCCATTAAAGCCACTGCTTTTAATTGAATCAGTAATTGGCTCTAGTTGTTTCTTGTTGTATTCCAATTCTTGGAAACGATCGCCTTTTGTTTCCAAGGATATTTTGCCCAAAGTACTAATAACGATATCAGCATCCTTCAATGCACTATAATCGTTAACAATAATATTAACGTGATTAGTCAAGTTAGCCATTGCATCTTCAAAGTCAATCGCATCTGCCTTAACTTTACCTTCGTTAACATCAATCATTACCAAATCGTCAACCAAACCCGAAATAATTAACTCATGGGCAACGGTACAACCAACGTGTCCATCACCAATAATACCAATCTTAGTTGTCATAATTAAGAGCCTTTCTTCTTAAAAATCAACTTGCTAACATAGCAGTTAACATAATCTAAACTACATTTATATTATATAGAAATAGGGCTTTCAATAACAGAGGTATCTATGTAAAATATTGTAAACTTAATTTTTACCAAAAGAATTGCGCTCACTTAACGAGCTTAATATCTTTAGCAAAAGGGATTGCAGGTTGGGCACCAAACTTTTGCACTGTCAGGGATGAGGCTTTATTTGCAAAAAGAACTGCTTCTTTTAAATTGGTCAAATCCGGTTTGAGGACACTAGTCATAGCTCCAATAAATGTATCTCCAGCAGCAGTGGTATCAACAGCCTTAACTTTAAATGCAGGAATTAATGCACACTGTCCCTGGTAATCGTAAAAAGCACCTTTGGCTCCAATGGTAATAATAACTGTTGCTACACCCTGCTGGTGTAGTTTTGCAGCGGCTTCTTGGGCGGTTTTTTCATCAATTACTTTGATACCGGTAATTGTTTCGGCCTCAGTTTCATTCGGAGTAATAATGTCGGTCAATTTTAACAAGTCTGCTGGAATTTCAGCCAGCGCTGGTGCCGGATTTAAAATAGTTGTGACGCCTTCTGCATGAGCAATCTCGAACCCTTTAATTGTTGCTTCTAGTGGCGTTTCAAACTGGGCGATGAGAAAATCAGAATTGGCGATTAAAGCCTTGTTTTGAACAACTTCATTGGGCCCAAAAGCATAATTAGCGCCAGCATAGATAGTAATTGAATTTTGGCCATTATCATCAACAGTAATAAAAGCTTGACCTGTTGATTCATGAGGCGCAGTAATGATGCCAGAGGTGTTGATGCCTTCTTTTTTGAGCAAATTAAGCATTTCGCTGCCTGGTGCATCATTGCCAACACCACCAATAAAACTAACTTTGCAACCTGATCTGGCAGCTGCTACTGCCTGATTGGCACCCTTACCTCCAGCTGCTGAATAATGACCAGTAGCGTGAACCGTTTCTCCCGGTTTAGGCATTTTCCGTACACGTAAATTGGTATCTAAATTGATACTGCCAATAACAGTGACTCTATTCATTTTTTACTCCTTTTAAAGATAATTTCGGACTTTTTAAACCAAATAATAACATATTCCAACTGCCTTTCAACCACATCTGGCTATTGCACTTTTTCAGCAAATTTTTATTTAAAATTAGTTAAGCCACCATAACTGAACTTTTTATTTTAACGGAGAAAGAATATAATATTTCTTATATTTAAATGAGCAAGGTAAAAATATGAAAAGACAACTTAACTTTTTCGCCGCTTTAGCCACAGTCATGGGCACCATGATAGGCGGAGGCGCTTTTTTTAAAATCGCTAATGTATCAGCATTAACAAATAATGCTTGGCTAAGTATAATCGTGTGGCCTCTTGCGGGTTTTATCACACTGATGGCTGGCTTAACTATAGCCGAGTTGGCGTCAGTTTATCCTAAAGATGGTGGCCCAGTCAGATACTTGGAAGAAATTTACGGTCCTAAAGTAGCTTTTCTTTTCGGTTGGTCCTTAATAATTATCTATTACCCTGCTAATATTGCAGCCCTTTCGATTGTTTTCGCCACGCAACTAAAGGAAATACCGCACTTTAAGGATTTATCAACTACTGTGATTGCTTTAATTGTTATGTTGACTATTCTGTTAATTAATTGGATAGGATCAAAATTAAGTGGTCAAGTACAAAAAATCACTTTAGTCATTAAGTTACTGCCGATTGCTGCCATTATCATCTTTGCTTTATTTTATAGGGGTCCCAATCAGTTAGCGGGTGCGCCGGCACCGCACATTACTTCTTCATCAGGCGCAATGGCTTTTGGGCAGGCATTACTTGCCGTTCTTTTTGCTTACGATGGCTGGCTAAGTATTGGTAATTTGGCTAGTGAAATTAAGAACCCGGCAAAGACATTAGCGAAAGCTATCATTTGGGGACTTTTTGGCGTCACTATTTTTTATACTCTTCTTAATTGGAGTTATGTTAGGGTTATTCCGTGGTCAAAAGTTGTGGGTAATCAAACAACTGCCTTACTTACTGCAAAGAAACTCTTTGGTAGTGTGGGCGGTACGCTTGTTGCCACTGGAATTCTAGTTTCTGTATTTGGCGCGATCAACGGTCACCTGCTTCTTGGTTCCAGAATGCCGTATGTTTTGGGCAGAGAGAACAAATTACCTGCTGCTAAATTTTTTAGCAAGTTAAATAGCAAAACCATTGTCCCTACAAACAGTATGATTTTTGAATGCGCAATCGCTACAGTAATGATCTTTTCCGGAACGTTTGACTCATTAACTAACATGCTTGTTTATGTTTCCTGGATATTTTCAATCTTATTATTTTTAGGTGTTCTTATTTCACGTAAAAAGCAACCAGATATTTTGCGACCATATAAAATGCCGTGGTATCCTTTACCACCTTTATTAGCCATTTGTGGAGCGTTATTCATCGTCATCACAACCACATTAACTCAACCGGTCCTGGCACTTATTGGCATTCTGCTTACACTGAGCGGTTGGCCGGTATATGTTTATGTGCAAAAAAGAAATCGTACTTAAGACTAACAAATGTAATACTTACTATCAGCTAAAGCATTGTTACTTATATAGAAAAAATTTATTTTGAAAATAAGTTTTTATATCAATCCTACTAGATTAAAAAAGCAAACCACCTGAAGTTAACCCTCTAGATTGGTGAAGTGCTCCATAATAGTTAGACATTAATCTGACTATTAGGAGCACTTTTTTCATGACTAAATATTCAACTGCTTTGAAAATGG
>NZ_JACFRL010000004.1:0-174747 GCF_016100925.1 Lactobacillus sp. W8093 | reverse complement strand
TTTAGATGAAAGTAAAATACCTGCTAATGCGACAGGAAAATATAGTGAAAACGATATAGTTGTAACCTATGTATACAAAAAAGACTCTCCTGCGCCAACTGTAGGTAAAGTGATAACCAAGTTTGTTGATGAGGCAGGTAACGAAATACATAAACCGGTTGAGCAAACTGGTGTGGTAGGATCTAGTTATACTACTGCAAAATTAGGAATTTCTGGTTATACATTAGATGAAAGTAAATTACCGAATAATAGAGATGGAAAATTTATTCAGGGGGACATCATTGTAACTTATGTTTACAGCATGAACAAACCTCAAGTGAATGATACACCTACTGCAGAACAAGATAAAAATAATTATGGTGATAATAATGATT
Source organism: Lactobacillus sp. W8093 (assembly GCF_016100925.1). Lineage (NCBI taxonomy): Bacteria > Bacillati > Bacillota > Bacilli > Lactobacillales > Lactobacillaceae > Lactobacillus > Lactobacillus sp. W8093. Next base: position 174,373 of record NZ_JACFRL010000004.1, on the reverse strand, counting down.
CTAATAAGCAAAATGATGTAAATGGAACGAATCATGATTTTGCCAAAACTGTTTCAAATAATAAAACTGCTAAAAAGCAAGAAGTAAGTCAAAAGCCAACTGCATTAAAATCTAAAAAAGCAAGTTTGCCTAAGACTGGAGCTAAAGAGCAAAAATATTTACTAGTCTTTGGTACACTTTTATTATTATTTATAGTTTATATTACACTTGATACAAACAAGCATCACGATTATTAGACGTGTAAGTCTTAAAAATAGCTATAAAAAGGTTGAAATAAACTCTCTAGATTTGAGTAAAATCTGTCTAGAGAGTTTTTATATTGAAAAATAGTATTAACTATTTTTTCTTTTTGTCAGTTTTAGGTAGTGGGTGGGCATTAAGTGCATTGTTAGGGATCTTTAAGAAATCTTGCTTACCCATATTGCCGTAACTTTGTCCTGCACTAAAGCGCATTAGTTTGTTAACTTTGATTTTTACTAAGTATTGAAAAGAGTATAGTTTTTTGTTTTTGACTACTAATTTTGCAGTCATACCTTGAATTCTGCTTTTGCAAGCCATAATAAAAGCCCCGAAATTTTTAAATTTCGAGGTTTATAATTAAAGTTTATTGATATTACTTTTTATTTGTATTAATTTTTTTCTTTTCCTAGAAGTTGCTTTTCTAGATTTAACAATAGAAGATCGTAATTGACTTTAGAGAAGTCTGTTACGTCCAACTCATAAAGAGTTCCTAGTGAGAATTTATCATATCCTCTAGTTGTGCAACGATGGATAAATTCTTTATAGTCTAACAAATTGTCTGCATTTTCTCGGCTAATAATACTATCATTCTTGTGATAACTAGTTAGAATATGGCCTAAGTGTCTGGTGTCATCTAAATCTCTCTTTTTTTGTCTAGCAAATAGAACATCTAGATCAGCAATTAGTCGAATCGTAATTACTTGATAGTTAAATTTTCTCGTTAATTGATCTAATTTGTCTCTTTGCTTTTCACTAAAAGGATAGTCAGAAAGTACACTTTTACCCTGTCGAAATTCTTCTTCCATTTCCTGATAATATTCTTTCCAGCTTCTCTGAATAAGCTCTTCTTTTTCATTAAGATTGTTAAATCCATATAAATCCCAATTTTTTTCTTTAATACTATCTGGGGAAAGAAGCTTAATACTTGAAAATTTCTCTATAATTAAATTGGCTAGGTATGATTTTCCAGTACCTGGAAAACCCGCTAACAAAATTAATGATTTTTTCACTAATTTTCATTCCCTTATTTTATATAGTTAATTCTATTTCTAAATAATATTTATCAGCCAAATAGTAGATATTTACATATTCTCTCGGTGAATCATGAATATCAAAAGAAACTCTCTTGATAAGCATAGGACTACTGAATATTATAGGTTTTATCCAAAAAAACTCGTAATGAATCTTCCGAAAAGTTTCTATTCAGCGTTTATGGAAGATACTCTTTCTCAAAATGATTGATTTCAAAGTAGTATGGATTATCGCTCCCATAATGAATTCTTCCTGTTTTAATCCATCCACTCTCCGCCAACAAGGTTGATAGATTGACCAGTCAAATAACTAGATTTGTCACTTATCAAGAACTCCGCGGCATTCAAAACGTCTTTCATATCAACTAAACGGTGCATTGGAATCGTTTCTTTGAAATGATCCATTACTTTTTCTGGATCAATATTACGTTTCTTTGCATATTCATATTTAAGCTTTTCCCACATTTCAGTGTAGACTATTCCCGGACAAATCGAATTCACCCGAATATTCTGATCTGCAAATTCTTTTGCAATTGACTTTGTTAGTCCTTGTACACCAAATTTACTTGCACAGTATACAGTCTGCCATGAACTTGGTTTTTTTCCTGAAAGAGAAGACATATTTACAATTTCTCCACCTCCATGTTCAAGCATGCGTTCAATGGCAACCTGGCAAGTGAGAAAAGTTCCTTTTAAGTTAACATCCAAAGTTAAGTCCCATAATTCTTCACTGCTTTTTAAAAAGGGAACCATTTTAGAAACACCAGCAGAATTCACTAAAGTCGTCAGCGGACCAAATTTGTGTTCAACATCTGCTACAGCTTCTCTTATCTCATCTTTTAATGTGACATTTACCTTATAATATGCTAAGTTGCCCCCAACTTCTTCAACTAATTTTTGACCTTTAGCTTCATCTAAATCAAAAATCGCAACCTTGGCACCTTTAGCAACAAAATCTTTGGCCATTGCGGCTCCCATACCGCTACTTCCACCTGTAATTACAATTACCTTACCGTTCATTTTATTTTGCACACTCCTATTATAAGTATTTATCTATCCCAATTGGCTTATCTTGCGGCATCACCTGAATAAAAACATTTACTTTTTTATCAAGCAATGACTTGAATTGTTTATTTTCTTCTGCACTAGTCGAAATGTTTTTATATAGTACACTTCTATCCTTACGAGTGCCCATACCACCTACATCGACTTCTTCAATCGCAATACCATTATCCACTAAGTAATTCAGTACATCTGGTCCTTTTACTAAGAGAATTGTAGGTTCATCCAATTCTTGGCTGAAAAAGGCAACTCCTTCTTCTTTAGTAAAAATACCAATTGCAATTTCTTCTGGGATTGCCATTTCTAGAACTTCGATCATGTATTGATCATTCGCTGTGCCATCATCCACAATTACTACTTGATTGGCACCCTTGTTCTTTATCCAAGACGTCATTACTTGTCCATGAATCAAGCGATCATCTATTCTTGTTAACACTAAGTTTTTCACGGTGTTTTTTCTCTCCTTTCCCGAATACTTTACTTTGAATTCCAACACAATCTTTTGATATTGCTTTTATAACCAATGAATCTAATGTATCTTCTTCAGTTTTCCCAAGCGATAAGGATAACAGCATTGGCATATTCATTCCTGATATCAAAGCAATTTTGAAGTCTTTTGATAGATAAGCGGCACTTTGAAATGGCGTTCCTCCTGCAATATCAGAAAGAATTAAAAAGCCACTTTCTTGATCACTATATCCTGATAATACCTCAGCCAATTTTTCTCGGTAGCTGTCCGGTGACTCTCCCGGAACTAATGGAACTGCTTTTATTCCATAAGTATCACCAGATATCATCTTTAAGCTACTCAATAAACCTTCACAAAATTCTCCATGACTTATGATAACTATATTAACCATCTATTCACCTCATTCATTTCTATCCAGCAAATCCTAAGATTCCTAGGTAGTAAGACAAAATTCCAACTACAAAAATTGCGATAATGATGTAGACAGTATTAACTTTTTTCTTTAACATCCACCAAACTAATAGTGTTAAGCCCAATGGAATTAATCCTGGTGCCAATGAATTTAGTACATCTTGAATCTTAGTAGTTCCTTTGCCGACGGTAATCGCTAATGGTGTATTCACGGTCACACGTGTTGCTGCCATTGCACCTACCACCATTAATCCAACAATGCTAAATGCGTTGATAATTTTGTCAATAGTCCCATTTTTCAAAATTTTTAGTAATGATGTTTTACCTTGTTTATATCCAGTCATAAACATAAAGTAACCGCAACCAAAAATTAATGATTCAAATACTACGAATGACAAAATCGGTCCTAAGTAATTTCCTTCTAAAGCCAGTGAACAACCAATACCGAATAGAATCGGGAACAGGATTCCTTGCATCACCGTATCACCAATACCAGCCACTGGTCCCATCAATCCAGTACGTACCGCATTGATATCTTTCGCTTTGATATCTTCACCATTTGCTCGTGCTTCTTCCATTGAACATGCAATTCCATTGATGATTGGGCCAATTGTAAAGACTTCTGAGTTGTAGAAAACCATGTATTTTTTTAATTCTTCTGCACGCCTTTTATTTGTATCATATAATTCACGAATGGGTGTGATCATTAAGTTGGTAGCACCTAAAGCCTGTAAACGCTCATAGTTGTAACAAGCTTCTGTACTTGTTGACCATAACCAAGTTTTAACTAATGTGCTCTTTGAAAGCCTTTTCGTATATTCTGGTGCTACAGTGGTAGTATTTCCTCTGTCATCAACAGGGGCTACTTCAACTGCTTCAATTTTCTTATTCACAGATAAACGTTTGACTTTTTTCTTCTTGATTTTTTCTTCTTTATTATTACTGCCCAAATACACTACTAAAGCAATAATTGCTGAGAAAATTGAAATTGCGGTTATCCCAAGACCTGAATAAACAGTTAAGAAGAAACCACCAAAGAACCAAGGAATCAGCTTTTTCTTACCTAGATAATTCAATAACATTGCGATTCCTAGAGCTGGCATGATCCCACCAACGACTTCTAGTGCGTTAATCAGATGCTTCGGCACCATATTAATTAATTGTTGTGCCCAACTACTGCCAGAATAAACTAATAAGAAGGCTGGAATACCATATAAAATAAAGGACATACAAGCGGATGGAACAAAGTTCATTAAACGCACGCCTCGCAGGTTGCCCCGATCGAGTAATTTATCCGCGCGGTGAATCCAAGCAGCATTGACTGTCATGTAGACTTGGTTCAAAAGCAGACCAAGCATACTGAATGGTATGGCAAAAGTTACTGCCATCTTTGGATCTGCACCAGATAAAATTGTCATCGCTGTACCGAATATGCCTGCAACGATCGTATTACTAGGCATTGTACCTCCAGCTGAAATCCATCCTAGATAAATCAACTGAATATTGGCACCAGCCAGCATTCCTAACATTGGATTACCCATAAATAAACCTACTAAAGTTCCAGTGGTTAATGGGTAAACTAAACATTTTGTTACAGGACCAAAGAACCACCATTGGCCCATCGTTGCTAAGATTGCAACCAAAATTGCTGATACTACCATTTTATTTCCTCCCTAATGGTCTTTGCTTAAATAAACCATCACTTTTCCTTTACGTGCATACTTCAACGTACTTAATTCATCACCAATTTCTTCTAGACTTAGTTCCGCACTAATAATTTTCTCAGTATTAATTAGACCACTTTCTAAAAGCTTGACGGCTCTTTCAGAAGTTTGTGGATTTAAATATGAAGTAAAAATACTCAACTCTTTCGTATAAGCTGCAAACTGATTAAATGAAATCGGTTTTTCTGGATCACCTAAACCAAACAGCAGAACCTTACCATTTTTACCAGCGATCCTGATAGCCTGTTCCATTGTTTCTTTCAGTCCAATACATTCCACGACATAATCAATATTTATTTCTTGAGCTATGGTTTCGATTTCTTGATCTGTCACAGCTAAAGTGGCACCAAGTTCTAAGGCTAGTGCTCTCTTTTCTGCTTCTTGCTCAATCACAATGATTTCACTAGCTCCGCTGTATTTGATTAATTGCAGCATCAATGAGCCAATAGATCCCATGCCATATATCACTACTGTTTTACCGCTTTTAATTTGAATAAGATCAAGTCCATGAATAGAACAAGATAATGGCTCAGTAAAAGCTGCAGCTTCTAAATCTAACGAATCAGCTATGTGATAAACATTCCGTTCTGGCGGATATACATACTCGGAAAATCCTTTAACCACACCATGGCGTTCTAGACAGAAATTTGGGAAACCTTGCTGGCACCACGTACATTTTCCACAGCCGTAGCTAGGATCGCAAGCTACGCGATCACCAGGTTTAAAATACTTGCATTCAGGCCCAACTTCTATCACGATACCAGAACATTCATGGCCTAAAATAATTGGCGGAACCACGACACTAGCGCCGTTTTTTCCTTGAAACTTATGGATATCAGTCCCGCAAAGTCCGCACCACGCTACACGGATTTTGACTTCATCATCAATTGCAGATCGTTCGGGGATATCACGTACCTCATAGGTATAGTCCCCAACATAATATCCTGCTTTCATATTTATCCCTCTCACTCACTCAAGTTTTTGAATAAGTTGATTTTACGTGAAACAATCTCTTCGATTTTATCCAAACAAGGAATAACATTGTTGCGATTAGAGATATTTTCTTTATTGGCATCGTAACATTCCTTTGATTTACGGTTCCAGCCAACTAGCAATTCTGTCCCTACATTAAATTTTCGAATACCTAAATCAATTACTTTTTTAACATCATCATCTTTGACACCGGTACCGCCATGAATGACTAAAGGAATGTCAACAGCTTCTTTAATTTGTTTCAATTGATCAAAGCTGATATTCGTTTTCGACTTGTATTGGCCATGATTTGTTCCAATTGCTACCGCCAAAGCATCAATTCCTGTTTCAGCAACAAATTTAACAGCATTTTTCGGATCTGTGTAATATACTTTGTCTTGACTAACTACTATCCCATCTTCTGTGCCGCCAACAGTTCCTAATTCTGCTTCAACACTGACACCATATTTTTTGGCAAAGTTAACCACTTGCTTGGTCTCAAGAATATTTTCTTTAAATGGGAGTGACGAGCCATCAAACATAACTGAGCTGTATCCTGCTCTAATGGCTTTACGAATTTCACCGAAGTCTTTTGCATGGTCTAAATGTAAAACCACATCCACTCCGTATTCTTCAGCCATTGATTTACAAATAGCGACAAAGTTACGATGCCCAACATAATTTGCGGTTCCGCAACTCGTTTGAACAATCACTGGTGTTTTTTGCTTCTCTGCCGCCTTAATAATTGCAGGCAACATTTCAAGGTTGTGAGTATTGAACGCCCCGATAGCCATATTCAACTGATCTGCATCTTTTAAAACTTCTTTTAAAGTTACATACATTAAAAATTCCTCCTAAACATTATCTGAATCTCTAACAAAAGATGGCCATCCTTTTTCTATATTTTTTTCAAATATAAAAATGTTAGAATATACGTACGTTCGATTCGATTTCATCATATAATATCTAAAAGGCAAATGATATACTTCTAAAATGAAAACCCTTACAGCTTTTACGATATTTTATAGAATTATGTAAATTCATTCATGATAGAATAAAATAAAAGGTATTTGGAGGATGCTATGATTATTGATATTAAAAAGGAGAGCTATGAAAGTTTGTCTGCGTCTGAACGCGCAGTTATAGACTTTTTAAATAAGAATGAACGTCTGATTCCTGAGTTATCTATAACAAAAATCGCAGAGAAAACTTATGTTTCTTCTGCGACAGTGTCTCGAACAATTCAGAAATGCGGGTTTTCTGGAATTAATGAACTTCGATATAAAATATCACAACAAAAACAAGAAAAAAGTACCTTTGATGCTCCATATGTTGTCAATAATATTTTGGCGAAATCTTTTAGAGAGTGTACACAGACAATTGATGACATAGATTCAACTGCAATCTATCAAATAATTGAATATATAAAATCTGCTAAACGAATTTTTATTTACGCAAGAGGATTTACTGCATTAATTGCAGATGAATTTCAGATGTACCTTCAATTGTTAGGTTACAATGCGATAATAGTGAAGGATAGTATGTGGATGAAGAATACTGAACAGATAGTCACTTCTGACGATATTATCATTATTCTTTCTATTCGTAATTCAACGCCAGAATTAGCAATATCAGCTCAAAGTGCTAAAAAAGTTGGTGCTAAAGTTGTGACGATTTGCTGTAAAAGTAAGACTAACTTAGAGAAGTATTCTGATATTACAATTATTGGACACTCTGAACAAATTATGGAAGTCAGTGGATTGACAGTTTATTCTAGAATTCCTTTATTAATTATTACTCGCACAATAATAGAATATATTGGCTTATAAAATGATATAAGAAAAAAACCACATTCTTTTCACTTGTTGTGGAAAGAATGTGGTAAAAATATTTACTAGTCTTTGGTACACTTTTGGTATTATTTATAATTTATATTACACTTGATACAAACAAGCATCACGATTATTAGACGTGTAAGTCTTAAAAATAGCTATAAAAAAGGTTGAAATAAACTCTCTAGATTAGAGTGAAATCTATCTAGAGAGTTTTTATATTGAAAAATAATATTAACTATTTTTTCTTCTTGTCAGCTTTAGGTAGTGGGTGGGCATTAAGTGCATTGTTAGGGATCTTTAAGAAGTCTTGCTTACCCATATTGCCATAACTTTGTCCTGCACTAAAGCGCATTAGTTTGTTAACTTTGATTTTTACTAAGTATTGAAAAGAGTATAGTTTCTTGTTTTTGACTACTAATTTTGCAGTCATGCCTTGAATTTTACCCATTTTAACTAATTTATTGTAAATTGTTTTTTGCTTGGGACTTTGTGTATTAGTAGTAAAAATTGGATCAAGCGCATCTTTCATTGTGTGCTGATCCTTGATTTTGGCATTTAAGGTATAAGTATGACCTTTGCGGGTCATTTTATAAGCTTTAGTAAGAACGGCAGGTGGATCCATCAACATCGCGTTATTAGTGAATGAGTCGAGTAGATCAGCATAAGAATGACCTGTCAGTTTGTTAAAATCGGCTTTGTACCACTTACTCTGCCCGTTAATATAAACGTGATTGGCACTATCCACCCATTCTTGTGAGGACTGGGTTTTACCCTTAGATTGTGTTTCGTAATTAAGCTGAAAAACAGTTGGGTTGCCACCGAAAAGAGCGGTAGTAGCAACCACCTGCTTAGATGTATCCGTGCCTAAAGTCACTGTTTGCTTAGCTTGTCCGCTCTTAAATGATTTCTGTGAACATTTGATTACTTGGCTTTTAGTTAGAATTGGTTCGCTTTGTTTTTTCGGCTTGGAACAACCACTCACAACTAGCGCTGCAGCAATACTCAAGCCTAAAATTAGTTTTTTAAATTTCATAGTGAGTTAGATTATCTCTTTTCTTATAATCATTATTATAACTATTGTATCGTAAAATATAAATTTAAAAAATGATTTTTAGTCCTAAACCCTATGAAAACAAAATGTAAATGTGTAAAATAATAAGTGAAACATTTAATTTGCAAAGGAGATATTTCATGTCAAAATTAGTTTTGATCCGTCACGGACAAAGTGAATGGAACCTTGAAAATAAATTTACTGGTTGGATTGATGTAGATTTATCAGAAAAAGGCGTTGAAGAAGCAAAGAATGCAGGTAAGTTAATTAAAGAACACGGTCTTAAATTTGACCAAGCCTATACTTCAGTTTTGACTCGTGCTATTAAGACTTTACACTATGCTTTGGCAGAAAGCGACCAACTTTGGGTTCCCGAAACTAAGAGCTGGAGATTAAACGAACGTCATTACGGTGGTTTACAAGGTTTAAATAAGAAGGCTACTGCCGATAAGTACGGTGATGAACAAGTTCACATTTGGCGTCGTTCATACGATGTTTTGCCACCAAAGATTGAGGATGACTCAAAATACAGCCAAGTTCATGATCGTCGTTACGCCGATCTTGACCCACACATTATTCCACGGACTGAGAACTTAAAAGTTTGTTTGGAAAGAGTTATGCCATTTTGGGAAGACCACATTGCTCCAGACTTATTAGCTGGTAAGAATGTCATTATTGCCGCTCATGGTAACTCACTTCGTGCCTTGACTAAATACATCGAAAACATTTCTGACGCTGATATTATGAACTTGGAAATGAAGACTGGTGAACCAGTAGTTTACACCTTTGATGAAAAGTTGAATGTCACTAACAAAGAAAAGTTAGACGACTAATTTAGAACCTAAAAATAAAATTCCTAACCGTGTTGGTTAGGAATTTTTTAGTATCTGCGACTTATTTGTCACTTGTGATTAAATCGTCAAGTTGCCGCCCATCTTGTTCAGTATATTCTCGTAATTTTAAATCATTTTTATCAGTCTGATGGCATGTATGCTTCCATGTTTTACTTGATTTATATCAGTCTAGCTTTCACATATTTTTGAAACATGAAAGTGATGTTAATTAAAGAATCGCAAATTAGGTAAAAATAAAAATTCATCAATATATCAGCCGAATTAATAACTCGTTTTATAAACACAAGATTCTTTTTGAAAAGCCTTGCAATAGTTATATAATTAGTTCAAATATAGTTATGAGCAGGATTATAAAATGAATTTTACACAATTACATTGTTTTGTTGAAGCGGTGGATAACTCAAGTTTTACTATTGCTGCAGAGGCTCTGAATTTCACTCAGCCAGCTGTTTCAAAAAATATTAAGGATCTAGAAAACGAGCTTGAGGTGACATTAATTGTTCGTGAGCATCATCGAATTTCGCTGACAGATGCGGGCAGATATTTTTATAAAGTAGCCCGTAATGTGGTGAGTGACATGGATTATGCCAAGGATTATCTTAGAAGCAATAAAAGTAAAATTGGAAACTCTTTAAGAATAGGAGTTTGTAATATTCCGTTAGAAGAAGAATTAATGCCAATTGTTTTGCATGAATTGCATAAAATTGACAAAAGCCTGGATATACGCTTTAGTGATGTATTAAATTATTCAATTTCTGAAATTTTAAATCATCATGTCGACATTTGTCTTGTTTCGCGTGATAGTGTAGAGGCAATTAAGAATATTAGTTTTGAGCCCTTAATTGAGGGACATTTTGTTGTGATGTGTCCTTCAAATTCTATACTAAGTAAAAAAGAAAAAGTTACTTTAAAAGATTTACAACAACAAACTATATTCTTATTTAATCCGACAAATTCGTTAAGCTTTCAAACTCAAAATGAATTAATTGCAAATATGAATGTGAAGCATATAAGGTTTGTCAGTGATTTCTTTAAAATGGGCATATATGTTAAAGCTAATTGGGGATATGGTATCTTACCCAATTTTATTGCAGATTATAATGCAAAAGAAGTTAAATATTTACCACTTGAGTGTCGCAAAATACCGCCTTATGGCATTGCTTATATGAAGTCCGCTGTCAGAGATATTGATATTGACAAAGTAATTCAGGTTTTTAAAAGTGCGATAAAAAGGACTGCTTAATTTCATAAATAGTTTTAAGAATTAAAAGGAGCTCGTTAATCTGTTTGCAAGAGATTGACAAGCTTTTTTGCTGCTAAAATACAAAATATTTCAAGCATTCCAGTTTGTTATTTTACATTTTAATGTGCTTGCCTAAATACCAAATTAACATGCTACTTTAAGAGTGTGCACAAAATATAACTAAAGAAAGAGTTGGTAAAAATGGAAAGCAATTATGACGTAATTATAGCGGGAGCAAGCAATTCTGGTGGAATGGCTGCTTGTGCTGCGGCTGAAAAGGGTGCAAAAGTTTTGTTAATTGATAAAATGGGTGATTCAAAATATTTGTATCGCTCATCAATTGCGGCAGTAGACAGTAATGCACAAAAAAAGGCAGGTATAAAAATAGACAAGGCAAAATTGATTAATTTTTTAACTTTATTTGCTCAGTCTAATGTTGATCAGCGCCTTTTATGGAAATGGGTTAATAATAGTGCTGAAACTGTAAATTGGCTTGAAGATAATATTTTAAAACCTAATGGTGGTCACATTATGGCTCAACCGGATGCAGGTTATGAAACTCTTATCAATACTGCTTTTCCAGTCGAAAATGTGATTGCAAATGCGGATGATACTGATTGGGCTCACTATGGTTCTTGGGTAATTAATAAAGCTCAAGAATTAGGAGTGACTTTACAATATAATACCAAGTTGGAAGATTTGATTACTGATGATGAAGGCAAAGTTATAGGCATTGTTGCCAGTGATCGTCAAAGCGGACAAAAAACGAAATATTATGCAAATAAAGGCGTTATTATCTGTACTGGCGGATATGGCGGAAACAAGAGTCTGATGGCGAAATGGAATCCATTTGGTCTAAAAAAGAATGTTTATTCTGATGGCCCGCGTGATGATGGGTCAGGTATTCTGGCTGGTCTTAGAGTTGGAGCAGCTCGTGATGAAGAACCAGCAGAAACCATTTTCGATCGGGGCGGTGTCAAAGTAGGTACAAATGCAGAAGATCACTATGTAGTGGATTATCGCGGGTTTGGCTACTTTTGGCTCGGATCATACCCGTTTTTAAAGGTTAACTTACAAGGGGAAAGATTCGGAAATGAAAGTGAACCATATCAGTTTGACATCAATAGTGCAGCAAAACAACCTGGATATTTAGAAGCTGTTATTTGGAATGAAGAAATAATGAATCATTTGGATCAGTTTCATACATTAGGCTGTTCAAGACTAAATTGGCCAGGAATATATGATACAGAGGGTGCTAAAGCTGAAGTTCAGAGGCGACTTGATGATGGGACAGCACAAAAAGCAGATAGTATTGAAAAATTGGCCGCTAAACTGCAATTACCGGAAAAGAACTTAGTCAGAAGTGTTGAACGCTACAATCAGCTATGCCAAAACAAAGAAGATAGCGATTTTGGTAAAGAACCGTATCGAATGTTTCCAATTGAAAAGGGTCCATACTATGGCATAATTTTGGGCGGTCGCTTGTTAGCTACTCTTGATGGATTACGGATTAACACTAACATGCAAGTTATTGATAAAAAGGGTAATGCAATTCCTCATTTATATGCGGCAGGTAATGCCAGTGGTGGCTTTTTCTGGGGTAGTTATCCTGATCGTGTCCCAGGTCTTGCATGCAGCAGGGCTCAAACTTTTGGGCGTTTAGCCGGTAAAAACGCTGCTGATAATTAATTTGCTTTTAGAAGGAGAAAGTAAATATGGAAGAAAAACAAATGCCTCGTCTTTCAAGTTACCGTTGGGTTATTCTAGCAATAGTATGCTTAATGGACGTGGCTAGTAACTATATTCAATTTCAGGTTTCTGTACTAGCAACCCAAATTATGCCTGCTTTACACATTTCAACTGCTCAATTTTCAAGTTTGCTAATGGCTCCCATGTTGGTGGCTGTAGTTTTAAGTTTACCAGCAGGATCTTTGGCAGATAGATTTGGTGCTAAAAAAGTTGTAACTGTAGGATGCATTATTTCAATTATTGGTGCCTATGGTCGTTTAATAGCAACTAATTTTGCTATGATGATGGTTATGCTGTTGTTGTTTGGCGTTTATATGTCAATTTTAAGTACCAATACAATTAAAATTTTTGGTATTTGGTTTAAACAAGATACTAATTTAGCAATGGGCATGTTCTTTGCTTCAGCCAGCATTGGAATTATTCTTTCACAACTGACGGGACCGTTATTCTCTAGTGTTAAGGCAGCTTATATGTTCTCCTCAACACTGCTACTTGTTTTGTCAATTTGTTGGGTGCTGTTTATTAAAGACGCCCCTAAAGGAGAAAAAGTTCCTCCTTCAGAACCAGTGACAAAATATATCAATATTGCTGTTAAAAGTAAAAAGACTTGGTTAGTTGCGATTGCCGGTGGTATTGGTCAAGCTGCTTCAATGTCATTTACAGGGATTTTGCCACAAGCTTTAATTAATGGCAAAGCAATGACACCAGCCGGAGCTAATGCAATTGCATCTGCTGCGGAAATTGGTAGTCTGATTGGGGCAATGTTAGGGCCTGCAATTATTGGTAAGATGAAAAAAGCTAAGCCAATAATGGTGGTCTTTGTGACCATTTCGGCATTAGCGATGTTCATGGTCGCATACTTATCTGGTAGTGGTCTTTTAGTTATAGACTTAGTACTTGGTGGATTGTTTGGTGCTTCAGCTGGCCCAATTTTGCAGTCAATGATTATTTCATTTCCCGAAATAGGACCTAAATATGCTGGTAGCGCTGGTGGTATTGTTGGTATGACATCTACTTTACTATCATATATTTTACCAGTTGTGATTTCTTCAATTGCCGGACAAAATTATGCCTTAACATTTATGATTCAAGCTGCTTTGTCCTTCACAATAGCATTTTTTGTTTTAGCATTGCCAGATGCTAACCGTGCAAAAAGAAAATAAATAAGTAAATTAAATAAACTAAAGCGTGAAAAACCTCGTTTTTCACGCTTTTAGTTTGCTTTAGTTTTTAATCTGGTTCGTTAATATTTAAAATAGCATCGAAGACGCTTTGGGGCAGCTTAATATCACTTTTTACAGCTTGTCTTTTGTTTAGACTTTGTCTCCGCAAAAGTTGTTGTTTCTTTGAAATACTTCTTTTTTCGCCATTAACTGCCGCATTCTTGCGCAAAGGCGGCACGTCGACTCTTGCGATTGACTTATTTTCCACCATTGCTTGCACAGGCATCGGATATAGGCGCCGCGGTACAGTGTATTTCAGTTTTTTAACTAATTTGTGAGCAATCAAATCTGCTTTTTGGCGGGGCACAATAATATCTAGAGCATCAACAGCGGCGTAGTTAATTTGAATTTGAATTTTGACTACATCCACAAGTTCATAATCCAGAAATTCAGTATCAAGAGTCGCAAAACCATGAGTAATTGATTTTAAACTATTGAAAAAGTCATAGGCAATTTCGGAAACCGGCAGTTTATATGTTAATGTGACTAAATCTTGTTGATTATCTAAATTAACCATTTCCCCAAAATGCTGGTCACACAATTTCATGACTGCACCCAAATAGTCATTGGGCGTAGTAATTACCGCTTTAACGTAAGATTCTGTGACGTAGTCAATTTCGGAAAAATCAGGGAATTTAGCCGGATTGGTAATTGTGACGTATTCTTGCTTTGGCTCAGGCTGCTTGAGATAAACATGGTAGGTGGCGTTGGGAGCAGTTGTCAACACTTCCACGTGATATTCATCACGCAAACGTTCTTGGATAATTTGCAAGTGAAAAATGCCTAAGAAACCACAACGAAAGCCGGCATCGAGGGCTTCGGATTGTTCTGGCGTGTAATGAAAAGCTGAATCGTTAAGTGCCAACTTACTGATAGCCTGCTTTAACGCCTCATAGCTGGTTTTTCCTTTAGGATAAAGACCAGCATAGACCATTGATTGCGCGGGCTTGAAGTGTGGAATCGCATTTTTAGTCGGATTGTCTGCAGCAGTTAGGGTATCGCCCACCTGGACGCTGGCGACATCTTTAATTCCTGTCACCACGTAACCAACTTCTCCAGCATTCAGGGCTTTCACTGACTGCATGTTTGGTGTGAAAATTCCTATTGCTTGTGCGTTAAATATACTGCCGCCTTGCATTAACTGTAGCTTTTGCTGGTTTTGCAGCTGACCGTCAATTAGTCTGACATCCGCAATAATTCCCTGATAAGAATCATACTGCGAGTCAAAAATTAACGCCTTAAGAGGTTCATCTGGGTTTCCTTGAGGAGCCGGAATTTTTTGGTAAATTGCTTCTAAGACTTGGTGAACGTTTTCGCCGGTTTTAGCAGAAATTTTTAAAATAGCCACATCAGCAAATTCGGGGCGCAGTGCACGTATTTGAGCTTCTGTTGCCGCTACGTCAGCAGCTGCGTTATCAATCTTATTAATAACCGGAATGATAGTCAGATTATGCTTTAAAGCTAAACGTAAATTAGCTACCGTTTGTGCTTGTACGCCCTGGGTTGCATCAACTAATAAAATAGCACCGTCGCTGGCAGCCAGACTTTTAGAAACTTCGTAAGAAAAATCAACGTGTCCCGGAGTATCGATTAAATTGTATTCGTATTCCTGACCATTGTCTGCTTGATAAAAATTGCGGACAGATCTTGATTTAACGGTTACTCCGTGCGCTTGTTCTACTTCCATGCTGTCGAGCAGCTGGTCGCTTAATTGTCTTTTGCTGACAGTATCAGTTTGTTCCATAATTCTGTCGGCTAACGTTGATTTACCGTGATCAATATGGGCAATTATGGCAAAATTTCTAATATTAGCAAGTTTCATTCTATTTAGCTCCTCCCAGTTTTTGTGCTAATCCTTGTAAATAAAATAGCATTAATTGATTGGCTTCTTGTTCAAGGTCGATTTGAAAACCTTTAAAGTCGACGGGCAATTGATCGTGGTGAAATTCATCCAAGTTCATCATATTCATTAAGCCGCTAATGATGGCACTTTGAATAATGAAAAGGTGACTGGCCTGCTTATCGTCTAAAATATTAATGCGCTTAGCAATGGCTTGCCCCAATTGATGATTTACCTGATATAATTTTTGGCGACCGAGTAAAGTTTGTTCTTTGTCAGCGGCTGTTTCTAAAATTGGACCTCGCAAAGCGTTAAGACGTAAGAGATCAGGTCTTTTACTAATTAACAAATGATTTTGCTCTAGTAAAAAAGAAGAAAATGCTGACCAAGTAGTAATATTTTCGGCTGCTTGAAAACGAAGCAGAACGTCTTTTAGATAGTCTTGGTACCCAGAAAGCAGCAGGTACATGAAGATGCTTTCTTTAGTTTTGAAATAATTAAACAGCGTTCCTTTGGCTACGCCGGATTCGCGGGCAATGCGGGCCATAGATATTTTGTTAAAATCATTTTTTTGAAATAATTTGCTGGCAGCCGCCGCAATCAGTTGTTTTTTAGCTTCTTTTTCTTGGGGAGATAAGACATACATAATTATTTTATACTCCTTTTATTCAACAATGACCAACGGTCATTTTACAAATAATTAAAAATTTTTGCAAGAAAAAACCACCTCAAGAGAAGGTGGTTTTACATATAATTTAATTATTAATATATTTCTTTAATTGTTGTCCTTTAAAGCCAGCACTTAAACCTACTAAAAGCTTAATTCTAGCCTTTTGCCCATTTAGTCCGCGGCAGAAAATGATGCCCATTTTAGCTAAACTGACGCCGCCGCCTTGATAATCATAAACTGGTTCTGCGATACCATTAAAACAGCGTGAAACTAGGACTAGGGGAATATTGCTATCAAGCAGTTTTTGCAATTCCGGCAGTGTTTGCGGGGGCATGTTGCCGGCTCCTAAAGCTTCAATCACAATTCCATTAGTAGATGGTTTATTTAAAGCTTGAAAAATTTCTGGTCCCATGCCGGCGTACGCTTTAACCAAATAGACATTTGAAACTACATGGTCAATTGGCAAATGCTGCTGTGGATTAATAGTTTGGACATAATTAACGTGTCCTTCCGAAACAATTCCGATCGGACCAAATGTAGCTGTCCTAAAGGTAGCGACATTGGTAGTATGGGTCTTGGTCACATAGCGGGCAGGATGAATCTCATCGTTCATGACGACCACCACCCCTTTACCAATAGAAGCATCTGAACTGGCAACCATTATTGCAGTTTTGAAATTATACAGGCCGTCACTACCGATTTCGTTTGAAGAACGCATCGCTCCCGTAACTACCACAGGCATTTTGCTGGAGATGGTTAAATCTAAAAATAATGCTGTTTCTTCTAAAGTATCGGTGCCGTGGGTAACAACAGCACCGAAAAAGCCTTCTGCTTCAGCTTGGCGTATCCGTAAAGAAATCTGCAACATACGCTCCGGAGTGATATGTGGTGAAGGTAGGTTAAAAATTTCCTCAGTAACTAATTGGACATCATCGTTAATGTTTAAAGATAGATCAGTCAGAGGGTTTTGGCTGTTAGGCTTAATTTTCCCTGTTTCGTCCTCTGACATTGAGATGGTGCCACCTGTGTGTAAAATTAAAATCTTTTTACTCATATTAGTTTACTCCTGTTTTTTATTTGATTGTTCTTCTAAAGGTTAGCATAATTTGCAGGGTGCAGATACCCTTAAAGGCTTTCGGTTTTGGAACAAAAAAACAGCTGGTTAAAAAGACCAGCTGTCTTAACTTAAAAACTTTAATCCGTAAAGACTTCTTGTGCTAAACCAAACGCAGACCATGCTTTGGGCCAACCGCAATAAAAAGCAAGGTGGGTAATTAATTCAACCATTTCATCTTTAGTAATGCCGTTTTTCTTGCCGATAATCATATGTGACTTGAGCTGGGGAAAAGCCCCTTGTGCCATTAAGGCAGCACAAGTAATTAAACTACGGTCACGTGCAGATAGTTTGTCTTCTCTTGACCAAACTTCACCAAATAAAACATCGTCATTTAATTCCGCAAATTTAGGAGCAAAATCACATAAATTATCTCTGCCGGCAGTTTGTTTCTTCATTTTTAATCCTCCAATTTCTGATATTCTTCATCTGTTACTGGTTCAAGCCACTTGGGAGTTCCAGCAGTAATGGCAATATGTGCAAACCAGCTGTCTTTGGTTGCGCCATGCCAATGTTTAACACTGTCATGAACTACCACTACATCACCAGGGCGCAATTTATGTGGTGCTTTGCCTTCTTCTTGATACCAGCCCGTACCAGCTGTTGCTAACAAAATCTGAAAGCCGCCAATATGCTGGTGCCAATTGTTGCGACAACCGGGTTCAAAACTGACATTTGAGACACTCACGTTAATAGAGGGCTCGCTGACAAGGCTTTGCAGATAACTCTGACCAATAAAATATTTTTGATAAGCGGTATTTTTGTCACCCAAGTTAAAAATGCCATTTTGCACATCACTTTGATGGTCGTTCATTTTTTACACTCCTTTTTATGATTTATTATTGTTACTTTAATCCTTAATGTGCAGTTTAAGTCAAGTGCTTTACCGTTTAAAAATAGCAATATATGAATTTTATTAATAATTAGGAATTGTTTTTTGACTGCCGTATTTTATAGGAAAACAATGTGATAAAATTAACTTATTAAATGAAAGCGATTTATATTAAGGAGACTATCATGATTTATCATAAAAATTTTGCATGGGATGCTACTTATGATGTTGTTGTATTAGGATTTGGTGGTGCTGGTGCCACTGCTGCCCGGTTTGCAGCAGATAATAACGCTAAGGTCTTGCTGGTAGATTCTGCTCCAGAAGGACATGAAGGTGGTAATACTCGTTATTCCGCTCAATTAATTGGTACTGGAAGTGACTTTAATGAATTGAAAAAGTATTATCAGAAACTAACCGCCCCAATGGAACTTGATGAAGATATGATTGATACCTATGTTCAAGGGATGGTTAATACTCCGCAATATGTTTCCCAGTACTTAGGTGTCAAACCAAATAGTGCTAAGGAATATGCACCAGATAAAAGTTATGCTTTTAGGGAATTTCCCGAATTTGAGGGTTCGGAATCCTATGATTTCACCACTGTCACTAAGAATTGGTTTGACGCTTCTTTATGGCAAATTTTGAAAGAGCAGGTAGTTAAGCGGCAAGACCAAATTGATGTTTTATATGGCACACCTGCTCAAGAACTAATTCAAGATCCGGAAACTAAAAAGATTTACGGCGTAGTGATTAAGCGTGACGGTAAGCTGCTCAAAGTTCAGGCTAAAAATGGTGTTGTCATGACTACAGGTGGTTTTGAAAATAACCAAAGAATGATTGAAGATTTTATTGGCGCCAAAAGACTGGCACCTTTAGGTACCCTTTATAACAAAGGTGATGGTCTGAGAATGGCCCAGGAAGTTGGCGCCGACTTTTGGCATTTGCACAACTTTGAGTCTTTGGGGCTACTTCATGGTATGGCTTTTGCAGTACCGAAAGGACAGCGTGGTCGTCTAATGCTGGGAGCACAAAATGAAGCTGTTTCTAGCGGTAGTGCCTTTGTTGTAGGTGATGACGGTACCAGATACTTTAATGAAGCAGAAGAAAACCGCCACGGCCATATCAAGAATCATGGTCAGTGGAAAGTGCCGCTAAATCAAGAGCACCCATACTTGATTTTTGATGAAACTAAAAAGCATGAATTAGATAGCGATAAAATTATTGGCGATTACAAACCATACACAGAAAATGTTATCAAAGCTGACACTGCTGCCGAATTAGCCGATAAAATTGGTGTTGAACCGGCAGTATTGTCTGACACCCTCAATCGTTTCAATCAAGCATGTCAAAAGCAAGATGATCCCGAATTTAGAAGGGATCCAGCAACTTTACGTGCATTTACTGGTAACACAATTTATGCTGTCAGACTAGAACAAACTATGCTCAATACGCAAGGGGGACCTAGAAGAAATAAGAATGCCGAAATTTTGGATACCAGAGGAAAAGCCATCCCTAACCTTTATTCTGCTGGTGAACTTGGCGGTATCTGTGCTAACCAATATCAAGGCGGCAATAACTTGGCAGAATGTTTGATTTGGGGCAAGATTGCCGGAGAAAATGCGGCTAAACCCAAAGTTGATGAAATAACTGATGCAGCAAGTGGTGCGACTATGCCTGAAAAGCATTTAACCTCCGACCTTAAGCATGAAACCTATGAAGCAGGGAAAAACCAGTACATTGGTAAATCTACTAAAGGTATGGGTGATGAAATAGTTGTGCGGGTAACCGTTGATGAGCAAAAGAATTTAAAGAATATTGAAGTTTTGAAACAAGCTGAATCAGACGACTATGGGTTGAAAGCTATCAAGGCTTTGCCTGCAAAAATGGTACAGGCAAATACCGTTGATGTTGATGCAGTCAGTGGTGCTTCAAGCTCGTCTCGTGGTCTCAAAGACGCTGTTAGAGATGCCTTAAGTAAAATTGCTAAGTAGATTATTGTTAATAAAAAGGGTCATTTTAATTAAATGGCTCTTTTGTATACGCCAAAACAAAATATATAGATTTAAAATGCTATTTTTATATTACCTGTTTTTTAGTATAATATACATAGTAACAATTACTACTTTTGGTGAGGTAATAAAATGAATTTTACTCAATTACGCTGTTTTATCAAGGCAATAGATAATTCCAGTTTTACTATTGCAGCTGAGCGCTTAAATTTTTCCCAGTCTGCAGTTTCTAAAAATATTAAGGACCTTGAGAATACTATCGGTGTCACTTTAATTAACCGTGCGCATCATCGTATTTCGTTAACCAGTGCCGGTAAACACTTCTATCATGTTGCACGCAATGTTGTGGATGATATGGATTATACGGTTGCTTATTTGCAGAGCCAGAAAAATGATCCTGAGACTCTTTTACGGATAGGTGTTTGTGATACACCTTTGGAACAAAAAATTTTGCCAATCTTTTTAAGAAAATTGAGAGAGTCTGGTAGTAACCTTAATGTGCAGTTTATTTTTGTACTTAACAATTCTATCGGAGAACTGCTTAATCATCATGTAGACTTGTGCGCTATTGCCCGGGACGATGTTAATGTAGTAGCTGACGTAAAGTTTAAACCGCTGATTAAAGGGCAGTTTGTGCTAGCTTGCCCTAAAGGTTCGCCGCTAGCTGAAAAAAGGTTAATATCTTTAAAAGATCTCAAAGATACCAATATCTTTTTATTGGACCCCAATAGCTCCTTAAATGTCCAGATGAGGTATCAGGACATTCTGATTAATAATATGGGAATGGATCACATTAAATTTGTGCAAGATTTTTTAGCAATGGATATTTATGTTAAAGCAGGTTGGGGTTACGGCGTATTACCTAATTTCATAGTCGATGGCAGTGCTAAAGACGTTAAATACGTTCCAATTGACTATCATGATATTTCACCTTATGGCATTGCTTATATGGAGTCATTTACCAATGAATCAGTGTTAAAAAAGGTTGTTAGCATTTTAAGAGAAACAATCAAAGAGTTTGCTCCAGATAAAAATTAATTTTATCAATTAAAATTATTGTTATTTAAAAATACTTGCAGTAAAGGCGACTTTGCTAATATTGCAAGTATTTTTTTGCTGCATATTTATATTGAAGATATTGTTATGTATTCCATTTGGTTATCCTCAATTCTTAAATGCGTGCAGAGATTTGCCCGTTTCATAGTATTATGAAAGCGGTTAAAGGTTTTATTTAAAAGTGAGGGATAAAAATGGAAAATACGTATGATGTAATTATCGCTGGTGCCAGCAACTCCGGTGGTATGGCAGCATGTGCAGCGGCAGAAAAGGGAGCTAAAGTCCTGTTAATTGATAAACAGGGTAGTTCACAATTTCTGTACCGGTCTTTCTTTGCGGCTCTTGATAGTAATGCGCAAAGAAGGGCTGGAATAAAGGTTGATAAAGCTAAATTAATGAACTTCTTGACCTTATTTTTCCAAGATAATGTCGATGAGCGTCTGCTTTGGACTTGGGCAAACCACGCAGATGAAACAGCTAACTGGCTGGAAGACAATATCTTGAAACCAAATGGTGGTGTCTTAAAACCACAAAAGGATGCTCACTATGAAACGGTTGTTAATACCGCTTTTAATACTGAACTTGCAATTGCTACACCTGATAATGGCTGGGCTCATTATGGTGACTGGGTAATTGATAAGGTTAAAGAACTAGGGGTTACCCTGAAATACAACACTAAACTTGAAGAACTGGTCACAGATGATAGTGGTGCAGTGACCGGTGTGATTACCAGTGATCGCTCTAGTGGTGAAAAAACAGAATATAAAGCTAACAAGGGTGTCATTATTTGCACTGGTGGCTACGGTGGCAACGTTGAGCTAATGAAGAAATGGGATCCGCTCGGCTACAAGAAGAATGTTTATTCAGATGGTCCGCGTGATGATGGTTCCGGTATTCTGGCAGGACTTAAAGTGGGGGCTGCCCGTGACGAAGAACCAGCTGAAATCATTTTTGACCGTGGTGCTGTTCCGGTTGGCACCAATGCTGAAGAACATTATCAAATTGACTTTAAGGGTCCCGGCTATTTCTGGATGGGTGCCTACCCAATGCTTAAAGTTAACTTAAATGGTGAACGTTTTGGTAACGAGAGTGTACCTTATCAATTTGATATTAACGCTATGGCTAAACAGCCTGGCTATTTGGAAGCACAAATTTGGTCAGAAGATACTATGGATCACTTGGCACAATTTAGGACTCAAGGTTGCTCTCGTTTGGGCTGGCCTGGTATTTACAATACTGAACAAAACAAGGCTGAAATTCAACGCAGAATTGATGATGGCATGGTGCAAAAAGCAGATACCATTGAAGAATTAGCTGAAAAACTGAATTTGCCAAAAGATAATTTAGTTAACAGTGTTAAACGTTATAACGAAATGTGTGCCACAGGTGTTGATACTGATTTCGGTAAAGAAAAGTTCAGATTGTTCCCAGTTGATAAGCCGCCATATTACGGTGTCATTATGGGCGGACGACTTCTGGCAACGCTTGATGGGTTACGCATTAATCCTAAGATGGAAGTCATTGACAAGAAGGGTCAGCCAATTCCTCATTTGTATGCGGCTGGTAACGCCAGTGGCGGATTCTTCTGGGGTAGTTACCCAGATCGTGTTCCAGGTCTCACTTGCAGTCACGCGCAAACATTTGGTCGTTTAGCGGGACAAAACGCTGCTGAAAATTAGTTTTTATTTAAAAGGAGCTTTATAAAATTATGGATCAAAAACAGTTACCTAAACTTTCAAGTTATAGGTGGGTAATTTTAGCCATCATCTCTTTGATGGATGCCACTAGCAGTTATATCCAATATCAGATTTCTGCTTTGGCAACCCAAGTCATGCCGGCTTTACATATTGCACCGGCGCAATTTCAGAGTCTGCTAATGGCGCCAATGTTTATTGCTGTTTTCCTGAGTATTCCTGCTGGATCACTTGGAGACAAATATGGTGCTAAGAAAATTGTCAGTGTTGGTTGCTTTGTTTCAATAATAGGTGCTTATGGTCGTTTATTCGCTACTAATTTTGCTACGATGATGATTATGTTATTACTTTTCGGTGTTTACATGGCTCTTTTGAACGCCAACGCACTGAAAATTTTTGGGTCTTGGTTTAAGCAGGATACTAAACTAGCCATGGGTGTATTTTTCGCATCAGCAAGTATTGGTATCATGCTAACACAATTAACTTCTCACATGTTCCCTAGTGTTAAAGCAGCTTACATTTTCTCATCTACATTGTTATTAATCTTAACTGTTTGCTGGATTTTGTTTGTTAAAGAAAAGCCTGAAGGTGAAGAAATTCCGCCTGCACAGGCTCAACAAGCTAAACCTGAATCAGCAATGAAATACTTTAAAGTTGTAGCTCGTAGTGGGAAAACTTGGTTAGTTGGTCTTGCTGGTGGTTTAGGTGTTGCTGCTAGTGAAAGTTTTTCAGGCATTTTGCCTCAAGCATTTGCCGCTCGTGGTATGACACCTGCTGCAGGTAGTATGATAGCTGCTATTGCTACTATTGGTAGCTTATGTGGTTCTTTATTTGGACCAGGTCTTATCAATAAGGCTAAAAAAGCTAAGCCAGTGATGATTGTCTTTACTTTGATTGGTGGTGGCTTAATGGCACTTACCTGGTATATACCTTTGGGATTGCCGCTAACTATTGCTTTAATTCTTGGTGGTTTGTTCGGTGCTATGACCGGCCCAATTATGAACTCAATGCCAATTCAGTTCCCTGAAGTTGGTCCTAAATATGCCGGTAGTGCCGGAGGACTTGTAAGTACAGTTTCACTGCTTCTTTCGTCATGTCTTCCAACTGTAATTGGTTTAATTGCAGGTAGAAACTATGAAATGACCTTTATTATTCAAGGCATGTTCTTCGCAATCACCGCTATTATCATTGGAATCTTACCAGACGCAAACGGTGGTCGCCCACGCAAATAAATGAAAGGAATTATTAGATATGGCAAAAAAGATAACTACAAATCCAGGTAAATATACCGGCTCAGGTCAAGGTAAAGAGAGCCGGATTAACCTTGAAGTTGAGGTTGACACGGATAAAATCGTTAACGTTAAACCACTAGATAAATATGCGCCCGACAGCTTAGCTGATAACGCATTTAAGAAAATGGCGCAAAAGATTGTTGACCAACAATCAGTTGATGTTGATGTGGTTTCTGGTGCATCTGAAACTTCACGCGGTATCATTGAAGGAGTCAAAGAGGCTCTGAATAAAGCAGGAGTTGATTTCAACGCTCTGAAAGAAAATGGTGGACAAACCGCTGGCAAGAAAGAAGAAACAATCAATGTTGATGTTGCTGTAGTCGGTGCCGGTGGTGCCGGCGTGGCAGCTGCTTTAGCTGCTCGTCAACATGGCGCTAGCGTTGCTTTATTTGAAAAGACCATTTCACCACTCGGTGCAAGTACTTTTGCCGGTGGTATGTTTGCCGGAGATAGTCAACAACAAAAAGACCAAGATGCAGTGGTTTCCAAGAAGTGGCTTTATGACGAATACATGGATGCTTCTCAAGGCTATATGAATTCAATTTTGGTTCGCCGCATTATTGACGAATCAGGAAAGACTGTCGACTGGTTAAATGAAAACGGCGCTATTATGAAATTAGTTGACGCTGGTACTGGCGGCAGTTACGATCACATTGGCATGCCGGCTACCCTTCATGGTTATCAAGAAGGTGGCACTAAGGCAGTAACTAAATTGATTGAAAAATTCAAGTCAATCGGTGGCAAGATGTACTTCGGTTTTGCTGGTAAAAAATTACTGCAAGATGACGCAGGCAAAGTTACTGGCTTAATTGCCGAAGGTGATGACAAATCACTACATGTTAATGCTAAAAAAGTTGTCATTGCTACTGGTGGCTTTGGCGGCAATCCTGAAATGCGTAAAAAATATTTGGGCGATGTCAACACACAAGGACAGGTTTTACAAAACACTGGTGACGGCTTGAACATGGCTTGGGACGCTGGTACTGCTCACCATATTAACGGCTCAACGCACTACTTCTGGCAAACTTTCAGTAATAAAGACGTTGGTGACATGGCAAAACTTGTTGGTCCAAACTGGATGCCTGTTAACGCTTTGTCAAACTTCCCTAACTTGCGCGTAAATAATCGCGGTCAACGTTATGCTAGTGAAACACACGCTTTAGACTTTGCCGTACACGGTGCTGAATTATCAGAACAACCGCAACAAACAGAATTTGTCATCTTAGATCAGGCAATGCTGGATAAGATCAAAGAAGGCGGAACTGTCGCAATCGAAGATCACTATGGCAAGTGGAAGAACCACCGTGAATTTTATATGGAATTTAATTTCCCAACTGATACTGCTGAAAACATCAAGCATGAACACGAAAAGACAGATTTTACTGCACTTTTGAATAAGCTTGCATCAACCAATGTGGTATTTATTGCAGATACAATTGCTGAATTAGCTGAAAAAATGGGTGTAGACAAATCTAATCTGCAAAAATCAGTTGAGCAGTACAATGATGCTAAGAAGAAAGGTGAGGATGATCTCTTCTTCTCAGATACCAAGAGAATGATACCGGTAGAGCAGGGTCCATTTTATGCCGTTAAGTTTATTGCCCGCAACCTCGGTACCCTTGGCGGAGCAACAATTGATGAAAAAATGCACGCATTAGCACCAAATGGTGAACCTGTACCTAACCTATACGTAGCAGGTGCAGATGCTTCTGGCATGTATGGCAAAGCATATGTCGATTTTGAAGGTGGTACTTTAGGCTTTGCTTATATTTCGGGTAGACTGGCCGGAATTGATGCGGCTGAAACTGCCAAAGCTGGAAAATAGAATAGTTATGTTCAAGACTATGTAAGAAAAATAACAGCATAGTTTTAATTTGAGGAATAGATTATGACACAAGAAAAATATGATGTAGTCATTGTGGGAGCAGGTCTTGCCGGCTTTGCCGCTGCAGATGAAGCTGTTGACAATAACCTAAAGACTTTGCTGGTTGAAAAAGGTAAAACGACTGGCGGAACTGGCAATTATGTAGAAGGTGTTTTTGCCGCCGACTCTGAATTGCAAAAAAAGGATAATGCCACACTTAATAAGGAAGACTTGCTTAAAGAGGAATTAACTTATTCACATTACAAGGCTGACGGCAAAATGTGGCAAAAGTATATTGCAAATGCTGGTAAAAATGTTTCTTGGCTTGAGGACCATGGCGCTGAAATTGGAATGGTTGCCAATTTAGGTTCAGGTGCTAGAACTTGGCATTTGTTCAAAGGCAGGGGTCATGATGCCATTCATAATGGCCTAGAACCGTATGCTAAAAAGAAGGGCATAACCATTGCCACATTAACGAGAGTGACTGACTTAAAGAAAAATGCAGACGGCACTTATGATGTTACTTTAACTGACGTCATTGAAAAAGTGACGAAAGTGGTTAATGCCAAAAACGTTGTTTTGGCAACAGGTGGATACTTAAATGATCAAAAATTATTAGAAAGTACGCCACACCAAAATCCTGATAACATTATTCCAGTTAACTCTGGTAAAAATACTGGAGATGGTTTGAGATTAGCCTGGAAGTTAGGTGCTAAAAAGTACTTTACGGGAATGGCCATGATGTTTGGCGGACAATTGAAAGATAAGACTGTCCCTTCATTCAAGCTCTGGGGCACAGCTATCTGGAGTTCAGTTTGTGATCAACCACAAATGTGGGTCAATGAACTCGGTGAGCGTTTTGTCGATGAAAGCGCAGCTGTAGTGAACTGGGCAAACGAAGGCAACTCAATGAACCGTCAAGACCGGGTCTTCTGCATCTTTAGCCAAAAGATTTTGGATGACTTTACTGATAAGTCATATCCAAGATCGATGAAACCTTTTGTTCCAGAAGACAGATACCCAACTTTGCGTGATGATATTGCCAAAGCTGAAAAAGATGGTCGCGAATACCTGCATAAAGCTGCAACGCTGGAAGAATTGGCTCAAGAAATTGAAACTCCTAACTTAGTTGCGTATGTCAAACACTATAATGAAATGGCTGCCAACGGCGAAGATACCGATTTCCATAAGCCGGCTAAATACATGTTGCCAGTTGATGGCAAGGGTCCATTTTACGCAATTGAATTAGGCGTTGGTGCCTATACTACCGGTGACGGTTTGCGGGTTAACACTAATAATGAAGTATTGGATACTAAAGGTAGACCAATTAAGGGCTTGTATGCTATTGGTGGCGATGGTTCAGCCGTTTTATATGGTGATACCTATGGCGTTAATATTCCTGGCACGCATGCAGGATATTGCATCTTTTCAGGACGTAACGCAATTAAAGCAATTGCAGCTAATAAATAAAATAGTCAAAAAAATAATTTCAAAATAAAACATTATACCAACGAAAAAGCCAACTCATTTAATATGAGCTGGCCTTTTTGTGTGAATTTTAAATTATGCGTTTGCTTTTACAAAACGATCAATTTCATCTAAATATAATTGCTTTTGACGTTGACTTATCCAAGAAGTTTCAAAAGAATTTTTAGCAAGTTGTACTACTTGATCTTGGGCAAGATGATATTTTTGCGCTAAAGCATAATAATTGTCACTAATATAGCCCTTAAAATAGGCAGGGTCATCCGAGTTAATAGATACTTTGACACCGGCATTTAATAGCTCAATAACCTCTTGACCTTTCATCTCTGGTGATACAAAGCTATTAGACAGTGGGCAAGACGTTAAGCCGATCTTTCTTTTGGCTGCTAATTCTACCAAATCTGGATCTTCCACGATGTTGGTACCGTGATCAAGACGTTCAACTTCCATAATTTCTAGAGCTTGACGGATATGTTCGATTGAATCTTTTTGATCAATATCACAGTGAGTGGTGATATGAAATCCAGCAGAAGCTGCTTCTTCAAATTGACGGGCAAATTTTAGCGGTGGATTATTATGTTCATCAGAATCAAGTCCAATGCCAATAATTTTATCCTGATATTTCAGACCTTCCTGCAGTGTTTTTCTAGCTGATTCCTTTGAAAAATCACGTAAAAAGCACATGATTAGATGAGCATCGACATTTAAAGCACGGGCATCAACTGTAGCTTGATAAAGTCCATTTAGAACGACTTCAAAGGGGATGCCACGGCTAGTATGGGCTTGGGGATCAAAAAAGAGTTCAACATGCCGTACATTATTGGCAGCTGCCTTAGTTAAGTAGTCCCAAGCTAAGTCGTAAAAGTCTTCTTCAGTTTGTAAAACATTCATTGCTGGATAATACACAGCTAAAAATGATGCTAAGTCATGATAGTTATATGTTTTTTGGACATCGGCAATGGTCGTTTGACCTATATCGACATGATTGCGTTTAGCTAATTTTAGCTTCAGTTCTGGCTCTAAAGTGCCTTCAATATGCAAGTGCAATTCGGCTTTAGGCAGGCCACGGGTAAATTCTGGTGTAACGACTGAACTCATATAATCCTCCTTAATAATGTTCTTTTTTTAAACTATTATTCTAGTTTAGCATAATTTTTATCATAAAAATAGAGTAAAATACGAACAAATTCAAGAAAATTAAAATATACGTTCCTAGAATAACTGAGTGCAAATAAAATACCTAACTAAAAATATAGCTAGGTAAAAAGAATCATCCTTGAATAAACTTAATCTGCATGCCGCCACTTTGCATCTGTTAAAATCCGAGCGGTTAGTAAACCGATTGGCAGGGCAGTAATAATCATTAAAGCATCCATAATCCAATAAGCACCAACATTAATGTTAGTAATACCAAAATTAAAGACAGCACGATACATGTATAAACCGGGAACCATTATTACGATTGCAGGTACGGTGATTGCAATACGAGGGAAACCAACTTTATCACGGACAAAACTGGCAATTAGTCCTGCTAACAATGCTCCGATGAATGCTGCTAATGCAGCTGGAACGTGATTAAATTCAACTAAACTAAGGCGTAATGTATTTGCCAACGCTCCAATAACTGCTGCTACAGTCGCCATTGATACTTTAGCATTAAACAAGATTGAAAAGCCAAAAACACCACAGAAACTGGCGATCATTCTTAAAATTGTCAATAGCACCGGACTAAGAGCAATTTGGGGCATTGTACCCGGAGATAAGTTGAGCATAGTGGCCATACCCCAACCAACCATTGATGCAATCATGACAACTAGTATTGCGTAGGCTAGTCTTTCCAGCCCTGATCGCATATCAAGTTTTGACATATCAAGACCAGAAGTAATAAAGGGAAATCCGGGAATGACATAAAGCATCGATCCAATGTAGCCATATGCATGATTATTTCCCCAACCACAAAGTATTGTCCCTACTTTAAAGCAGATGAAGTAGACCGCGCAGGAAATAGCCACACCAACAGTTATTTTGGCAACTAAAGTAATTTTTTTCTGTCCCAATAATTGCTGTAAATAATTGCCAATGACCGCTCCAAAAAATGTACATAACATTTCCGGTATTCCACCACCAAGGAGAAAAATAAAACTGGCGCAGGCTAAGCCGGCACTCAAAGCAGAAATGATTAGAGGATAATTTTGAGTATGGCGCTCAATTTGATTCAACTGGTGGTGAACTGCACCAATTGTCCAATAATCATTTTCAGTTTCAAATTTTCTGACAAATTCTTCCATTTCATTAAGCTTGTTCATATTTACTTCCGTAGCAGGTAAGGAAAGGGTTTGTGAGTAAGACTTGTTGTCAACGTCGAAACAGGTATAACTAATATTTACTAGACCAATGTCTGCTGAACAAGTGATTTTAAGTGCACGTGCAATGGTATTCATAGAATCACGTACGCGCCAAGCCCCAGTACCACATTGAAGTAGCATTATGCCAATTCTGCCGACTAAAGATCCTTTTTCTACTAAGGTGATATCTTTGACTAAAGTATCATCTGGACTTTTGAAAAATTGTTTCCAGTGAATTCTCATGTGGTGTTTGTTAGAAATCTTCGGATATGATGCTGGAGATTGGCTGTTTTTCATAATTGAATTTATCACCTTTCTTTTTATAATATTTTAATTTTACCATACACATGGTTGAAACAATTTTGTAGGATTCGTTTTTAAAATCATGTTAATCATCAAAAAGTGTAGTATACTACAGTATGATAAAACAATAGTATTACGGTTTGTGACAAAAGGAAATAGTATGACAGCTTTTTTAAATCGAATTGGTCCCAAAATTAAAATTGCAAATACTTTGATTGAAAAGGAATTAAACAAGCAGTTTGCAGAAATTTTTAGAGATTATTCTTTAACAGGTGCCCAAATTTCTTTGATGATTTATTTATATGAATCAAAAGCGCAACAAATTACCCAAAAAGAAGTGGCAGATGCTTTTGTGCTGAGTCATCCTACAATCAGAGGAATAGTTAAGCGCTTAGAAGCAAATAAGTTAATTGCTACTTCGCGTTTAGAAAATGATCAAAGGCAAATTGTTTTGAAGCTTTCGGATAAAGGTTTTAATTTAATTGACAAAAATATTGTCAAGATTCGTTCGATTATGACCAATGTTAATACTCGCATTACTAAAGGTTTATCAGATCGTGAAATTTCAGAACTGGAACAAGTTCTGAGCAAGATTTCGGCTAACTTTTAATTATTATTAGCAAAAGTATAGCATGCTATATAAATGAAAGGGTAAAAATGGAAAAAAATATTTCTAATAAAAAAAGAAATTTAATGATGGCTGTTTTACTATTTGGAGCTTTTGTTTCGCTATTGGCCGAAACTTTTCTCAATAATGCTCTGCCAACGATAATGGCTACTTTTAAAATTAATCAGGCTACTGCTCAATGGCTTACTACTTCTTATTTACTGGTCGTGGGATTAATGATACCCATGTCAGCATGGGTCTTTGAATCATTTAGTTTAAAACAAAATTTTTTAACAATGATGCTTATTTTTTTAACAGGATCAGTTATTTGTATTTTTGCGCCTAATTTTCCAGTATTGCTGTTAGGCAGAATTATTGAAGCAGTTGCGGCTGGTAGTTTAATGCCTTTTATTCAAAATGTCATTTTGCTTATGTTTCCTCCTGAAAAAAGAGGTATGGCGATGGGAATCACTGGCTTAGTAATTGGTTTTGGACCAGCTGTTGGCCCCACAATTTCAGGATTAATCTTAAGGTATGCAGACTGGCAAATGCTTTTTATCATTTTAAGTATTGCCAGTGGTATAGTTGCCATTTGTGCAGTTTTTAGTATTCAAAACATCACTGAACCTCGTAAAAGCACCACAGACCTAGTATCATTTGTTGAGTCTATTTTTGGCTTTGGTTTAATCTTGTATTCCTTGTCTGATATTGGGAACACTGGCAAAATTACAATTGCAATAGCTGCGTTCTTTACAATTGGTACACTAATTATTTTGTTATTTTGTCGTCGTCAGTTGCGTATGAAAAATCCTTTGCTTAATATTCGTGTTTTTCATAATCTAAAATTTGACTTGTATACTTTATTGAGCACTATCAGCAATATCTCAATGGTTGGAATTGAATTAGTTTTACCTTTATATTTACAAACCACCAGAGCAGAAAGCGCATTAACTTCTGGTTTAGTAATGATGCCAGGAGCATTGTTAATGATCGTTTGCAATCCAGTTTCAGGTTCTTTATTTGATAAATTTGGCATTAAAAAATTAGCACTTTTCGGATTTTCTATACTTTTATTGGGTACTTTCCCAATGACTTTTTTTAATAGTAAAACCAGTTTAGTTTTAATTAGTCTGTGTTATGCCTTACGTATGGTAGGTATATCTTTCACCATGATGACCACGTTTACTGCAGGCATCAATGTGGTAGAACCTCAAATGACTGCACATGCTAATGCAGGTTCCTCTACAGTTAGACAAATCGGTGGCTCACTCGGAACGGCATTATCAATGTTAGTAATTAGTTTATGTGCAAATGGTGCTTCAAATGCTAAGACGGCAAATTTGACAGTTGGATATCGCTGGGGTTTTATCCTAATGCTGACTTTTGCAATAATTGGATTTTGTTGCTCAATGTTTTTACCTAAAAAAGAAAAAGGACTTAATTGAATTTAAATCGAAATTTGAGAAGCTAATTGTAATTTAAAAAAGTATAGTTTTCCTGATCTAATTTAAAACAAAATAGCTGAAAAGTAAGTTATGTATGACTTGATCTTTTCAGTTTTTTTGCTTGCATTTGCATGATTTTGCCAGAAAATGAAAAGTTATGATTGAAAATGATTGCTTTTAATTATTAAACCGCATAAAATACTGTCTGGAGGTGAAATGTATGCTAACGCCAGAAAGACAAAAAGTAATTGAAGACTACGTTAACCAGCATGGACTGTGCCGAGTTAGTGATCTCTGCTCAATGACTTCGACTTCGGAGTCAACAATCAGAAGGGACCTTAATCAAATGGCACAAAAAGGTTTGGTCAAAAGAGTGCATGGTGGCGCGCAATCAGTTAAAAGCTTTACCCATGATGTATCACAACACATTCGTTTTTCTATGAATCATAGTGATAAAAAGCTAATCGCTCAGTATGCTGCTAAAAACTTTGTTCATAAAGATGATTACATTTTTATTGATGCAGGTACGACAACTTATGAAATGGTTCCTTTTGTTGCTCTAATTCCGGGAGTAACGATTGTTACTAATGGTTTAGAAACAGCACTATGCGCTCTTAATCATGGGATTGAGGCTATTCTTTTAGGTGGCCGCATTAAGGAAAATACGCACGCTGTTGTTGGTCAAACAGCCCTAAAGCAACTGCAGGAAATGAATTTTTCCGCCAGTTTTGTTGGGACTAACGGACTTGACTCTAACGGCAATTTGACCACGCCCGATACTGAAGAAGCAGCTATTAAAAAAATTGAAATTGCACGGGCTGATCAGGCATACATTTTGACCGATACTTCTAAAATTGGTGAGCGCAGTTTCGCGACTTTTGCCCAAGCTGGTGATGTTACCATCGTTA
The DNA here is from genome assembly GCF_016100925.1 of Lactobacillus sp. W8093. Lineage (NCBI taxonomy): Bacteria > Bacillati > Bacillota > Bacilli > Lactobacillales > Lactobacillaceae > Lactobacillus > Lactobacillus sp. W8093. Next base: position 141,045 of record NZ_JACFRL010000004.1, on the reverse strand, counting down.
CTACTGCATTGAGCACAAAAGACAAAGAACTACTGCCAGCCAAAATTAATTTGAAGGAGATTTGCTAATGATTTATACAGTTACAGTTAATCCGGCTTTGGATTACGTAATTCAATTAAAGCAGGTTAACCGTGGTGAAGTTAATCGCGCAGATAACTGCTCGTTTCTAGCTGGTGGTAAAGGAATTAACGTTTCCCAAATTCTCAATCAGCTGGATATTGACAATACAGCTTGGGGCTTTGTCGGTGGTTTTACCGGTAAAGAATTGGTACGTCAACTTAATCAGCGGCACATTGTTAATGATTTTGTGACTATTTCTGATGTGACCCGTGTTAATGTGAAAGTTCACGCTGAAGAAGAATCTGAAATTAATGCCGCTGGGCCGAATATTACTGCTCAAGAAATAACTGCTTTTAAAGCTCGTCTAAGCGATTTACAAAAAGGCGATATTGTAGTTTTAAGTGGTTCATTAGCTCCTAGTTTGCCAGTTGATTTTTATAAAGAACTTTTGCCTACTATTAAGGAAGCTGGAGCAGAATTCGTAATTGATACCACTGGTCAAGCTTTGCTTGATACTTTGAGCTATAAGCCGCTGGTAATTAAACCCAATCATCATGAGCTGGCTGACTTGTTTAATACCACTTTTGCTTCAGATAAAGAGATGCTTGAGTGCGCACGCAAATTGCTTGACATGGGTGCGCAAAATGTTATGGTCTCCATGGCTGGTAAAGGTGGCTATCTGATTACGCCAAAACATTTTTATCATGCCAAAGCAGCTGTTGGAACTGCAGTTAATTCGGTTGGAGCTGGTGACTCAATGATAGCTGGCTTTGTTGGTACTTATGTAAAGACAAAGGATCCAGCTCAAAGCTTCCGTATTGGTATGGCCTGCGGTGCTGCCACAGCCTTTACTAAGGATATTGCAGTTAAAAGTCAGATTGATGCGGTTTTGCCGCAAATTAATGTTGAAGAAATTTCGTAATTTGAGGAGAATTTAAAATGAAAATTAAAGATATTTTGGCTCCTGAATCCATGATTATGGCGCTTAAAGCGACTAATAAGGAAGATGCTGTTAAGGAAATGGCAGACTTGGAAGTCAAAACAGGCATCGTCAATGACGAAGATGAATTCATTAAGTCAATTTGGGCGCGCGAAAATGAATCTACTACCGGGATTGGCGAAGGTATTGCAATGCCACATGCCCGCAATAAAACAATCAATAAGGCGCGTGTACTTTTTGCTAAAAGCGAAAAGGGAATTGACTACAATTCACTTGATGGTCAACCGGTTCATTTATTCTTTATGATTACCGCGCCAGACGGTGCTGATAATACTCACCTTGAAGCCTTAGCTAAATTGTCCGGGTTATTAATTGATCCTGATCTGGTTAGCGCTCTTAAAAAGGCGCAAACCCCTGAAGAAGTAATCCAGCTTTTTGAAGACGCTGAAAAACAAAAAGATGCCGCTAAACAAGCTGAGAAAGAACAAGCTGCAAGTACCAGTGACAGTAAGAAGGAAGAAAAACCTTTAATTGTCGGCGTTACTGCATGTATTAACGGCATTGCCCACACTTATATGGCTCAAGAGGCTTTGATTAAAGCTGGTAAAAAGCGTGGCGTTGATGTGCGCATTGAAACCAATGGTTCAGAAGGTGTCAAGGATAAATTGACCGCCGATGAGATTAGCCGTGCCCAGGGAGTTGTTATTGCATCGGATAAGAAAGTTGACATGCCTCGTTTTGATGGCAAGCCACTAATTTCTCGCCCAGTTGTTGACGGTATCAACAAGCCTGATGAATTGATTGACAACATTTTAGAATCAAAAGCCAGCGTTTACCATTCAAACGGTGAAAAGAGTAGTGACGATAGTGACAACTCTAAAGAGGGCGTTTGGGGTTCAATTTATAAGAACCTTATGAACGGCGTTTCTCACATGTTGCCTTTTGTTATCGGCGGCGGTATCTTAATGGCAATTTCCTTTATTGTGGAAAACTATGCTGGTGGACCAAAATCTCCTGCTTTTATTTTCTTGAACAATGCCGGTAACATGGCTTTTGCGTTCATGGTGCCAATTCTATCAGGTTACATCGCTGAATCAATCGGTGACTTACCGGCTTTAATGCCTGGTTTTGTCGGCGGATTTATGGCGACAGTTTATAGTGGCGCTTACGGTGGTGCTTATGTTGCCAATGTGGTAACAAACGCAAAATCACCTGCGGGCTTCTTAGGTGGTCTGGCTTCTGGATTTATTGCTGGTTATCTAGTGGTCGGCTTAAAGAAATTATTTGCCAAGTTGCCAAAATCACTTGAAGGGATGAAGCCAATGCTCATTTATCCAATCTTGAGCCTGTTCTTCATTGCCCTGATCATGTATTACATTGTTAACCCAATCTTTAGTGCTATTAACTTTGCCATTACTAATTTCTTGAACCAAATGGGTACAGGCAATTTAGTAGTTTTGACAACTATTTTAGCTGCCATGATGTCAATTGACATGGGTGGACCTTTCAACAAGGCTGCTTATGTCTTTGCTTCAGGCGCCTTTGCCAACGACCCGCACTCAACTGTTGCCGCTGTGATGATGGCTGCCGTAATGGTGGGTGGTATGGTACCGCCATTTGCGACCGCGATTGGCACAACTTTCTTTAAGAATAAGTACACTATGGATGAGCGCCGTGCTGGTTTAACTAACTGGATTTTAGGCTTTTCTTTCATTACTGAAGGTGCTATTCCGTTTGCTGCAGCTGATCCTGGACACGTACTGCCTTCATGCATCATTGGCTCTGCTGTTGGTGGTGCCTTAGTGGGCTTGTGGCACATTGGCGTTCCAGCACCTCACGGTGGATTATGGGTTTCTCCACTTGCTAACCACATTTTACTTTACTTTGTTGCTACAATTATTGGCTCCATTGTTGCAGGCGTAATTTTAGGTCTGTGGAAAAAACCGATCGATCAACAAGAGAATAAATAATCAATTCAATTATTTTTAAAAATTGCACTAAGCTGCTCGCTAGCTTAGTGCTTTTTTGTTTAGTATTTTCTGGGCTTGCTTAAATTTTTTATTCGTGAATTTAGCAGCCTATTTTTACCATTTAAAATATTATTTTGCGCAGTTGAATACGATTTCTATTGCTTATGTTGAAAAATTTGCGATACTTATATGGTATAAATGGTGCATTCCAACTTAGTTTAGAATTGGAGAATAACGTGTTTAATTTATTTGTCTTACTATCAGAGCGTTTAGGAATCATAATGGTTCTAGCGTTTCTCCTTGTTAACATGCGCTTTTTTAGAGATTTAATTGAAAAGCGGACTCTTAAATCACAAATATGGCTGTTTATTATTTTTTCACTATTTGTAGTGATCGCAAACTTGACTGGGGTAGAAATTTCAAGCTCAAAAGAAATTTTTACACCTTTAATTATCACTGGATTACCACAATCGGATTCAATTGCGAATACACGTATGCTGGTCATTACAACTGCCAGTTTGACCGCAGGACCGTATGTGGGGTTATTAGTTGGTTTGGTAGGTGGTCTGCACCGGGTAATTTTCGGTGGCTTTTCAGATTATTTTTATATCGTCAGTTCAGTATTAATTGGCTATTTAATCGGTGTTTTAGGTGATAAAGTTAAGAAAAATAATTTATACCCGTCAACTTTTTGGGTAGCAGTTTTATCTTTTTTAGCAGAACTAATTCAAATGGCATTTATTTTTGCGTTTCATGGTTTCGGCTTAATTAAATTAATTTTTATTCCCATGATTTTATTAAATACAGTTGGGTCTTGCTTATTTATAGAAATCTTGAAGACTTATTTATCTAATGAACGGCAATTGCGGGCCGTGCAAACTAAAGATGTCTTGGAGCTGGCTAATAAAACATTACCCTATTTTCGTCACGGTCTTGATAACGATTCTGCTGAACATGTTTGTAAAATTATCAAAAAGTATACTAATTTCGACGCAGTAGGTTTAACTGATCGTGTTAACGTCTTGGCTCATGTGGGTGCAGGGCAGGACCACCATATTGCAGGGGAACCAGTCATAACTGATTTATCTAAAACTGTGATCGCTACCGGTAAGGAAAAATTGGCACGTTCTAAAAAAGAAATTGGCTGCCCTCATGAAGGTTGCCCGCTGTCATCTGCAATTGTTTGCCCTTTGCAGGTGAATGAAAAAACAATTGGCGCTTTAAAATTATATTTTTGTGCTGAACAGGAAATGACTGTTGTTGAAGAAAACTTGGTTCGTGGGTTAGCCATGATTTTTTCAGGTCAACTCGCAATTGGTATTGCGGAGCAGCAAACAAGTTTAGTCAACGAGGCTGAAATTCGGGCACTACAAGTTCAAATTAATCCCCACTTCTTCTTTAATGCCATTAATACGATTGGTGCGTTGATGAGGGTAAATGTCGATGAGGCCCATAGAGCCTTGATGGAATTGAGTACATTTTTTAGATTGAGTTTGAAAAATGGTCAGGCAAAAGAGATTACTGTCGAACAAGAAAAGCGCTACGTTAGTGCGTATACTGAAATTGAGGAATTGCGCTTTCCGCATAAATTTACGATAAACTACGAAATTGATGTTCCAGATGATACCCTGCTGCCTTCTTTTTGCTTGCAAATTTTTGTGGAAAATGCCATCAAGCATGCTTTTAAGGGTCGGAAAACCGGTAATAAGATCAATATTAAGTTAAGTAAAAAAGAGGACTATTTACAGATTTTAGTCAGTGATAACGGTGTGGGCATTAAGCCAGCTATTTTAAAAAGACTCGGTCAAAAGCCGATTAGTGAAACAACTGGTAGCGGAACGGCATTGTATAATTTGAATAAACGACTGATAGGTTTATATGGTACAAATAGCCAGTTGCATATTCAAACCAGTGACAGAGGAACAACTTTTATAACTGAAATTCCATTAAACCAAGCGGAAAAAAGTAATTTTGAAAGTTAGGGGAAACGTAAATGAAAATTTTAGTGGTTGACGATGAACCATTAGCGCGGACTGAATTGTCATATCTAATTAAAAAAAGTCCTGTTTTAAAAAAGCAGAAGATAAAACTCTATCAAGCAGAAGATGTCAAAGAAGCACAGGGAATTTTACTTAAATATAAGGTTGATTTATTGTTTTTAGATATCTCACTTAATGAAGAAAATGGTTTTGAATTAGCAGATGAGCTGAAACAACTGAGTTATTCTCCGATGATTGTTTTTGCCACGGCATACGATGATTATGCTGTTAAAGCGTTTGATGTTGGCGCGCTTGATTATGTGTTAAAACCTTTTGAACAAGAGCGGATTGATCAAGCGTTAACCAAGGCGGCAAAGATTTTAAATACTAAAGACAATAACTTAAAGCAGCGTGAACAAAAGAAAAGCGATGTTTTAAGTATCGAACTTGAAGATCGTAATGTGATTGTTAAAAAGCTGGAAATAATAGCAGCAACAGTTAACAATGGCATTTTGACCATTGAAACAAATACGCAAAAATATGAAACACGAAAAACTTTGGCTTGGCTAAAAGAGCGTTTAACAAATTCATGTTTTATGCAAGTTCATAGGAATGCGATCGTCAATATTGAAGATATTAAGGAAATACAGCCTTGGTTTAATCATACTTTGTTGCTAATCATGGTTAATGATGCCAAAATACAAGTGGGACGGTCATACCGCAAAGAGTTAAACGAACGCTTAGGAATGTAAAAATATTTAAAATGGCTGGTGAAATTGTCTAAATGCAGTTCACCAGCCATTTTTTGCAATTCGCCAGTAAATCGCTTACAAAAATCGTTTTTACCAGTATCGTATTATGTGAAAGCAAGAAAGCTTAAATGAGAAAGGAAATTGATTTTATGAAGAAAGAAAAAACAAAATCAGCTCCAATTTTAGTTCAGATGTTTATCTATGCTGCAATTTTGTTTGTAGCACAAATAATTTCTGACTTAATGCCAAAGTCTTTTCCCGTCCCAACTCCAGTAATTGGGTTAGTTTTGCTATATGTTTTATTAACCTTTCATGTTATTAAAGTTGAATGGGTTGATTCTTTTGGTAGTGCATTAATCTCACTGATTGGTTTTATGTTTGTTCCATCTGGAATTTCATTAGCTGCAAATTTGAAGATTATGCAAACGCAGGGATTACAACTAATCATAGTAGTAATTGCATCTACAATCATTTTATTAGTTGTTACTGCCTACACTACAAGATTCTTTAGTTGGGTTATTAGCAAAGTTACTAATAGCCAATTGCATGTAGTCGATCATAAAAAAGTAGGAGATGTTAAGTAATGCAATATATTACTAATCCATTATTTGGCGTATTTTTATCGCTGATTGTATTTTTAATTGGTCAATGGCTATTTAAAAAATCTAAAGGTTTTTTCCTTTTTCAACCATTATTTGTGGCTATGGTCTTAGGAATAGCAATTCTAATTATCTTAGCTAAGTGCTTTGACGTAACAACGGCTACTGTTTATGCTAAAGCCTATAAACCCGGTGGTGACATCATTTTCTGGTTTATCACGCCAGCTACAATTGCTTTCGCAGTGCCATTGTATAAGCGTAACGATGTTGTAAAGAAGAATTGGTTGGTTATTCTTCTAGGTTTGGTTTTCGGTACACTTTTCTCAATGGTCTTGATAACACTTGTTGCTAAAGCAGTTGGTCTAGACGCCGTGGGTATCAAATCAATGCTTAGCCAGTCAGCTACTACTGCAGTTGCAATGCCTCTGACAAAAGCTATTGGTGGCAACGCATCGGTTACTGCCATGGCATGTATACTTAATGCCGTAGTTATCTACGCTTTAGGTAAACAGCTGGTTAAGTGGTTTAATTTAAATAGTGATCCACTGGGAACTGGTCTGGGACTTGGTGCTGCTGGACACACTATTGGTTCAGCTTTTGCCTTGGAAATGGGTTCCATTCAAGGAGCAACTGCTGCTGTAGCAGTTGTGGCAACGGCTTTAGTTGATAATTTGTTAGTTCCTGTTTTTGCCCATGTAATTGGGTTATAAGTTAATAATTAATAGTTTTATGATATTCTGTTTACTTACTCTAAAGCGTGCGAATTGATCGCACGCTTTTTAGATTATCTCGACTTAATTTGAATTAATCATAGTAACAAAATAGTCTTTTTATTTATTTCATTAATAAAACTGTAATATAAGTATTTAAGGTGTCGCTTTCAAAGCAATCTGTTTTTAGTGTATAATGGTTATTAATTGTAAGTAACTTTCGGCTGTACCTCAATTGATGAGGGTGCTGTCAGACAAAGAAACTACACTTTAAAATGAAAAGGAATGACAACAATAATGAAATTTGTTAAATTGAAAAAATTATTTGCTGTAACAACCTTATTAGGCTTAGTTCTTTTAACGTTAAGTGCATGTTCACCAAAGCCACATAAAAGCAACAAAATCTCAATTATGACTACGACGAATGTTTATTCTGATATTGCGCAAAACATAGTCGGTAAATATGGTAAAGCAGAGGCTATTATCAAGAAGTCAGCAGCTGACCCACATGATTTTGAGCCTACAACTAATGATGCCAAAAGATTATCTAATGCAGATATCGTTGTAGAAAATGGTTTAGGCTATGACGGCTGGATGGATAAACTTGCTTCCTCAGTTGACAAAAAGCCAATTAGAGTGGGCGAAGATTTGATGGGCCTTGAAAAGGGCGCTAATCCTCATATTTGGTTTGATTTGACTATGCCTACAAAGTATGTTAATTACTTAGTTAAGAGGCTCAGTCAAAAGGATCCTAAACATGCACGTTATTATCGTAGGAATGGTAAGAAGTATTTAGCTGAGATAGCCCGCGTGCAAAGGTCTTCTGCTAAATTAAACCATCACGTTAAAAAGCCTGTTTACGTTAGTGAGCCCGTGTTTGATTATGCTTTGGCTTCCGTCAATATTAAAGTCGCAAATAAAGATTTCGAAAAGGCAATTCAAAATAACACTGATCCTAGTCCAGCAGCCGTTCAGAAAATGTCTGAGGGTCTTAAAAAACAACAAATTGCATTTTTTGTAGTTAATGAACAGACCTCAAGTTCTACGGTTGATAATTTTATTAAGTTAGCAGAAAAGAATAGTATTCGTATTTTAAAGGTAAGAGAAACTATCCCAGATAATACTAATTATCTCGATTGGATGAAAGATAGTTACCAAGATTTAATTAAGGTCGCTCAAATATAAAGTTATAAGGGGGAAGCAAAATGAAAAAGTTAATTGCTGCTTTGGCATTGGGTGCAAGCATCGCAACTGTAGCAGCTCCAGAGTCATTGGTGGTCCAGGCAAGTACAATCAATGATACTGCAAAACAAAATTCCTATGGTGGCGTGACATATTTGGACCAAATGCTGGCTCAAGAAGGCGTGCAATATAATGATTTTTCCTCCGCTAACCCTATTAATTATCGTAATGGCAAGCCTGAGGGCGTAGTTATTCATGAAACTGCTACACCTAATGCTACAGCGCATAACGAAGCTATCTACTTTAATAGAGAATGGATGAATATTTATGCTTATGTCCATGCCTTTGTAGATAAAACAGGCGTTATTCAAATGACTAGTCCAGACTATGGTGTTTGGGGTGCTGGTCCTGTAGCAAACAACCGCTTTGTTCAAGTCGAATTATGTGAGGAAAACAATCTCGCAGATTTTGCTAAAGGCGTCAATAATGATGCCATTTATGTTGCGCAAATTTTACACCGGTACAATTTAGTCCCTGATAATGCTGTTCATGATGGTCAAGGAACAATATGGTCGCACCATGCTGTGTCTACATTCTTAGGAGGAACAGATCATACCGACCCTGATGGCTATTTTGCTAAATGGGGTTATTCGATGGATGATTTCTTCGATCTGGTTAAATACTATTATGATCAAGGGTCTTCAACTACTAATACTGGTATTGCTGCTTCTGATCCAGTGGTTACTAAGCCTGTTGAAACCAGTAAGCCTGCTAAGAAGCCAGTTTCAAATATTCTACCAAAGCCGGTTGGTACAAAAATTCTGATCCATAATGCATTGGTATATGATGAAAATGGCGTGGCAACTAAACTACCAACTAAAAAAGCAGGCACCAAATTAACTATTTACGGCAATCAGACCATTAAAAAGAGAAAATATCTGCAAATCGGCATTAACCAATATGTAGTTGCCAGCAACGTAGAAGGCAAATTGCAGCGCTTGAGTCACAATGCGTTTATTTATGATGGTACTGGTCAACGAATTGGCACGGGTAAATTATATCGTGGCAATTATGTCCGCACCTATGGTGGACGAGTAAAAATTAAGGGTCGTAAGTATTACCCAATTGATGTTAATCAATTTATCAAAGTGGGCAATTTTAAGTAAAAAGTAAGGAATATAAATTGTCAGATGTTTTAGAAGTAACAAATCTCACTATGAGATTTGACAAGTATACTGTTTTTAAAGACTTGAATTTTAAGTTAAAAAAGGGTTCAATGACTGCGCTTTTAGGGCCTAACGGAACAGGAAAAACAACTTTAATCAATATTCTGATGAATATGCTCACACCAAGTGCGGGTACATTTAAATTTGCTGATGCGGTTCGTTTAGGATATGTGCCGCAATTTCGCAATATTGACGCAGAATATCCGTTATCAATTGAAGCTTTTATCGGTTTGAATGCTCCGGTTGTCAAAAATAGTGCTACAAAACAGGCGATTAAAAAGCAGTTAGAGGAAACTAATTTATATCAAATTAGGAATACCCGTATGGGTGAAGCATCTGGCGGGCAAAAGCAGCGTGCATATCTAGCACAGGCCCTACTTGATAATCCTAATGTTATTATTTTGGATGAAGCCACCGCAAGTCTTGATCCTATGGCTAAGGATGAGTTAATGAAGTTAATCAAGCATTTAAATGGCAAACATAAAATTACTGTTTTGTTTGTCACTCATGATGTTTCATTAGCACGTAAGTATATGCAAAATTATTTGTATTTAAATCACGGTCAAATTGAGCAAGGTGAAATGTCTCAATTTAAGGAGGCATACGAATAATGTTTGCATACGGATTTATGAGAAATGCCTTTTTGGCAAGTACGTTTATTGCAATAACTTGTGGTACTGTCGGTGTCTATGTTGTTGCACGTAATTTTAGTTTTCTGGCACATACGCTGTCAGAAATTGGTTTTGCCGGAGCAGCATTTGCCGTTTGGCTGGGAATCGGACCTTTATGGGGCATGCTTTTATTTACCTTGCTTGGTTCAATTGGTGTTGGCGAGCTGTCCCTTCACAGTGAGCAAAAAGAATCATCAATTAGTGCAATTTCAGCATTATTTACTGGTTTAGGCGTGCTTTTTCTAGCAATTTCTGGCGCAAATAGCAATTACGCCACCAATATTTTGTTTGGCAGCATCATTGGAGTAGATCATCAGGGTGTAATGCAATTGGTAATTTTATCAATTATTGTGCTGCTCTTAATTTTTAGCATTCAGCGGCAATTAAACTTTGATTCTTTTGACCATATTGGTGCTCTTGCGCACGGAGTAAAAACTAATTTCATCAGTGTGATTTTTTTAATTGCTTTGGCAATGTCTGTTTCAATTGGTGCCCAAATTGTTGGCTCACTGTTAGTTTTTATTTTGTTAACTCTGCCGCCGGCAACTGCCAATTATCTTGGCAAAACCATTCCAGCAATGATCGCTTGGTCCGTCTTTTTTGCGTTGATTGGCGTATGGCTGGGACTATATTTAGGCTATATTACTAATTTACCCGTTACATTTTTTATAGCGGTTTTCGAAGTTGCAGTGTATCTTGTTACCTATTTCACACATATTATCAAGCATAAACTATAGGGCATCTAAGTAATTTTCATTTAAAAGTTTGCTTTTCACTATCTTGTGAAAAAATTATACAGTTATAACGCCGTTATTTGAACATTTCTTTTTAAATTTCACTAACTTTTGTAAGCATTTACATGTATAATAGGAAGTAGAAATATTATAGAAAAAGGAGTTTTTAAAATGACATCATATTATAACGGTTTTCCCCAAAGCGATCGTGATGAAGCAATCGATATGATTAATCTCGATGAACTCGAGGAACGTGCAAAGAAGGTCATGCCGGAAGGGGCATATTATTACATTGCTTCTGGTTCTGAAAATGAATGGACATGGCGTAATAACATCTCTGCCTTTAATCATTTTCAAATTGTCCCACGTGCTTTGACTAATATGGATCACCCACAACTTGATACTGAGTTTATGGGTATGAAGTTAAAAACACCAGTGATGATTTCACCAATCGCTTGTCACGGCATCGCTCACAAGGATGCGGAGATTGCCACTCAGAAGGGTGCTGCTGCAGCAGGTGCATTATTCTCATCAAGTACATACGCTAACAAGAGCGTTGAGGATATAGCAGCTGCTGCACCAGATGCTCCGCGTTTCTTCCAGCTTTACCTTAGTAAAGACTGGGGCTTTAACAAGATGGTTTTTGATGCAGTTAAAAAAGCCGGCTACAAGGGAATTTTCCTTACTGTAGACGCTTTAGTATCAGGCTTTCGTGAAGCTAACCTTAGAACTAAGTTTGCTTATCCTGTTCCACTAGACTTCTTTACTCGTTATCAAGGAGCAAAGGGTGAGGGTCAAACTGTTGCTCAAATGTATGCTTCTTCTGCACAAAAGATCGGTCCAGAGGACATTAAACGCATTAAGGAAATGTCTGGTTTGCCAGTATTTGTTAAAGGTGTTGTTTGTGCTGAAGATGCCTACTTGGCTATGGGTGCCGGTGCTGATGGTATTTATGTAACTAACCATGGTGGCCGTGAAGTTGACTGTGGTCCTGCAACAATTGATATGTTGCCTGAAATTGCTAAAGCTGTTAACCACCGTGTACCAATTGTCTTTGATTCCGGTGTTCGTCGTGGTTCTCATGTCTTTAAGGCATTAGCTCTTGGTGCCGATATGGTCGGTATTGGTCGTCCATATCTCTATGGTTTAGCATTAGGTGGTGCTAAAGGTGTTCAATCAGTTATTGAACAACTCAATCAAGAATTATTAATTGATATGCAATTAACCGGCTGCAAGACAATTGAAGATGTCAAGCACGCTAAGATTACTCATATCAATTACACTGCTGACAACTTGAAGTCAAATACTGATCCTTCAAGAGTTAAGCCTTACCCAGTAACTGCTGAAAATCAATTAAAAGAAAATGATTCAGACGCTGTCACTGGTGCTTCACAAGCTTAATTAAAATAAATAATAAAACCACTCCACATATTTTAGCTTTTTAAACTAAATAAGGAGTGGTTTTTTATTGCTTAAAAAAGTATAGCCATTAAGTAATATTTGTAATTTTATTTTTATATCTTTATAATTGCTATCATAAAAACAAATGTGGAGGAAAAATATGAAGAAAGCGTGGAGATTGATTGAAGCACTGCTTGTGACAGTTTTAATGTTAACTTTAGTGCCTCAAAAAACAAGTGCAGCTGACAAGCAGGAAGCAAGAACTGATAATTATCTGCGAAATGTCAAGCGCAAGGGTGAATTGGTGATGGGAACTAGTCCCGATTTTCCTCCTTACGAATTTGTCAAAAACGTTAATGGCAAATCTAAAGTTGTGGGCATGGATATTGAAGTCGGCAAAAAAGTTGCCCGCGATATGGGCGTGAAACTTGTTGTGCGGACAATGGATTTTGACTCTCTATTAGTAGCTCTTGAAACTGGAAAAGTAGACATGGTTATTTCAGGAATGGACGCAACACCCAAAAGAGCACAAAGTGTAGATTTTAGCCGTGCATATTATAAAAGTGGTCAAAACCTGTTGATCAGGACTGAAGATAAGGATAAATATCACGATTATAAATCTTTTGCTGGTAAGGCGATAGGTGCCCAAACTGGCAGTATGCAAGCTACTTTAATTAAGCAGCAAGCTAAGAAATCCAAGTTGAAAACCATGGATAAAGATAATGATTTGGTCCTTGGCTTAAAAACGCACAAGTTTGACGCCGTAGCCGTGGATAAGGCTACGGCAGAAGCTTTTGCCAAAAATACTTCGGGGATTATGGTCATTCCGTCTGGCTTTAGGGTGGATTCTGCCGGCTCCTCAATTGCTTTTCATAAAGGAGCTAAGAGTTTAGTTAAACAAGCTAATAAATCAATTGCTGAAATTAAGCAAAAAGATTTAATTAACCAAAAATATTTACCTAAGACAGGTAAGTATTTAGCTGGAGGCAAAAGCAAAAAAGAAAACAAGGCTTCTAACTCCATGTGGGCATATAAAGACTTCTTTATTGCTGGTGTAGGGTATACCTTGTTTATTTCTGCTATTTCAGTATTTTTCGGCTTTTTACTAGGGGCAATATTGGCATTTATGCGCCTAGGGCGCAATCAAATAGTCCGGTCTGTTGCTACTGCATACGTTGAATTTGTCCGCGGGACGCCTTTAATGGTACAACTACTATTTATTTATTTTGGGCTCGGTTTAATCATCAATATTCCAGCTTTACTATCTGGTATTATTGCGGTGTCCCTTAATTCAGCTGCCTATGTGGCAGAAGTTATTCGCTCGGGAATTAGCTCCATTGCTGTTGGTCAGACAGAAGCTTCCCGCTCTCTCGGGCTTTCTCGCACTGCCACTATGCGTTATGTCATAATGCCCCAGGCAATGAAAAATATTTGGCCGGCTCTGGGGAATGAGTTTGTGTCGCTGATTAAGGAAAGTTCCATTGTTTCTGTAATTGGTGTTAAAGATTTAATTTATCAATCACGGATAGTTCAAGCCGATACATACCGCGGGGTTATGCCATTGGTAATTACAATGATTTTATATTTCATCATTACTTTTGGCCTGTCCAGCTTAATGAAAGTATTTGAAAGGAAAATGAATCATGACTGATAAATCACCGGTAATAAAAGTTGAACATTTGCAAAAAAACTTTGGCAATAATAAAGTTCTCAAAGATATTAATGCAGAGGTCAACGAGGGGCAGGTTATTTGCTTAATTGGTCCATCTGGTGCAGGGAAAAGTACTTTTTTGCGTTGCTTGAACTTGTTAGATCAACCGTCATCCGGCAAAGTCATTTTTGAAAATAAGGAATTGACCGCACTGAGTGAAGACCAACTTGATCAATTACGTGAAAAAATGGGAATGGTGTTTCAGCAGTTTAACTTGTTCCCACATATGAGTATTATTGAAAATATCAAGCTAGCGCCAATGAAAGTAAAAGGTATGTCCAGTAAAGATGCTGAAGCTAAGGGACTTGAGCTTTTGCAGCAAGTAGGCTTGGAAGATAAAGCCGACGCTTTTCCAGCTAGTCTGTCAGGAGGTCAGCAGCAGCGTGTTGCTATAGCACGTGCCCTAGCAATGGATCCAGAAGTGATGCTTTTTGATGAGCCGACATCTGCTCTTGATCCGGAAATGGTAGGAGAAGTACTTAAAGTCATGCAGGATTTGGCGCAAAAAGGGATGACTATGGTAGTGGTAACTCACGAAATGGGCTTTGCTAAAAATGTGGCAGATGAAGTATGGTTTATGGCAGATGGGTATATTCAAGAAAAAGCTGCTCCCCAACAATTTTTTACTCAGCCACAGACTCAGCGCGCTCAGGACTTTTTAGCAAGAGTGCTAGAAGCATAAAAAGGAGATAAATATGGAAAAAGCGCGTGCACTTAAAATTCTGACGGACTTAATGGCGATAAATTCAGCTAATGACCATGAGAGTGTGGTTGCTGACTATCTGACTTCATTGTTTGAACAGTATTCTGTTCAGATTGTTAGAGTGTCTTATTCTGCTGGTAGAGATAATCTGGTTATTACGATTGGTGATCATGGTCCGCTTCTGGGCTTTTCTGGACATGAAGATGTGGTTTCTGCAGGAGAATTGTCTAACTGGCAAACACCGCCGTTTACACCCACTATTAAAGATGACAAAATTTATGGTCGGGGCGCAAGTGATATGAAATCTGGTCTGGCAGCGATGGTAGTGGCAATGCTGGACTTACTTGAAAGTGGTAAGGATTTGCCGGGACGTATTAGACTGTTAGCTTCTGTGGGAGAAGAAACCGGAGAATACGGTGCAGCCCAACTGGTTAAAGAGAGTTACGCCTCTGATTTAGACGGACTGGTAATTGGCGAGCCCTCGAACTTTGATGTTCGCGTTACACATAAGGGAGTAATTGATTATTATGTCTACTCTCAAGGAGAGTGCGTTCATTCTTCAACTCCTGAAAAGGGTAAAAATGCCATTATGCCTCTTATTTCTTTTGCTCAAGAGGCTCAGCAATTAATGTCTAGTCACCAAAAGCAAGATCCCGTTTTAGGATCTTTAACACACGTAATTAGTCAAATTCATGGTGGCAGTCAAATTAATTCAGTGCCTGACAGAGCGTGGTTATCAGGCAATATTAGAACGACACCTTTATATCCTAACCAGCAAATTTACGCTGAACTTGAACGTATTGTTGCTGATCTCAATGAACAAGGAGCGCAGCTCAATATCCGCTACAGCTTTCCTGAAGTGCCACTTCCTGACCAATCCGGAAGTAAATTAGCTAAACTGGCACGGCAAGTGGTGGAGCAGAAAATCGGGCGGCCGAGCCAATTTACAGCTGGAACCGGTGCGACAGATGCTTCGGAATATATTCAAGCAGGAGATTTTCCTATTATTATTCTAGGACCTGCAGCAGGAACAACGGACCATGAACCAAATGAATTTGTTGAAATAGCAGCATATATAGATGGGTGCCGTCTTTATCAAGAATTGGCATGGGAATTTTGGAATTCAAATATATAAATAAAAAATAAAACCCGCTTCTTGAATGAGTCAGAAGTGGGTTTTTTGATGTAAGAAATTATAATTTTACATACTTGTTATATTATTTGTTGTTAAAAGTTGCAAGTATTAACTGAAATTATTTTGAACAATTTCCTTAAATTCAGCTAAGCGTTTGGCAAAAGTGGCAAATGCTTCTTCCAAATATTCAGGTTGAGTCATGTCAACGCCTGCTTTTTTCATAATTTCAACCGGATAGTCACTTGAACCAGATTTTAAAAAGTTAATGTAAGCTTTCGTTTGTTCTTCGGTGCCATGAACAACGTTATTAGCTAAAGCTGTAGCTGCAGCAAAACCTGTAGCGTACTGATAGACATAGAAATTGTAGTAAAAGTGGGGAATTCTGGTCCACTCTTTGGCAATTTCTCCGCCCGGTTCAACGCAATCGCCATAGTAGCGCTGGTTAAGTTCACCATAGCATTTATTTAGCCGGTCAGCAGTTAAAGGCTCACCCTGAGCATCCATTTCGTGAATTTTTTGTTCAAATTCGGCGAATTGAGCTTGTCTGAATAAAGTCCCTTTAAATGAATCTAAGTAGTAATTAAGAACAAATGCACGTGTTTTAGGATCTTTTACATGGGCTAAAAAGTATTCGGTCAGGATGTTTTCGTTAGTAGTTGAGGCAATTTCGGCAACAAATATAGGATAATTACCATAAACGTAAGGCTGATTTTGTCTCGTATACATACTGTGAACTGAATGTCCCGTTTCGTGTACTAAAGTATACAGAGAATCAATATTATCCTCCCAGTTAAGGAGTTCATAAGCGTCCGTATCATAGCAGCCACCGGAATAAGCACCTGTAACTTTATTTTTTGATTCAACCACATCAATTACCCGATTATTGAAAATATAGTCTACCTGTTTTAAATAATCTGCTCCAAGTGGTTGCAACGCTTTTTGCGCTTCCGCTTTGGCTGCGTCAAATGTATAGCTTAAAGATGGTTTGCCTGTCAGGGGCACATAGATGTCCCACATTTGCAGGTCTTTTAAACCTAAAATTTGTTTACGCAGAGCCACATATTCATGTAGTAAGTCTATATGCTTGTTTACCTCTGCAATTAAGGTATCGTAAACAGCTGCCGGTACATTGTTTTCGTTAATCGCGCAATCGCGGGCTGATTTATAATGATGAACGCGCGCATAATAGTTATGCTTTTTGACTACTCCAGAAAGAGTGGCCGCCAATGAGTTTTGGTATTGACCGTATGTGGCATACATGGCGTCAAAAGCTTCCTTGCGGATATTTCTGTTTTGCGATTGGATTAGTAGGGAATATAATCCTTCCGATAATTGCACCATTTCGCCGTCATCATTTTGCGTGTAACCAAATTCCATATCCGAATTAGTCAGCACATTATAGGTGTTTTCAGAAGCAGACATTGCATCTCCAGCATCGGCAACTAATTTTTCTTCTTGAGCAGATAAAGTATATGGTCGCATTCTGGTAATCTGATCCAATAAATGATTGTAATCAGCTAGTCTTGGTTCTTCGCGTTTAAAGGCGGCTAATTTCTCAGGGGAAAGGCTTAAAATTGCAGGAGCCATAAAAGCGGTAGCGGCATCAAATTGATTACCTAGTCCTTGTACTTGAGAAACTAAACCTAAATAGTGGGCATCTTTGGTATCGACATCACTGGACAAACTGGCATAAGTATAAACTTTTTCCAAGTGGCGAGTAACTGCAAATATTTGCGTAATCCCGTCATATAAAGAGGTTCCCGAAGTAGTAAAATTATCTTTGATAGTGCTTAAAGCTGGTATTTCTTTTTTAACACGTGTATATTCATCTTCCCAGTCTTCATCAGATTTGAATATTCTGGTTAAGTCCCATTTAAGATTTTCAGGGACGTCTTTTCTTTTAGGAATTGTCATATAAATTCTCCTTTTTTGATCTATTTAAGTAAATTATACTAAAGAATAAAAAATAAGATATTATTAATTATAAGTGATATTATTTTAATTCAAGTTTGAAAGTGATAAAAATATAACATGGAAAACTACGAAAGGGATTAAATAGAGTAATGAATTCAAACTCAAAACGCAGAGAGGACTATCATAAAAAGCGTTCTTCTCTGAATCTTCATCGTAATCTTGCTTTAGCAGCACCGTCTAAGGTTTTTAAAGGTAGTGTTTGTGCCCGAATAGTTGGTATTTTATTGGTTCTATGTGTCAGCTTTGGTTTAGCTTGGGTAGCTCATATGTATTTTGCTTTACATAGCGCAATAGATGGTAATGGTGGCAACTATGCCACTTCTGCTAGAATTGCCAACAAGCAGCCGATTTCCGTTTTGATTCTTGGTGTCGATCAGGGACTAGAGGGGCGCCACGATAAAGGCAATTCGGACACTATTATTTTAGCTACTGCCAATCCTAGTAAGAATAAAGCGACAATGACTTCTATTCCTCGTGATACCCTTGCTAACATTTTAGGTGATCCGGGAAATAAGTACAACATGTTTCGGGTTAATTCAGCTTATGGCGTTGGCGGCAGTTCTGCTTCTATGAGAACAGTTTCTGCTTTAATTGGCGTACCAATTCATTATTATGTTGAAGTTAATATGAAGGCGTTAAAGAGCTTGGTTAATGCGGTTGGTGGAGTCGACGTTAAAGTACCATTTAGTTTTTCTTATGATTGGTGCGATTTTCATAAAGGAAAACAACATTTAAACGGGCGTCACGCAGTTGCTTATGTCAGAATGCGTCATGATGATCCTCGAGGTGATTATGGTAGACAAATGCGCCAGAGGCAAGTCATTACAGCGGTCGTTCATAAGGCAATTTCTGTTGACTCAATTGCTAATTACCGTAAACTAGTTAATATTTTTTCTAAGTATGTCAAAACAAACCTGACTTTCAATGACATGTTGGCTCTAGCGCTCACTTACCGTGGCTGCTCTGAAAACATTGCTAGCGGTTATATTCAAGGTCACGATGCCTGGATCAATGGTTCTTCCATTCAAGTTGCCTCTACTCAGCAATTACAAAAGGCATCTGACAAGATACGTGCCAATCTTGACTTAGAAAAGAAAGTATTGGATAATGATGAAACGAAGCTCAACAAGCTAAACGAGCAAAATAACCATATTAAATGGAAGGACCCTAATCCGTTTACGAATTATCAAATTTATCATTCAGTAGTAACTGATGAAACAAATAACAATTCTACGGGAAATACTGGTGGCAATAATACTACTGGTCAATAGTTATTTCTTAAAGAAGGAGGAAAATAAACATGCGTAAGCAATCAGCGTTTTTAATTGCTTATGGGACAATATCAGCACTTATTGCGTTTATTGCCGTAATATTCATTTGCTTACGCACGTTGCACTGGAATCTGTCAATCTCTATTTTGGTTGCAAGCGTATTTGCCTTATTTTTCTTTATTCTTTCATGGTTTCGGGGACATGCTTCTGCTGAAATCAAACGGATTACACGTGAATTTCATTTAACTAATGAAGATTTAGCTAATATTACTGGAATGAAAGCAAGCGACTTTCCAATTTACAATAATAAACTGCAATTAATTTTGCCTAAGCGTTATTGGCCTAAAATATTGGATGCTCTGCAGAAATATGAACAAGAAAGAAAGTAAAAGATGGGTAAATCGCCCATCTTTTTTAATTTGCGCGCATATAGGGCAATGGTAGGTTAGCTATAATACAAGTGAGATATTTTAAATAAATCAAGGGAGATGTAGGATGAGTTTACTCACAGTTAAAAATTTGGGACAGGGCTTTGAAGACAAGACATTATACGAAAACAGCAGTTTTGTTCTCAATAAAGAAGATCACATGGGAGTTACTGGTCAAAACGGTGTTGGTAAATCTACCTTGATTAAAATTTTAACTGGCGAAATACTTCCTGACGAAGGACAGGTAAAATGGCAAAATAAGGTAACGGTTGGCTATCTTGATCAATATGCTAAATTAAAGCAGGGTGTAACTATCCGCCAATTTTTACGCACAGCTTTTGCACAACTTTATCATAAAGAGAAAGAGCTTAATGCTTTATATGAAAAATATGCGGTTACTGGTGATGATTCTTTGCTTGAAAAGGCAGGCAAAGTACAGACTTTCTTGGAAGAAAATGATTTTTACGGCATAGACACTGAAATAGAGCGTGTTGCTTCTGGATTGGGGTTAGCAGAACTAGGATATGACCATGATGTCAGTGAGCTTTCTGGTGGCCAAAGGTCGAAAATCATTCTGGCTAAGTTATTATTACAAAAGCCGGAAGTTTTACTTTTAGACGAACCTACTAATTACCTAGATGTTTCTCATATAGATTGGCTAGTTGATTATCTCAATGACTTCACTGGTGCTTTTATTGTTGTGAGTCATGATTATGATTTTTTGGGTAGGATTGCGAATTGTATTATTGATATCGATCTGGGGACAATCACTCGTTATACTGGCTCGCTTAAGCAAGCAATGCGCCAAAAAGAGGCTAACCGTGAGACATACATGAAAGCCTATAGCAACCAGCAGCGCAAAATTGCTAAAACCGAGGCATATATCCGTAAAAATAAGGCAGGTACCCGTTCTAAAAGTGCAAAATCGCGTGCAAGACAGCTTGCTAAAATGGAAGTGTTAACCCCGCCTAAAGGAAACCATAAGCCTCACTTTACATTTCCTTATGTTGCGACAGCTACTAATTTACTTTTGCAGACGCAGGATCTAGTAATCGGTTATGATCATGCTCTTGTCAAAGAGGCGTTTAACTTTTCAGTGGGCGGTAATGAAAAAGTTGCTATTACTGGTTTTAACGGTATCGGTAAGACAACTTTGTTAAAAACTTTACTTGATCAAATTGACCCGATTTTTGGTACATTTAAATTATCTGAAACCGCCAAAATTGCTTATTTTAAGCAGGATTTGACCTGGCCTAATAATAATATGACGCCGCTGCAATATTTACAGGAAAATTTTAACCGCATCAAGCCTAAGGAATTAAGAGGTGCTTTAGCAAGGTTGGGAGTTAGCGCCCAGCAAGCTATGAGTCCCTTAAAAAAATTATCTGGAGGAGAGCAGGAAAAGGTAAAATTAGCTAAAATGCAGTTTGAACCTGCTAATTTATTATTTTTAGATGAGCCCACCAATCATTTGGACCGTGATTCTAAAGATGCCTTGCGACAAGCGATTGTCAAATTCCCAGGAGGAGTTATTATCGTTAGCCATGAACGCGACTTTTTCCAGGGTAATTGGATTGATAAAACTATTGATATTGAAACTATGAATAAAATTTGAGGTAACAAGATGGATGCTACTAAACGAGGTGAGACCTTTTATCAGGATTTGCTTGATACATGCCTAACCGCTGGAGAATTAATGATTGAGGGCGGCAGTGAAATGTACCGGGTCGAAGATACAATGATGCGAATTGCTAAGAGTGCGGGTGAGCCTGACCCACGTGTGTTTGTCGTACCTACCGGTGTTTTTATGAGCTTAGATCACGGCAATTATTGTCAAACGCTACTAGTTCATGAACGCAATATCAATCTTGAGCTGGTTGATCGGATTAATTCTTTATCACGGGCATTTGCTGAACAAAAAATCACCTTGCAGGAAGTTAAACGCGAAGTTAATAATATAGCCAGTGGTGGTTTTCCTACTTTTCCTGTCTGGTTGCAAACTATTGGGGCAGCAATTTTGAGTGCTACTCTCATGGTTATGTTTATGAATAATTATGACTGGATTGACTTTCCGGCGGCCGCAATAGTTGGTGCAACCGGTTTTATTTCTTTTTATTATTTTAAACGATTTACGAATGTTAAATTCTTGTCTGAATTGGTGGCAGCGGTAATTATGACAGTGCTAGCGGCAGGGTTAGTCCATATCTTTCCGCAAATGATCATCGACCATATTTTAACGGGAGCGCTAATGCCGCTAGTTCCTGGCTTAGCCTTAACGAATGCACTACGGGATTTATTTAAAGGTGATATTCTTTCGGGTATGGTCAAAATTTGTGAAGCCCTTTTAACTGCATTTGCATTAGGAGGCGGCGTCGGTATTGTTTTGAAATTTTTGGGAGCATAAAAATGTCATTTGGAATTGAATTATTAATTAATATTGCATTTGCCTATTTGGCTTCCGCGGGATTTGCTTTGACAATCAATGTACCCCGGCGCGTAATTAATCTTGCCGGTATCAGTGGTGTCACTAGTTGGATAATCTACTGGCTGGCGATGCGTGCTTCGATGGGTCGTCTTTTGTCAAATCTGCTAGGCTCATTTGCTATTGGCATTTTGGGCATAATTTTTGCGCGAATGAAAAAATGCCCGGCCACAGTTTTTTACATTCCCGCGATTGTTCCTCTTGTACCGGGAGTTCCGGCTTATCAAGCAGTACGTGAATTGACTTCAGGCAATCTTAGGGGCGCTAATGATGCGGTTTTGCGTGTAATAATTGTAACCGGCTCAATAGCTTTGGGCATGCTTTTGTCCAGTATGTGTGTCGAAATCTTTTTTAGGATAAAAAAATTTTACAAAAACAAATTAAATAAGTATAATAATTAATGCGAGTCGACAAAAACGCGAGATGCGTATTTGTATGAGGACACCCGTCTTAAGTGGCAGGCACGGGAAGTGCTGGTGGTTGACCAACCTGATGTGAACAGAAGTAGTCACCTATTATTTTATTAATGGGCCTCGATTTAAAAAGAGCAGATTCTTAATTGAATCTGCTCTTTTTTATTCTAAATATAAGGCTTGCTTTCCTTGTTGATTAAAACTTCTTTCCAAGTTTTTCCACGGAATTGCTTTATTTTTATGACCAAAAGGATCGTTTACGTAAACAATACGTGCTTTTTTATCAAAGCCCGTGATGACACAAGCATGTGAAGAAGGGGTGACGTGTACTTCTCCTTGAGCTGTTTGCCAAGTTTGCATGTCGCCTACATGGTTAAAATTGGTCGTTGTAATGATTAAAACTGGATGACCATCAGAAACCAATTTTATTACTTGGATAAAGTCGTGGTTAGTGAAATTTCTAATGCGATTTGTATATTTAAGTCCAACTTGTTCTAAAGGTTCATTATAAACACACCAGCCTGCATTTGCCTGACTCATATAACCAACAAAACCCACATGAGGATTACCGCGGTACTTGCCATTATCAGTGTATGAAGACACGTGTTTAATGTTTTCTGAGAGGTCAAGTTTATTAACTTTAATACCATAGTAACGCAAAAGCATCGATAAAGAGGTAACTTCACAGCCATTAGGTAGGTCAGGATATTGATTCTCTAACGGTACGTCTAATTTTTGAGTAGACTTCAGTGTTAACCAATCATAGCGGTCTTTAAAACCAGACGAGTTACAGAAAGCAAAAACTAATCCGAGTAAGAAGACCCCAAAGAATAAAATCAAAATAGCTTTAAAGGAAAATCTGTTCTTTTTCATAAAGCTATTTAAACATAGGTTGATTGATAAAAGCAAAAAATCGCTCAAATTAATGAGCGACTTTGCTAAATTTTATTTTTTTGTTGAGTAAAAGTAGGGATTAATGATGAGTTGCGCTTGATAAAGCATCAAGACTATGATCTTCACCTTTAACTGCCATACCTTCAACGTCCATTCCTGGGCAGAAGACTTCGTCTTCAGGTACTCCTCTTTCTTCAGCAAATGCCTTAGTCAAAGTTTCCATGTCCATCAAATGATATTTCTTGTCTGGTTCTTTTGGATCAACAATTTGAATTTGCGCCATCATACCGGCATCTTCGTGCTCGATAATGTGGCAGTGGTACATGAAGACACCAGTGTTTTGGAAGTAAACCTTTATGCGAACCGTTTCTTGAGGTGCTACTTCGATAGTGTCCTTGTAAACGCCTCTTTCGTTTGGATATGGTTCTTTACCGTTACGTGATACAACCAGGAAGTGGGCACCATGAGTGTGGAATGGGTGCAACATGCCGTTAACTTTATCGTTAGTGTTAGTTACGTCCCAGTATTCAGCATTCATCAATTCCTGCTTCATATCAATTCTTTCCATTGAGAACAACTTACCGTTGATCATGTTGTGGTTATCCATAGTAACATGAGGAACTGGTGAGTTAGGGTTAACAACTGGATCGTATGGTTTGAACAATGTGTCAGGAATTACGCTGTCATCTTTTTCATAGCTGTGAATTCTAAACTCAACCAACTTGAAGTCGTCAGTGTAAAGGTTGACAACATCGCCTTCTTTGTAATTACTGAAATCAACAACTACTTGTTGACGTTCACCTGGTCCGATTAAGACTTTAGTTAATTTAACTGGGTGCTCCAAGAATGAGTCATCACCGGCGATTTGGGTCATTACCAAGTCATCGCTAAAGTGCAGACGCCATTCACGACGGTTAGAACCACCTAAGAAGAGCAAACGTACTTTTTGAGTAGTGACATCAACGTATGGACGGACAACACCATTGATAATTGGAGTGTCACCAAAGATACCCATTGCGTTGTAGTCTGCCTTGTAGTCAAATTGGTTATCTTCGTGGAAAATACGGTCTTGCAAAATAATTGGGAACTCGTCCTTACCGTAAGTCTTAGGAATTGGCAACTTAGCTTCGTTGGCGTCAGTAATGACGACACCCATTGCTAGTCCCATCCAAACTTGCATAGCAGTTGATGGACATGGGTGAGCGTGAAGCCATGTTAAGGCTGCCGGTTGCTTAACAGTAAAGTCAATATGCTTTTCTTCACCTGGATAAACTGGTGAGTGGCAAGCACCATCATTACCAGGACCTTGAAGTTCCATACCATGCCAGTGGTATGTAGTTAATTCTGGCAAGCTGTTCTTCAAAGTTACGTGAACGTGTTGCCCTCTGGTCAAAACCATAGTTTTACCAAGAACTGGGAAGTTGTAGCCCCAAGTATGAGTTTTTTTACCTGGCAAAAATTGGAAGTCACCTTCCTGGGAATCAATTGTGAACCAAACATCATTGTTTTCTTGTTTATCAGGCTCTAATACTGGTGGAACAATTAAAGGTTGAGCTTCAACACCTTCAGGAATGTGAAGATCCTTGTATCCCATTTCGTGATTTTTATCAAAATCTTCGGAATTATAGAAATAATCTGTGTAAACTTTATCTGACATATTCGTCTACCTTTCAGTTAAAAAATTTAGTGAAAAATTTTTAGTTACATGTTAAATTTACTCTATGTGAAAACGCTTGTAAAGTAGATAAAGCCATGTTTTTAAAGTATTAATATAAAAAAGAGCTTTTTTAAGTTTGTGAAGAGCAAAATGTTATTTAATAATAGTAAGAATAGCGCGCAAGAAGTAGGATTTTAGTATTAAAAACAAGTTTTTAGTATTTTAAAGCAAATTTCACTAGTATAAATGTTTTTTAAAAAATATTTTTAAAAGAAATAAAATAAATTGTTTTTAATCGCAAATTTGAGTATCGTATATAAGACTGATAAAAATTAATAAATTTAGATAAGGGTTTTTACTTTGAAAATTAACTTAACAGATTTAACTACAAAAATAGAACAAAAAGATTATATTGAGGACTTAGAAACTGTAAAATATGCTGATATTAGTAAGTCTAAAGCTAAAGTGCATGAATTGGCAGCAAAATTAGTTAAAGAAACTGCGGCCGCTCTTAAACATAATTCTTTAAGTCATGTAGCTGTTGAAGTAACGGGGCAAAGACCGCTTACTTTTGCATTAGAAAGCAATATTATTAATTTGCCCTATGCCAACTATAAAAAGATTGCCAACTTTTTTGAAGAGCAGAAAGAGTACCCTGTTAACGTCTATTTTGAAACTCAATCGGAGTATTTAAATGCGTCGGGTTTTAGAATTGATCAAGTCGCAACAGAAACTGATATTAAGCAAAAAGAAGATACTGTAATTGCTGAATTGACAGAAGCTATGCAGGAAAAAATTAAACAGGTTCGTGAATACCAAAAGCCGGTACCAGCCGCTAAAAAGAAAACAGTAACTAAAAAAAGAGCAACGACTAAAACGAGTTCAAATAAAACCAAATTGGCAGCTAAAACTAAAGACACTAACTAAAAGGATAATTTGCTCTAGTTAGTGTAGCTGTGATGGTTACAATATCTTTAATTTGTTAAACTATATAAGAACTCAACTATTCAAAAGATGCTTTTTACAATATAATGGAGAAAAGTGTAGGGGGTCCGTCATGATTAGCTGGAATCTACTTGGAGTTTTGTTATGGGTAGTTATTATTTTGTACCTGGTTTTTGTTGTGCAAAATATTCGCAAGCGCCGTATTACCATGATTATCAAAAAGCACAGACAGTTTAGCTGGCCTAATTTTTTAATAGATTTAATAGAGGTGGCAATTCTATTAGTAGGTATTGTTTGGCTGTTCGGTAAAACCATGCTAGATAACCCCGATCTTGATGATACCAGTAAGATTACCTCGAATATCACATACCAGCCCATCGTCATGAATACTGGTGAAGGTAATTCAAGTTATGTAACAATCAATTCTAAAAAGAAAAAAATTAGCACACAGACTTTTACATATTATCGACCTGGCAAGAAAATCAAAGTGTCTAGTGACTTTGCCACTGTGGCTTACGGCAAAAGCCCACTAGATTTAAATGCTGCCAGAATTCCTTATGACAAAAAGCAATTAACTAAAATGGATCGTAAATATCAGCGCGCTTATGTTGCGATTTATACGGCTACTTATAAAAAAGTTTGGCAAAATGGAATAGGGATGCATGCCGGTCATAATGCCACACGGTACTACTTGATCAGGATACCTGATGCTTCTTTTATTAAGGAAAAATAAAAACGTAAATGAAACAGCTGAAAATTTCGGAAAAGCTTGCACAACTATTGGCTTAAGCAAACCATTGTGCAGCAATCCAGTTTCATTTACGCTTTTTTGTTATTCTTTTTTATTGACTTGTACTAATAAATTGCCTTCGATAAATGCCAAAATAAAGCTGGCAGTTAAAAAGTCGACTACGTTGCCAGATGAAAATGCAGCTAATAAGATAAAACCGCTGGAGACTATTAAAGAACTTACCAGGTATGTGCGTGCAGTTTTATATTTGAGCCACCTACATGCACTATAAAGCAATACCGCAAGGTAAGGACCGACAAATAGCAGCATACCCAACCAGCCTAATGAATATATTTGTGCGGCAAAATCACGTTCTAAATTAAAAATATTGTTTTCTCTTATATAGGAAATACCGAAAAACTTGTCTAAAGGATTATTGTTTGTCTTCACAACCTGATTAAGCATGGCTTTTTCAATGTGACGGTTTTCCATGCGGGATTGACCGGGTTCACGAATGATTTTTAGCCAAAATTCAGGGTCATATTGATAAGGATAGCTTTTTAAAACAAATTTTGGATTTAGTGCATATTCTTGATAATTTTGCTTAATAAAGCAGCGTAGAAATTTCGCTCTTTTTTCTCCTGTGGGATATTTTTTTAATCCAGCAGCTAATTCCTGCTTTTCATCTGTCAGGTCATGATCAGATTGCTGGGCTAAATAAATTTCATAGTTATATCTTTGAATTGCAGGTCCAAAAGGCAAAATAACTAAAGAGCCTGCTTCAATTATAACGGCAACTAGAAAAGCCTTGCCCCCGTTTTTAACGTCCTTGATTAAAAACTTATGGATGGCAAAAACAATTACGCTGACGATTATTCCGCCAATTAAACCAATCGCTGCTACTTTGGTACCAATCTCAATCATTGCTAATGCCTGTACAATATTGAGTAGGACGGTAAGCCAATTAAATGAAGTAAAAAGGTAATAAAGCATCAGCGGCAGCAACATAAATAGTACTGCTGAAATCATATTGGTAAAATTAAAGAAGCCCTTAGACGCCATATGGGAATAACCAATATTGGGATTAAAAAACCATTCAAAAATATTGGCGCTAATGGTGCCAGTTTCATATGATTTAAGCGAAATTATGAATAAATTAGATAAGACGATAGTCCCGGAAAAAAGTCCAGAAATGCCTTCGATAACATGTTGCAGCTGCTTTTCTTTAAAGCCTAATTCATTAGTTAAATAAAGAACTGTTAATGGCAGCACCATTCTGATGAGGTAAAAGATTTCACCAGTTGGTGTGTAACCATAACCATTGGGACTAACACTGTTAAAGTGTTGCACATGTACTAAATGCAAAGCCGAGTATAGAATTAATAGCACTATATAAATCAGCAACCATTTTTGGCGTGATAATCTTTGCCAAGAATTTTTAGCACTAAAGTAAAGACAAACTAATGTAAAAACGGCTAGGATACGAATAATTGTTGGTAGAGTAAAGGGTAAAATTTTGGCTAAAGTTCCATGGTAAAACCAATATAAGTCTAAAAATGGCTGGATTAGAATAAACCAGAATAAAACGGTTCTTGCTTTTTCTTTCACTTTTGTCTCCATATCATAAATATTTTCATGATTTAATTTTAGGCAAAAATAAGACAAAAAAAAAGAGCAGTGAACCATATTCACTGTTTCTTAATTAAAATTTGTTGCTAATCCTTTTTAGTGGCATCATTTGCAGCATCTTGCTCAGATTTTGCAATTTTTTCTACCTTAACATCACTTTTAGCTAAAGCTTGGATTTCCTTGATTTTCTTTTTAGGAACACTCTTTAAATTCTTGAAGTTGACTACTATTTTATGATTAAGGTCGCTAACTGCAGTTTTGTCAGTAGGATCAAAATCAATAATTGATAGGAGAGCAGAATTTTCGTAAATTTTTTCGACTTTACCTAAAAAAGGCTTTGTTAGTTCTTCTTCAGACTTGGCGCTGAGAATGTCATCTGCTTTTACGTCTGCTTTTTTCATAATATTATTTACTTCCTCTCTCAACCATGTTTCATTATAATAGAAAGATATTATTATAAAAGTGAATTGTTTTCAAGTAAAGGAAGCTCGGGTTTTGCAAAAATTAATTTTAATTGCCGGTCCTAGTGGCGCTGGTAAAACGACTGTTTCAGAATATTTAGCGCAAAAGTTTGCTATTCCGCGTGTACTGACACATACTACTAGGCCAATTAGACCGGGTGAAATTCCCAATAAGTCATATCATTTTGAAAGCGAGGAGAGTTTTAGTCAGTTACATTTTTTTGAACATGTCCAATATGGTTCTTATCAATATGGCTCAAGTCAAGAAGCATTGACCAATGCCTGGGAACATCACGATATAGTGTCGCTTATAGTTGATATTAAAGGAGCAGCGTCATATTTAGCCGCAATTAGAGAACAAGTTTTCTTTTTATACATTACAACCAGTTCCCAAAGAATATTGGCAGAGCGTTTGCTTAAACGGGGTGACGATCCGAATAAAATTAAAGAACGTTTAAGTGGCAGTGAACTAAATACCTTACCTGATTCTTTAAAAGGAAGCGCGCACATACTGGTTAATGATGATTGGAATGAAACCAAAAACGAACTTGCAACAATAGTTCATAGCTTAAAAAAATAGCTGAGGAGAATTTAATTACACTTTGTAAAAAATATTTGTGTTTCAAAATATAATTCTTAACATTTTGTAGCTCGTTTGACACGAATGTGTAACATTAAATGTTTAAGATAGAAAATGTCGAATAAAAAGAGTGAGTAATTTTATATACGACTTGCTCAGTACGGAGAAATTTGTCTAGAAAAGAGCCTAATTTTGAAACACGGACACCAAAAGAGCTTAATCAAGCTTATAACTGTTATAGTTTTATTTTTTACAAGTGCTGCTGGCGCTACTGTAGTGACTGCTACTACAGCTAAAGATGTCAGTGCCAGTGCGGTAACTAAAAAAAGGACAGCTGTGGCCACACTTGCCAAAAAGCAAGTTGGCAAAGGTTATGTGTATGGTGCTACTGGCCCGTATTCATTTGACTGCTCTGGTCTGGTGCAATATGTTTACAAAAAGGCTGGTAATAAAGTTTTACCAAGAACCACTTATTCACAAGTAACTCAAGGCAAAAAAGTTTCACTTAAAAAGTTAAAGAAGGGCGATTTACTTTTCTGGGGTTCTTCTGTTTCTCCGTATCATGTTGGAATTTATGTTGGCGATAATCAATTTGTTCATGCGGCAACACCAAGTCAAGGTGTTTTGAAACAATCACTAAGTGCGTACTTTTATCCATCGGCTGCTAAAAGAATTCTAGAGTAGAAATTTAATAATTTTCCCGTTCGACCAATAATTCATATTTAC
This sequence comes from Lactobacillus sp. W8093, assembly GCF_016100925.1. Classification (NCBI taxonomy): domain Bacteria; kingdom Bacillati; phylum Bacillota; class Bacilli; order Lactobacillales; family Lactobacillaceae; genus Lactobacillus; species Lactobacillus sp. W8093. The sequence continues at coordinate 111,082 of NZ_JACFRL010000004.1, read as the reverse complement.
TTCTATAAATAACAAGAACATTTTAAATCAGGTCCTTTATCATATAAATTCGATGGAAGGGCTTTTTTACTTACTAGTATTATTATTGTAACCTTCTTGTAATAATCTACGAGTAAAATTGATTTTGTAACATAGAAGTAGAATTGAATTGTCTAAAACATTTAATGTGATGACGGGAGGATATTGATTTTGAAAGTAAAAAGTAATTGGGTAAAATTTACTACTGCAGCAGCTCTAGCAGTTACTGGGTTTGGAGTTGCCAACTTAGCTAATTCTAATGCTACAGCTGCGACTGTTAAAGCGGCTACGAAAAAAGTAAAAATCAATTATGTCCCTGGTTATGGCATTAATATATGGGATAATTATGAAAATCCTAACTTTACTGGCGAGCGGATTAAACACGGAAAAACTGTTGCCGTTTTGAGCAGCGCTATTGACCAAAAAGGCAATACTTGGTATCAAATTGGCGAAAATCAATGGATCCAAGCTCGCTACACAGTTAAGCCTGGTACCAAAATCAAGGCAGTTTCTCCTCAGAAAAAATCCGTCAAACAAGCTGAAAAAGTTGTTGACTTGGCTAACGCTGAAGTGGGTAAAGCTTACGCTTGGGGTGGCAATGGCCCTCAAGGATTCGATTGCTCAGGACTAGCTCAATATGTTTATAGTAAAGCTGCTGGCATGAATTTGAGTCGCACTACTTATTCTCAAGTTAAGGAAGGTAAAAAAGTTTCATTGCAGAACTTGAAGCCGGGAGACCTCTTATTCTGGGGTTCATCAACCGCCCCTTATCACGTGGGAATTTATGTTGGTAATAACCAATATGTTCATGCAGCAACACCAACTCAAGGAGTTGTTAAAGAAAATTTGAGTTCATACTTCTATCCATCAGTTGCTAAGCGTGTTCTTGACTAAGAATACGATTTGAGAAAAAACACTTAGAAAATTTCTAAGTGTTTTTTTATTGCAGTTTGATTAGTGTAACTTGATTAAATATCTGAAGCGGTTAAAATAAAATTGAATACTAATTTTTGATCACATTATACTACCTGAAAGAGAATTAATTTGATGAAGCGTAATTTTTGGAAAATGGGTCTTGCAGCAGCATTGACACTCACCGGAATTGGTGTGGCTTCACCACAGAAAATTGTGGATGCTGCTACGCTAAAAACTCCAGTTAAAAGAATAGAAATAAATTGCTTACCAAGTAAGAGCGTCAAAATTTGGACTAATTATGAGGGTGGACAGTTAATTAACTTTCGCGCTAAAAATAAAAGTAAGTGGAATGTTGCTAAAACCGCAGTGGATCGTAAAGGCAAATTATGGTACATGATTGGTGATAGTGAGTGGATTGAAGCGCGCTATACCAAAGACTTAGAAGAACAATCTAATACGAAAACTGCTCAAGAACAAGTAAGAAAAACTGCTACCAAAAAGAAAATTAAAAAATCTAAGCTTAAGGTTAAAGCTAAGAAGGTAGTGAAGAAGGTACCAAAGCAAAAAGTACAAAAACAAAAAGTAGTAGTACCTCAGCTTAGTAATGTTGTAAAAAAGAAAAGTAACAAAACTACTGCAGCTCCAACCATTACTCATGTGAGCGATAAAACTGTTTCTCCCAATGTTTCTAAAAGGGCGCAAGCGGTAGTCAACTTGGCAGAAAGCCAAGTCGGCAAAGGCTATGTTTGGGGCGGCAATGGGCCGGACAATTTTGATTGTTCTGGTTTAGTGCAGTATGTTTATAACCAAGTCGGAGGCGTTAAATTACCGCGGGTGACAACTGATCAGGTCAAAGTAGGCGTAACGGTGACTATGGATCAATTGCAGCCTGGTGATTTGCTATATTGGGGGTCGGCTGACGCGCCTTACCATGTCGGTATTTATGTCGGCAATAATCAATATGTCTGTGCTGCGACACCAGAGCAGGGTGTGGTTTTGCAAACAATAAGCTCTTACTTTTATCCTTGTGTTGCTAAAAGGGTAATTGCTTAGAAGAGAAGATAAGTTACCATAGCTTTAGCAGTATGTGTCGTTAAAACAAAAAAACTTCTTACAGTATACAGTGTGTAAGAAGTTTTTTGTTTAGACAATATAATTTGAAAATCTATTCTGTTGTTCTGGAGCTAAACGAACAGTCACATGAATGCCGTCGTTTTGAAAATTCTCACTGATTACTTGTGCATTTTCATGTAGATAAGATAGTGTTTTACCATCTGACAGTGGCAATAGCAATCTGGTTCTTTTGTAATTAACGAATATTCTTTTAGTAATTAGATTGGCTAAAGTAGTAATCGACTTAGGATCAGTTGCGGAATATAGAATATTACTGCCCTCAATTTGCGGATAATTTCTTTCTGACTTATCAGCTTTATTGTAAGCAGTAATCATAGGGGTGTTTTTGATGCCAATTTCATTCAGAACATTTTGTGTAGTGCGGATCATTTGAATCATATTTGGATCAGATGCATCTACAACATTTATTAGTAAATCGGCATCTCTTACTTCTTGCAAAGTAGCCTTAAAAGACTCAACTAAGTTATGAGGCAGCTTTGAAATAAACCCTACTGTATCAGAGAGAATAAAGCTAAAATTGTTATCTAACTCTATGCGCCTGACATTAGTATCTAACGTAGCAAATAGCATATTTTTAACAAAAACCTGCTTGTCGCTATGTTTAGAAAACTCTTGTAAAAGCCCATTCATCGTGGTTGATTTACCAGCATTCGTATAACCAACCAAAGCGACTTTGGGAATATTATTTTGATTACGTCTTTTGGCTTTTATTTCTTCCTGCTGGGAGATTTCTTTTAATTCATTCTTGATGATGGCAATTTGTTTACCGATAGTTCTTCGGTTTAACTCTAGTTTTGATTCACCCGCACCCCGGTTGGCAAAACCACCGCCAGTGGAACCGCCGTTTCCTCTTTGCTGGTCTAAATTATTTTCAGACGGATGCAATCGAGGCAGTTCATATTGCAACCGTGCCAGCTGCACTTGTAATTTTGCTTGTTTAGTGCGAGCTCGCTTTGAAAATATTTCTAAAATTAGTTCGGTGCGGTCAATTACACGTAGTTTGGTCAATTTTTCTAAATTGCGAATTTGAACTGGCGTCAATTCATCATTAAGGATAAGTACTTTTGCCTTTAAGCCGCGTGCCATATCTTTTATTTCATTAATTTTACCCAGACCAAAATATGTTCCAGCTACTATATGCTCTGCATTTTGCCGTGCTTGTCCTACTACTTCCATATTGGCAGCTTCAGTCAAATTGGCAAGTTCAGTCATATAATAATCAAAATTAGAATCGTTTAAGTTAACCCCGGCAATAAATGCTTTAGTTTTACGTGGAGTGTTTTCAATCATTTAATTCTCTTTCTATATTAATAGATAGTTACGGGAAAATTTATTTTAAAATTCAAAAATCCACATAGTTCATTCTTCTTTCGCTCATTTATTAGTTTAATTTTAATACAAAATAGCTGCTTAACCAAACTTTCTAGTGGGGATTGAAGATAGGCAAATAACAAAAATAGGTTAAAAAGAAAGCTGAGTGGTTTTTAAAAACCATTCAGCTTAAAATAAAAAAATTTTTAATAATAAAGTCTAGGCTTCTTTTGCATTATCAATTTCACCGATGACTTTAGCTTTAACCCTAGTTGTTTCTCCTGGAGCATAGGCAAGTGGCACCTCGGTCACTTCAACTACTTTAATAGTATCGGCTTTTGCACCAGCCATTATTGCTTGCTGCCCTGCCTGTTTTTCTACATCAGATAATGCATCCGAGCGTTTAACATGAGCATACTGGTAAACTTTCTCATATTCACCACCAATGCTGGCAATTGTAGCACCAATAGCGTTCGCAACACCGCCAAAATCACTTTTTGTAATGTGTTTAACTCCTTTGAGAGTTTCAGGTGCAATAATTGACCCTCCGCCAACTAAAACTACTTCCACATCTTCGGCACTTGTTTTCATCTGATCAATACCATCTTCTAAGATAGCAGCGATCTTTCTCATAGCTTTTTGTGCAGTATCTTCATCAATTGACTCTACTAACTTAGGATCACCAATTTGACATAGTCCAAGACGAACAGCAATATCAGTTGTTGTTAACGTATCTCCGCCAAAAACGAGGGCCTTTTCGGTAATAGCATAACCTACGCTATCAGGACCGACAGTAACTGAACCATCATCACTGACCCGCACAATTGTACCACCGCCAAGTCCAACAGATAATACGTCAGGCATTCTAAAGTTAGTACGAACGCCACCTACAGTTACAGCCTTTGAAGATTCACGGGGGAAGCCGTTTGTTAACACGCCAATATCAGAAGTCGTCCCGCCAATATCAACTGTTAAAGCATTTTTAATTTTAGACAAATAAGCTGCACCGCGAATACTGTTGGTTGGGCCGCTACCGATTGTTAAAATAGGATACTTAGCAGCATATTCTAATGACATCAACGTACCATCATTTTGACATAAGTAAACAGTAGCATTAGTAATTTTTTCATCTGCCAATGCGTGTGAAAAACCATGGGTAACGTTTTTGATAACTTTGTTTAAAGCAGCATTTAAAATAGTAGCATTTTCTCGTCCGATCAGGCCGATGGAGCCAATTGAAGATGAGATAGAAACGGGAAAGTCAGAGCCTAAGATTTCGTGAGCTATTGCACTGACACGTTTTTCCTGATCATCGTTAATTGATGAGAAAACTCCAACTACGGCTAATCCATCTATTTGGCCTTGCCATTCATTAAGCTTAGTACGCACTTCTTCTTCTGAAAAGGGTACAATTGGATCGCCGTTAAACTCATAACCGCCATGTATTAAAGCATATTTGTTTGACAGAATTTGCGTAATATCTTCAGGCCATTCTGTATAAGGCAAAACGGACGCGGTTGCGGGATAGCCAATTCGCAGAATACCTACTTTACCGAGATTTTTACGTTCAACAATTGCATTAGTGGCTTGAGTTGTCCCCAGCATTGCCTGCTTTATTTGCTGAACATCAATATTTTTGCCGTTGACAACTTTATGAATAGCGTTTTTAATACCAGTTTCAATATCTTTGGTAGTATGGGTCTTAGCTGAAACAAGTACATTTAATTTATCATCCAATATTACAGCATCAGTATTTGTACCACCGACATCAATTCCTAATTTATACACCTAATTTTCCTCCTATTAATTATTGTATTCTGCGTAACGTTTTTCAATTGGAACATAATCAACATCGTATTTGAAATACCGCGGTCCTACGAGTTTTATGCCGGCCTCGGTGCGCCATTTTTCATTGGCTGGCAAGCCCAGAACCATAATCCGTTTACCATAACGGACTTCTTCATTTGTAATAGGAAGCAAAGTGTCAATATCAACCATAGTGATTAAATCGGGAACGGTTGCCAAAATTTTGCCGTCAAGCTGCATAATAATATTTTCGTTCTGGAAAGAAATCTTACCAGTTTGCCCCTCATTTTCATTAAGACCACCCAAAGTAATTTCACCAAAGTTAAATCCACCCTTAGTGACATGTGAAATATCCGTGATTTTGGCTGTCATCAGTTTATAACCATGAGTTAAATGCAATAATTCACTTAAGGCACTGTCAACGGAGTCGTAATCATTGGCATGTTGAATTAACTGCCCAATTTTTTGACTCAAATCAACGATATTCAAAACTCCAGCTTCACGTATCTGTTTACCAGTTAATGAATCACTGGCGCTTGAAGAAGTAGCACCCACTTGCACCGTGAAGTTACGACCGATACGCTCAGCCCAGAAAGCATCAGGAGTATTAATTAGTGATGTATTCCCCCGCTCATCTGACAAAACCATAGGAGTTACTGAATGTCCTGCTAAAACAAAAGTTGACATTTGTAATTCTGGGAAAGCCCGTCCCATTCCGTCAGCATCTGCAATCGGCAAGTCCATATTGGCGGCTGCAACGATTGGCATCATCGAATTAATACCACCTGCTTCAATCGGAAAGGTACCGTAAATTTTTTTGCCATAATATTGCTCAAAAATTTTAAAAGCATTCACGAACTCATTTCCATTAGGAAATTTTTCCATTGAAACTGCTGGAGCCCCAATATTTGAGGCTGAAACAAATAATTCGTTATCCGGAAATTCGTCTGGTGTAAGCAAAGTCACTGGACCATGTTTTTTAATGGCTGAAATTGCCATCAATTCGCCAATAAACGGATTGCCTCCACCACCTGAGCCCAGTAAAGAAGCTCCAATAGCAATTTGTTTTACATCCTTAATTCCTATTTCTTTACTCAAAATTTATTCCTCTATCCCTTTATTTTTAACTATTCGCTGATCAACTTTTCTAACTAAAAGACTACCTAAGTAGTAGACCAGCCCTGAACTAATAAGAACATTTAAAGACTGCACCCCCCATGTAACGAATTGACCGACTAAAATTCCTATAATCCAAGCGATAACCGTCATTACAGGTAACTTAGCAGAAGTTTGGGGCAACTCTCCTTTAGCCCGACTTTCGTCTAAATTTTTGCGGTCGGTTTTTAAAAGCCAGTAGTCAACAAACATAATGGCTGCTATTGGTGGGAAAACAACGCCTAGCACAGTCAAAAACCCTTGAAATTTATCAATTAAGCCAATAACTGAAAGAATTGTTCCTAATATACCGGTAATGACAGTCATGACAGATCTGTTCAAACTCACTTTAAAAACTTGCCTAAAAAAGTTAACGACATTTAAGCTGGCAGAATAAAGATTCATGTCATTAACTTTAACTGATGACAACACAATTAAAGCAATTCCCAAAGCTCCTGTTAATTGGTAAATAATAGGCATAATTTCTTTTGAGCCAATCGCGTGAGCCATCAACACGCCAATGACATTGACGCCTAATTCACCCACAATCGTACCGATTACACAAACCCAAAAAACATCGCGACCGTTTTTAGTACGTCTGGTTATATCAGGCATGATGATGGCGCCAACGATAAAATTACCTGTAACCATTGTGATCCCAGCACCCATGCCCATTGCGGCACCGGGAGCAGCCATCGTTACTAAATGACTGAGGCTGTTGCCTTTAAGCATATTGTAAGTGGCAAAGCCCATTACAATGATAAAAGCTGGAATTGAAATATTGGTAGTCCAACTTAGCCCCTTGAAGCCGAAAATAACAGAAAAGGTAACTAGCAACCCGGTAATAGTAGCAACCAGTTGGTAATTAATATTACTGTGAGTAATTGTGTTCATTATCTGCACGACGCCTTGGGCAAATACAGAGTTCTGAATGCCAAACCAGCCAATTAAACTAATTGCAAAAGTTAAACCAACGATAGCTGAGCCAACTGTGCCAAATCCAGCCCATTTTGACAAAAGACTGGTAGGCAAGCCCTCTCTTTGACCGGCTAAACCTAAACCAAATGAAATGAATTGTAAGATGACACTACCCAAAATAGTGGATAGTACAGCATCATGAAAAGTCATTCCGTATCCTAGCTCTGCGCCAAGCATAAATTGACTTAAGGCGACAAATCCTCCGATTTGTACCATTAACACTTTCCACATCGGATCACGTTTGTCTTTAGGGAAACGTTGTGTAGAGTAGTCATCGTATGTATCTTCAATTGTGGAATTATTATTTTTTTCCGCCATAGACTTCCTCTTTCTAAAATAACAATAAGTTTATGATGAACAATATAGTCACCGTATTATTAGAATAATTATTATTTGCTAATTAATATCTAATGTTTTTGAGTATAGATTAGTAGTTAATTAAAGTCAATGCTAATTTTTGCTTAGTTTTCAATTGTTTTTAGTGCTAATTTGTAGTAAAAAATAATAATTGCACAAATAATCATTTTTAAAAATCTATTAATAAAATTTGAGACTGTGTTTGAACAAAATTCAACTAATATTAATTTATTTGGGCTATTTATTTAGCCAAATAAGATATTACAAAATCTAGTCCAAACTTTATTTTGACTGTAAGTCGAGACATTCTTCATGTTGCAAAAACAACTGCATAATATATGCAGTTGTTTTTTACTTGGCAGCTGAGAAAAAAAGAGTATAATTCAAACTATTAAGGTACCTAACTAAATTGAAATGGAGATAAATAAATGACACAAAAAATTAGTTATCAAACAGATATCAAGGTACAAAAAAATCGGTGGTGGATACTAGTTGCAGTTGGGCTTTTTACATTTATGTCAACTTTAGACGGCACAATTGTGAATATTGCTTTACCCGTAATTAGTAGTGACCTGCACATCCCTATGAGTCAGTCAGAATGGGTTGTTTCCTTATATTTAATTGTCGTTTGCAGTTTTATCCTTTTTTTTGGGAAATTAGGTGATATATACGGTAAGATTAAGATTTTTCGTCTAGGCGCAATTTTCTTCATTGCTGGCTCGTTATTATCTGGCTTCAGAATCAATTTGCCTTTTTTGCTGCTAGCAAGAGCTATTCAAGCATTTGGAGCTGCCATGACTATGGCAACCAACAACGGCATTATTACTGAAATTTTTCCAAGTACTGAAAGAGGCAAGGCTTTGGGAACTATTGGCTCCTTTGTAGCCCTGGGTTCAATTGCAGGTCCTGGTCTAGGAGGATTGATATTGAGTCGCCTGTCTTGGTCTTATATTTTCTGGCTAAATGTTCCGGTAGGATTGGTTGCCGCAGTTATTGGTGCAATCTTTTTACCCCAAGACATTACATTTACCAAAACCGCGCTGGATAAAACCGGTTCTTTCAGTTTTGCTTTAGGCATGATTACACTGTTTGGCGGCATCTTTTTAGGACAGCAACTGGGTTTTGGTGCATTGCCCGTAGTTATAATGCTGCTAGTGGGACTAGTTAGTTTTGTCTGGTTTGTGTATGTCGAAAATCATGCAGCTAACCCTTTATTACAATTTAAGTTGTTTAAAAATCCAGATTTTTCTGTTAGCCTGCTTTGTGCGTTGTTAATTTTTATTACGAACTTTTTCTTTAATGTGGTTACACCTTTTTACTTAGAAAGTGCCCGGCATTTGTCTCCAAGTCAAACCGGCTATATTTTAATGATTTTACCTGTAGTACAATTGTTTGCGGCTCCAGTGGCAGGTTCTCTTTCTGATAAAATCGGGCCCAAATTAATTACCTTTATCGGATTAGCTTTGCTGTTAATCAGTCAAATTGGTTACATGCTGTGCAACTTAAAATCTTCCATCTGGCTCTTTATAATAAGTATTGCAATTATGGGACTAGGTAGTGGAATATTCAGTTCACCCAATAACTCGTTGGTAATGGGGTCAGTTGAGCAGAAAGATTTAGGTGTTGCCGGCAGTATCAATTCCTTGTCACGTAATTTAGGTATGGTTATCGGAATATCTAGTGCTACTACGGTATTATTTGCGGCAATGAGTATGGCAAAAGGCAGTCGGGTCACGACTTACTTGCCTAAGCAGCCGGAGATTTTCATTTATGGTATGCACGTAGTCTTTAATATTTCAATGATTATTTGCTTTATTACGGTCATTCTAAGTGGTTGGAGACTATTTAAAAAGAATAATAAATAAAATGTAAAAAACGTTGAAAAGAACATTTTTTCAGCGTTTTTTTGTGCAAAAGAATAATTTTTTCATAATTATTTCTTCTTTTGGCTATTTTGGGTATATTATGATAGAAGAAAGCGCAAATGAGGAGGTTTAGGATGAACCATAAAGTTGTGACGTATCCGGCTATTTTTAAGCCACTGGAAAATGATATATATGTGATTAAATTTCCTGATGTTAAAGGAGGAATAACAGAAGGACAGGGTTTACGTGAATCAATGAAGATGGCTGCTGACACCCTTGCCAGCCGTTTGTACAACAAACAGATTTTGCCTAAAGTCAGCAAGATTAGTGATATTGAATTACCAGATGATGGTTCTTTTGTTGCACCAGTTTCTGCAGACTTAACTGAAGCCTCGCGTGATCGTATTAATTACGAAATATAATAGACAAAAAAAGCATCCCAATTCCTTGGGATGCTCTTTTTATTAACTTGTTCCAAAAACTTTTATAATTTTCGGGAACAAGTTAATTATAATATATCTAAATTGATTTTGCTAATAATTTTAGCTTCTTTTATTAAAAAGTGCTTTCAAATAAGCTCAAAATGAAAAGTACATAAAAAGAGCCTTTTTTATACCACTATTAAGCCAGCGGCAGTATAATATTTTTTCATAAAATATTTATTTATCATAATTATACCGCCTTAGATTTTAACTCAAATTGACAGCAGCATTATTTGAGTGCTATTTTTGAAGAAGAAAAAGTTTGGGAGTAAAATATGCAAATAATTGAGAGTTCAGTTTTGAGGATTGCCGTTTCTGAGAAGGGTGCAAAGCTAGTTAGCCTGATTCCGCAGAACGATCAAAAAGATTTTTTTAAAGATGCTGAAGAACAAAAAGCTTTGAACGTCAGCTTTGAAGGAGCGGACCAAAAAGAAAATTGGGCTGAATTATTGCCGTGGACTATTGTTGATAAGGGAGATTCACGTGTAAGCTTAGCCTTAATAGATGATGTTGCCAGTTATAAAAAGTTTCCCTTTCATTTTGAAGTGATTTTAACTTATGCTATTGATGGGAACAAGGTAGATATTAAATTTTATTTGAAAAACAATTCACATAAGGATATGCCATTTTCAGTAAAATTTACAGTATCTCTTTTTGATGATTGGTCTGTCAAAGCTAATGCAAATGAGGTTGAAGTGGTTAAAAATAAGTCTAAATTAGCCTTGTCTTCAACGGATTTTATTATTACTAAAGAAAATAACGAAGTGACTGCAGTACGCAGCAATTCAATTCTCACTAGTGATAGCGATGAGAATTTAGTGTTAACCTTAACCTTGAGTTAAACATTGTAATATTTTTAATAAGATGTGTAACAAACCGACAGCGGCTTGTTTTTTTTGCTATAATGTACTCATTGTAATTAAATTTTGGGTAATAAAAAGTTATGGATCACAACGATAATCATCCGAGTCAAAGTCGGGTTGAATTACATGAGAGAGATTACCATAAAAAGAGACGTATTCTAGCCTGGGTGTTAAGTATCACAGCTCTTTTAATTACGGCGATTGGTGTATATTCAGCGTATATTTATTTTCGAACAAAAAATGCTGTCGATGATGCCTATGACAGCAGTAATCGTGTTCAAGTTAAAAATGGTGAGTTTGACGGAAAGAAAAAATTTGCGGTATTGCTGATGGGCACTGATACAGGCGCTCTTGACCGCGAAGAAAGAAATGGTAACACTGACACAATTATTATTGCAGTAGTTAATCCGCAAAAAAAGCGCTATACATTGATGTCTGTACCGCGTGATACAATGGCAGAAATGGTGGGCGCAGATGAATTTCAAGTAAAAAAAATAAATGCAGCCTATCCTATAGGCGGAGCTGCGATGTCAATGGCAAGTGTTTCAAAGTTGGTAAATGTACCTATTAAATATTATGCTCTAGTTAATATGAAAGGTATTATGCGCCTGATCCGTTATGTTGGTGGTATCAATATCAGGCCAACTCTTAGCTTTGAATACGGTGGCTATATTTTTAAGAAAAACCAGTTGACTCATATGGGTGGTGGTGGTGCTTTAGCTTATGCGCGCATGCGCTATGACGATCCGGCAGGCGATTATGGGCGCCAAAAACGTCAACGACAGGTAATTACAACTATTATTAAAAAAGCAGTGTCGCTGAACACCCTTACTAAACTAGATTCAGTCCTAGAATCAATCTCTGGCAGCGTTAAAACCAACTTACCGTTTGATGCACTACGACAGATTGTTTTTAATTACCAAGATGCAACTAAGAACGTCAAAAATGATTACCTTCATGGTCACAATGCTACGATAAATGGTGCTTCTTACCAAGTGCAATCTACTAGAGAACTGCAACGCGTTTCCGACTATTTACGTGCTGAATTAGGGTTACCTTTGACCACCGTTAACAATAATGAAACTTATCAAAATAAGCGTAATAAAATTGCGGGCTTTGATTTTAAAAATCCTGATAGTCAAGATTACCAGATTTATGATGATTATCAAAACCAAAATTCTCAGGGAGAAGGTGACTATTAATAATGCGTTTGTGGTCGATCATAATTGGTTATGCGTTTGGCTGCTTATTGGCTGCGGTACTAGTTTGTCGTTTTGCTTTGAACCAAGATCCTACCCAAGTAGGTTCTGGCAATCCTGGAACGGCAAATGTGGGAGCCGTGTTTGGAAAAAAATGGGGCATAATCACTTGTTTAGGTGATATTCTAAAAACACTTATTTGTCTTTTAATTGTGCATCATATTTTTTCAAGCAAAATTGCTCTGGTATATGCTGGCTTAGGCTTAATGCTGGGCCATTGCTTTCCTTTTTGGGAGCATTTTAAAGGCGGCAAGGGCGTAACAGTAGCTGTTTTAGTAGCTGCCGTTTATGACACAAGAACAGCTGCAATTACATTATTAGTTGCCCTGTTTCTTTTAATAACATTACAAAATTTGACGGTTCCTCCGATAATTTTTATAATATTGTTCAGTTTATATGAACTAATAAAGATCAAAGAAGCCGGATTAGTATTATTGCTGATGACGTCGATTATGATTTTCAAATTCAGATCTGATCTACGTGACTTTTTTACTGGCAACGGCAAAAAAGTTGATGTCTTATACACAATTAAAAAGAAATTGGGTATTAAACGCGATAATTAATAGCAACATTTTTAGTGAGGAATATAACTAGAAATATGAGTAAAAACAAAAAATCTTTAAAAGCTATTCAGATAATTTGCATATTAGTGGCAACTCTATTCATGCTCGTGCAAATGTTCAGTTTGAAAGGTATTGCTGCTAGGGCACACTATTCATTTGTCCGTTTTATGCCTAATATGTTGCATAATGCGACGTTAATGTTGGTACCCATGGTCTTTGGGGCTATTTACAGCAAGAAAAAAGAAAGTGTTAGTGAAAGTTTCAAATATTGGCTGTTAGCCAGTGCAACTTTGATTGTTTATTACATCTTTTTCTTCTTTATAGTTCCTACACGCTTCAATATGTGGCGCGTTTGGGGCATGTTATTCCCGATCATTACCAGTACCTCAGTTTTATTTTCCGGTTTGTTTTTTTGTTTGTTAATCCAACCGTATCTTTTTGATTTACTGCATAAATTAAATATTAAACAAAACCTGCTGGTACTAAGTTTATTGACATTATTAGGCTTTGCCCTAAGTGCTGGTAATCTATCTTTCCAGTACTCGCTTTACGGCCTATATCTTGTTTTGTTCTTTGCCTGGGGCATGTTTTTAGCTCATATCCACATTAGTAAGAAGATATTAACGCTATCTTTAATCAGTGGCTTTCTCTCCTTCTTCATTGTGGTGATTGGCGTTTCAGGCTTTGATGCGGTTTATTGGTCGCAGATTATTTCAGGTAATGGCGGTGGCGACTGGAACCGGGAATTTCTCAACAATCCTTCTTCGCCGTTTATGTTCTTGCTAGTTGTAGCGGCATTTTTATTACTTAAAAAGGTAATTTTAACTTTTACTAAAACGCAAGCCCGCTACTTTATTCCAGTAATTATGATTATGGATGCGCCAATTTCTCCGAGATTTATGAACGCATTCCGCTTTACTGACTCGTCTACTATCAATAAATTGATCATGATAGTGGTTATGTTGGTAATCGTTGTCCTCTGGTATATGGTGCTAAAACGCTATTTATTCCAAATTACGCCATTTGCTAAGATCATTAATTATTTAGATAATGAACCTAATTTAGCCAAAATTTGTGAAAAAATCTGGTCAATTTTTACCAAGTTTGTTATTACCAATCGGGTCAACTTACTTACTTGGGCTTGGTTCTATATTTTAAGTTTCGGCTCTTTTCTAATTGAATCAGATAATTTACGAATTCAAATAAGTACAGCTTCAACAATTAATGCGATAGTTTACCTTCTCGGCACTAAATTCTTTGCCATGATTTTGACAACTATTTTTCTTGATGCGTTGTTTTCCGTATTTTACTTTGTAACAACGCGGTACTGGACTTCAAACATTCTAGTAAGTTTGATTGCCATTGGCTGGGCTGTCGCAAATAAAATTAAGCTGCTACTTCGGGGAGAACCTATTTACCCGACTGAAATCAGTGAAATTGTTAACTGGAAAACCTTAATTCCAATGATTGGCAAGACTACTGTCATTGTGATTTTAGTAGCTATAGTTGTTGTAATTGCCCTTGATATTTTCTTGGAATGCAAGGTTCCTATTAAAAAGCGCGGCTCTTGGAAGAGACGTGGAATTTGGGCATTGCTCAGTTTACTACTGTTTGTAACGCCATTACGCTTCAATCATGATGGCGGAGTTATTTATCACATCAACCGTGGTTTTGATAATAAACAAAGATTCCGTAACCCTGAACGAGATATTCAAGTAAATGGGCCTGTTCTTAATTTCTTGAATTATATTGACTTGCAAATTATGGATCAACCTGAGGGTTATTCGGAAAAAAGTATTAAACAGCTCAACACCAAATACGAGAAAGTAGCGGCTAAGATTAATAAGAGACGTAAAAACGATCTTAAGGACCAAACCATTGTCTTTAACTTGAGTGAAAGTTTTGTTGATCCAAATACTTTCCCAACAATCAGGTTTGACCGTGATGTACCAAATCCAGTTAAGTTTATTGAGTCGATGAAGTCACGTTCCACTTACGGCAATATGCTGAGTGCCGGTTATGGTGGTGGTACTGCCAACATGGAATGGGAAACTCTAACCGGTTTGAATATGGGGATGTTCAAGTCTACTTTGACCCCTTATGTTCAAATTGTGCCGAACTATGATTTCTACCCAACAATAGGGATGAATTTCGATTATAAATCTGCTGTCCACCCATTTATTGGTACGTATTACTCAAGACAAGAAGATTATCATAGGTTTAAATTTGATAAGTTTATCTATGTTGGTTCAAAATATAAGGTTATTGACCAAAAGAAATTGGGTAAGAGTGGTTATAACTCTGACTTTACTACCTATGCTAACGGTCTAAAAGAAATCAATTCCCGCGATGGCGGACAGTTTATTAACCTGATTTCAATTCAAAATCACATGCCATATAACAATTGGTATCCAAATAACGAATACATGGGCAAGATTTCGGGAGAGTTATTCAAATCGCCAGCAGTTCGTGATCAAATGGCTACTTACGTTAAGGGAACGCAATACACTGACAAGGCAGTTAAGCAGTTTATCCAGCAAATTGATCAAATTAAGAAACCAATTACTTTAGTCTTTTACGGTGACCACTATCCAAGTATCCTTTCTCAAAGTTATACTGCTAAATATCCGGTACAAATGCACTCAACGCGCTACTTTATCTATTCCAACAAATATGCTCGTCAACATGGTGCTAAAAAAAGACTGCCGCGTAAAGCAAATAATTTTGTCAGTTCCAGCGACTTTATCGCTATGATGCTTGAACAGACTGATTCTAAAGTGACACCTTACCAAGCACTTTTGACTGAGGTACATAAGAGACTGCCAGCAATTACCATTAACTTTAAAGGCGATAAAGGCTTCGAATTAATTGGTCGTAAAGGTCAGGTAATTGAACCAAAATATCTGACTAAAAAGCAGCAAGAAATTTTAGCTGATTATGAGGCTGTTCAATACGATATGACGGCTGGTAAAGCTTATGGTTTAAAGATTAAAGGCTTTTACAAGTAACAAATTGATATTGACTTATTAAGAAAAAATGAGTATTATCGTTTATAACAAATTTAAGTAGTATCACGATTCAGAGTTCAGAGAACTAGCGGTTGGTGGGAGCTAGACAGGTCGTGCATGGCGAAATACGAGTAGGGTGGTTCCCGTATAGACCACAATTAAGGCACTTAGTAATAGTGTAAATGTGGGTGGTACCACGGCTAAAAATAACTAGTCGTCCCTAGATTCATCAATTGAATCTAGGGACTTTTTTGTTGGAGGAAAAAGATGGCAAACTTTGATATTTTAGAAGATTTAAATTGGCGTGGAGCTATTAACCAGCAGACTGATGAAGCTGGACTGACTAAATATTTGCAAGAACATGATAACTTGGCACTATATTGTGGTACCGATCCTACAGGTGATTCCCTTCATATTGGTCACCTTATTCCCTTCATGATTTTGAAAAGGTTCCAACTTGCGGGCTATCACCCTGTGATTGTTATTGGTGGTGGTACAGGAACAATTGGTGATCCTTCAGGACGCAAATCCGAGCGGGTACTTCTTAGTGCTGAAAAATTGCATGAAAACGAAGTAGCTCTTACCAAGCAAATGGAAAAATTGTTTGGTACTGAAAACTTTGAAATCGTTAATAATGCAGAATGGCTTGATAAATTAAGTCTAATCGAATTTTTACGTGAATATGGTAAACACTTCCAAGTGAACAACATGATTAATAAGGATGTAGTTGCCAGCCGCTTGGAAAATGGTATTTCCTTTACCGAATTTTCTTACCAAATTTTACAGGCTATTGATTTTTACCAATTGAATAAAAACTATGGTGTCCAAATGCAAATTGGTGGTAGTGACCAATGGGGCAATATTACAGCAGGAATTGACCTAATTCACAAGTTGATGGGTTCAGACAGACAGGCATTTGGTTTAACGATCCCATTAATGTTGAAAGCTGACGGTACCAAGTTTGGTAAATCTGCTGGTGGAGCTGTTTGGCTTGATCCTGAAAAAACCAGCCCTTATGAATTTTATCAATTCTGGATCAATCAAGATGATCGGGATGTAGTTAAATATTTGAAATACTTTACTTTCCTTAGCCATGAAGAAATAGACGATCTGGCAGAGCAAGTCAAATCAGAGCCGTGGAAGCGAACAGCGCAAAAGACACTCGCCAGAGAAGTAACAAAATTTGTTCACGGTGAAGAAGGCTTAAAAGAAGCAGAAATGATTACCGACGCACTGTTTTCCGGTGATATTAAGAATTTGTCGGTCAAGCAAATTGAGGAAGGGCTAAAGAGCGCGCCAACGGCTGAGACATCGTCTCAGAGCCAAAATATTGTGGACTTCTTAGTTGATACCCAAATCGAATCTTCCAAGCGTCAAGCTCGTGAAGATGTGACAAATGGAGCAATTTATGTGAACGGAGACCGTGAGCAGTCGGTAGATTTTGAAGTTGATCCTTCTAGAGCATTTGATGGTAAATATGTCATTATTCGCAAAGGTAAAAGAAAATACACTTTAGTTACAATTAAAGATTAGTCTAAAAGAGGCAGTTGCTATTTTCGCAACTGCCTCTTTTTTGATTCCAATTAAGGGAGTATAATAAGAAACACATCATTTTTTAATTTAGGAGGGAAAAATGCGTGCACGGGTAATACTTTATAATCCAGAACATAAAGCATTTTTATTGATCCACAGGTTTAAAAATGGGCGTGATTACTGGGTGGTTCCAGGTGGTGGCGCAGAAGAAAATGAAACTCCAGTGGCTACTGCAATCAGGGAAATAGGAGAGGAATTGGATCTTCAATTAAAGCCAGCTGCTCTAAGGCATTTTTTTACAAGTGAAGCAAAAGAAGAATTCTTTTACACTGAAATACCGTACATAGTCGCACCTGCAATCAGCGGCGAAGAAAAAGAACGCTCAAGTAAGTCTAATATTTATCAGCCGGAATGGGTGGCAGGTGCTGATTTAACTCAAATTAATTTAATGCCACCTGAAATTGCCGCTAAAATAATAACTGCAATTTGACAAAAAAGTGCTAAAATTACATGCTTTTCTGATATTAAAGCACTTTAAATTATCTTGATAGGAGAGTAAAAAATGGCTCGAAGTGATATTTTAGTAACAACCACCGAAAATATACCAGGTAAAAAATATGAAATTATTGGTGAGGTATTTGGTTTAACTACGCAGTCTAAAAATTTAATTAAAGACTTTGGCGCAGGTCTCAAGTCAATGGTTGGTGGTGAAATTCGGAGTTATACCAAAATGCTTGAAGATTCACGCAGTCAGGCATTGGAAAGGTTACGGCAAAGTGCTGCAGATGTAGGTGCAGACGCAATCGTAATGATGCGTTTTGACTCAGGCTCGATTGGCGGCGACATGCAATCCGTTGTTGCTTATGGTACAGCTGTGAGATTTATTGCAGATAATGACTAGATATAGTATTATTTGAAGTATTCGCTTCACGAGAGTGAATACTTTTTTGTTGAGTTTGATTTTGCCACTTTAGCTCAGGAGGTAGAGCACCGCCGTGGTAAGGAGGAGGTCCTCAGTTCAAATCTGGGAAGTGGCTTAATTTTTAATAACCTTAATTTATCAAATTATGATTTAGATAAGTGAAGGTTATTTTTTATTAATAATAATTGCTTTATCCAAAACTATTTAGGTCCTTCACTAAGTTGTAAAAAATTTTAGTAGAATTAAAGCCAGCAATGCTTTTGATGAACAATGCGTTAGGCAAAGTACAAATAAATGTGATTAATTGCTTTTTTATATTGCTTAAATTGCTAGTTAATTATATAACTAATAGTGTTAGGTATGTAATCTAATATAGGAAAAATTAAGTTATATCTTAAAGTAAGGAAGTTTATCTGCTATGAAGAAGATCAAATCAATCAAGAAACTGTTAATTGTGGGAGTGATGCTGTCCGTAGGCTCTGCTGCGCTAGTTGGCTTGAATTCTCATCCAGTTGCTGCCAAGCCGCTACCGCCTTTACCAGTTGCAACGACCAAGGATTTTAACAAGTTACAGAAGCTATCTAAAAAACCTGGTGCTCATTATATTAAAGCAAGAAAGTGGTATGCCAGCTTTGTTCCTGGCGATAATGTTGAAGCATATCGCTATCTTAAATCACATAAAAGGACAGGAACTAAGTCTGACCCAGGAGTTGATGACTGGGATATTTTTGTAGGTGCCGGAACAATTGCTGGTAAACGTTATTTCATTAGCAATATTGAAAACAGAGATGGAAAAACAAAGTACATGATTCCAGCAGAGTATTGTCATGTGCCTTATGGCTACAAGTTTAAAAAAGGTCATGCTACAGTCCATGATTATCTTGGTTCTTTGGCAAACGCCTGGAATGGTTATACAGAATTAGATAATGAATATGGTCGCGCATTTACCGAAGAAAATGTCATTTATAGTAATAAAGAAGATGCCACCTTTACTGTTACCCTCAAGGAAGATGGGCAGACACGTGGTAAGTATAAGGGCTTCTGGATTGGGCTTACGCCAATAAAATTTAGAGTTGACGGTACTGATACCTACGAAAATTATTATCCGCTATACAACTACGTGCCAAATGGTGAATTAGTTGTGAGTTATATTAAGACCGAAGATTTGAGTCAATTTAAACGGGCAACAGTTAAATATGATCACATTGGCACAATTACTAAGAGCCATAAATTTAAACCGGCTCATAAAAAGTTAGATATGTAGTTAATTTTAGTAAGAACTTTATCAAGAACAGAAGGAAAAAGCTATGAACGAGAAAATAGTGATAAAAAAGGACTTAGACGAAAAATCAATTGGTTTAAAAAATTTTTTGTTACAGCCATATGAAGGTTTCAGCAGTGAAAATGAAGATTTTGCGGCAATCATATATGTTAAGGGTGGCTGCAGTAATGGAAATAGTGAAGCTAAAAGTGATGATAAATCTGCTTGGATGTATTATATTAAAACACCTGATAAGCAATATGAAGACCATTCCAATACCGAGTTAAAAGGATTTTCACAAAATAGAATGACTTTAGAAGCTATTATTCAGGCAATGACTGGATTAATTAATTTACAAATAGATAGACATAAATTACTTTTTGTTACTGATTACAATGATCTGTTTGGTGGTATTACAGAATGGGGTAAAAGTTGGCAGGAAAATAGATGGACAAGATCAAAAAATAAAAAAATCATAGATCTAGACGAGTGGTTAATTATTTTTCATGCAGTTGAAGATTATTTCTCAGGGAGTAAAGTTTTGTTTTATTCCAAATCAACTCCTGAATTCAGTGAAGGTATGAATCAGGTAACAGAGTTTGTGAATAGCCAAACTGGATATAAAACATCACATTAATGTAACATTCTACTATTATTTATACCAAGATTTGTTAGTGCATTTTGACCAATATGAAAGAAAGTTTGGTCAAATTAACAAAAAGGGATAGACTATTAAGCAAGTACTATTGATTACTATACTTTAGGTCTATCTTTTTTGTAGTCAAAAAAACAAAAATAGTGGCTTAAAATCAACTCTAAAGCAGGAATTAATATGGTGGCATTCTAAAAAGTTCAAACTAGTGAGATATTTTTTAAAGCAATCGGCATAAGAAAATTGTAATATAAACTTCTTTATTGCTAGTTTTAATAAAAATAATTTACTGATTGGGAAGGAAATTAATTTGGATTTAACTAAAGTTACTGAATTTGTCAAAAAGCAGCTGCAAGATGAAAAAACCGGTCATGATTTTTATCATGGTCAACGGGTAGCACATTTGGCCAGCAAGATGTATTTGCAGGATAATCCTGACGCACATACAGATAGCCGCATGGTCGCTATTATTCAAGCTGCAGGATATTTGCATGACACTATTGACGAAAAAATTTGTGCGAACCCTGACCAAGTCTTAGCTGATATTAAAGAATTGCTTCCCCAAGCAGGTTTTACCTCGTTAGAAACTAAAGATATTTTATTTACTATGCAACATATGTCTTTTTCCGCTAATATCGAGCACCACTATCAGTTACCAGTATCTGGAGAATACGTGCAAGATGCTGACCGCATTGAGAGTTTGGGTGCAATTGGTATTGCTCGTGCTTTTACTTACGGCGGCGCTCATGGCAATGTGATCTATGATCCGAAAATTAAACCACAGAAGCTTGTAAGTCACGATCAGTACCGTGAACACACAGAAACAACAATTAACCATTTCTACGAAAAATTATTTCATTTGGCTGACTTAATGAATACTGCTAGTGGAAAAAAAGAAGCACAAAAAAGAACAGAATTTATGCGTAATTATGTGACAGAATTTATGGCTGAATGGAATGTTTAAACTGCGTGTAGCCTCATGCAGCTTTTTTGCGTTTTTATAAAAAAGCCAATTGCTGAGAAAATTTAATTTCAGGATTTTCCATTTTTAGCAGCGCTCTTTTACGGTCTAAACCGCCAGCGTAACCGGTTAAAGAGCCATTGCTGCCGATTACCCGATGACAGGGGATAATTAAACTAATGGGGTTATGTTTGATCGCAGCACCGATAGCTCGTGCTTTATTTACTTTATCTTTTTGTCCTTTTTGCACGTGCTCGGATAATTCTTTATAAGTAACCAGTTCACCGTAAGGCACTTTTTGTAATTCTTTAAGTACTTGCTGGGAAAACACTGACACATTGGGTTTAATAGGAACAGTCTGTGGGTCAGGATTTTGACCGGCAAAATATGCAGAAAGCCAATTTAAAGCCAGTTTAATTGGTTTATTAACAGAACTTTTAACGCTGGTTAAGTGGTAGTCAGCGCCAAAATATTTTTGATCGTTAAACCATAGTCCTAATAAATAATGCTGGTTGCTTAATAGCGTAATGCTGCCTAATTGAGATTGATAAAGACTTTTATATAATGTCATTCTTAATCCTTTATTTTGTTAAGTATATAAGAGATCGCTTGTTAAATATGGTTATATACCAAAAGTCGATTTGCGTAAATTAGCTATATCATATTGTACTGATAGTTGCGCTCAATTACTATATAATAATTTTAGGTTTAAACGATTATTGTCTGTATGATTAATTTAAAAGGAAAAATAAAAATTGGGTTATAAAATTTTTGTATCTTATAAATATCAGGATCATGATGTTGCCAAACTAGAAGGCGGTAAAAATCAGACCCCCAGAGATTATGTTGATTATTTGCAAAAAATTAGTTTCAGCGGGGATGACGTAAATAAAGCAGAAATTGCCAATGAAGATTATAGTGGACTCACAGATGAAGCTATCAAAAAATGTTTAGCAAAAAAGATTTGGGATTCGTCAATTACGTTGGTTTTGATTTCTCCCAATATGGTTGATCTCATGCAGGCAGAAAAAAACCAGTGGATACCGTGGGAGATTGCTCAGTCACTAAAAACGCGGACAAAAATAGCTAAAAGGACTCTGCCTAACGCCATTATCGCAGTTGTACTACCTAATTTTTCCGGTAAATATAATTACTTTGTTAACTATTGGAAATATATTGACCAAAATAACCAGCAACACCTGGTACGCAACATATCACTTAATCAGACTTTCAAAATCATTGCTCGGAATATGTTTAATCTCAAAGAACCAATGGTCGACTTTGTATCCGGTAAAAAAGTCTATCACGGAAATAGTAGCTATATAACTGTGGTCGAGTGGAATAAATTTATTAAAAATATGGATTATTATTTTAAAAAAGCAATCACTATCAGAAATAGCATTGCAGATTATAATCTCTCAGAAAAATTAGATTAACAATGGATTAAAACATTTCTATACGAAAATTTTGGATTTTTTCTTTGTTGTATACAAAAAAGAATAACATGTAGTTTACATTCATTTTCATGAAAAATGAGAACGTTGATAGATCAATACTCCATATTGTAGCCTATCTTTGACATAACCACTAAATATGGTATGTTATTACTGTTGATATTTACAGGAGGTCAAAATATGAAGTCAAAAATCAAAAAAATCTTTTCCATTAGTCTAGCGGCAGTTGCAGCTGGTCTGGCACTGACAGCATGTGCAGGAAAAAAACAAGGTGGCAGCAATAATTCAAGTAATAGTGCCAAGCACTCAATTGCTTTAATTACTGATACCGCGGGTGTTAACGATAATTCTTTTAATCAGTCTGCTTGGGAAGGCTTTAAGGAATATGGCAAAGATCATCATCTTAATCGCGGGCGTAATGGTTACCAGTACTTTCAATCTGGTAGCGCAGCAGATTTTGAGCCCAATTTTGATCAGGCAAGTAAAGCCGGTTACCAGACAATATTTGGCATTGGCTATAGTTTAAAAGATGCTGTTAAAGCAGCGGCTAAAAAGAATCCGAAAAAGAACTATGTCATTGTTGATGAAGTAATTAAGGGGCAAAAGAATGTGGCCTCAGCTAATTTCAAGAGTGAGCAAGCTTCTTATTTGGCAGGTGTAGTTGCAGCAACGGAAACAAAGACTAATGTCATTGGTTTCATTGGCGGCGCTCACGGCAATATTATTGACTTGTTTGATGCCGGTTTTACTAAAGGCGTTCATGACCAAGCTAAAAAATTGCATAAAAAGATTACGCTGTTAAATCAATATGTAGGTGATTTCAAGAGTGCTGATAAAGAGAAGGCAATTGCACAGTCGATGTATGCCAAAAAAGCGGATATTATCTTCCATGCTTCTGGTTTAGCTGGTAATGGTCTGTTCCAAGAGGCTAAGTCAATTAATCAGACAAGAACAGCTGCCAAAAAGGTTTGGGCTATTGGGGTTGATTCTGATCAATCTCATTTAGGCAACTACAAGAGTAAAGATGGTAAAAAAGATAACTTTGTTTTGACTTCAGTCATCACTGGTGTAAATGTAGCAACACGGGACATTTCTAATCGTGCATATAACGGAAAATTCCCTGGTGGTCAACAGTTAGTTTACGGTTTGAAAACTAATGGTGTTTCCATCAAACGCGGACAAATTAGTGAAAAAGCATGGCAATATTCGCGTCAGGCACGCGCTGAAATTATTAAGGGTAATATCAAAGTCCCGCTTCATCCAAGTAAATAGTTCGCAATATGCCAACATTTTTACCTATAAACAACCACAAAAAAATATATCTTGAATTAATACGTATTTTATTATAATATTGGTATTGAAAAGTTCGTATTTTGTGGAGGGTAATATCATGGGTAAGAAATTTACGAAATTTTTGTCATTAGGAATAATGGTGGCTTCGTTCACTTTGCTTTTGAATGCTTGTTCGGGAAAAAAACAGGGAACAGGCAATCAAAATAAGAAGGATAGCATCGCTTTAATTACAGATAGTAATGGTATTAACGATCAATCTTTTAACCAAAATGCTTGGGCTGGATTCAAGGATTACGGTAAGGAACATAACCTTAAGCAAGGCAAAGGCTATCAGTATTTTCAATCAAGCAGTGCAGCTGACTACACACCTAACTTTAATCAGGCTGCCAAATCTGGTTACCAAACTATTTTTGGTATCGGTTATATGTTAAAAGATTCAGTTAAGGCTGCTGCTAAGAAAAATCCTAAGAAAAATTTTGTAATCGTTGACGATGTAGTACCTGGTCAAAAAAATGTAGCATCTGTTACTTTCAAGAGCAATGAATCATCTTATCTAGGTGGTGTAGCTGCTGCTTATTCAACCAAAACTAATAAAGTTGGTTTCATTGGTGGAGCAAAATCAGCTGTCATTGATACTTTTGAAGCAGGTTTCAAACAAGGCGTAAAAGATGCTGCTAAAGCTCAACATAAAAAAATAACTGTCAGCATCCAATATATCGGTAACTTTACTTCAACTGATAAGGCAAAGTCGATTGCCCAATCAATGTATGCCGACAAATGTGATGTAATATTCCAAGCTGCCGGAAATGCGGGTAACGGTGTTTTCCAAGAAGCTAAAGCACTTAATCAAACTAAACCGGAAAGTAAGAAAGTTTGGGTAATTGGAGCTGACGTAGACCAGACAAACTTAGGCAACTATAAATCCAAGGATGGTAAAAAGGCTAACTTTACTTTAACTTCTGTTCTAAAGGGTTTAAACGTAGTGACCAAATCTTTAGCTGATGATGCAGCTGATGGCAAATTCCCCGGAGGGAAACATCTTGTCTATTCATTAAAGGACAACGGTGTTTCGATTATGAAGGGTAATCTTACATCAAAAGCTTGGCTTGCAGTAGAAAAAGCCAAGCAGCAAGTAGTTTCAGGGAAAATAAAAGTAGCGCAGAAATAAAGTAAATTATTGATTAAAACTCTTTGTGTATTCTTATGCAAAGAGTTTTTTACAAAAAAGGAAATTAACATAAAATGGAAAATATGACGAACGTAATAGAAATGCGCCATATTGTTAAGGATTTTAATGGTTTTAAAGCTAATAACGATATTAACCTGTCTTTGAAAAAGGGCGAGATTTTGGCTTTATTAGGGGAAAATGGCGCAGGTAAGTCAACTTTAATGAGTATTTTATCTGGCTTAATGACCCCAACTTCCGGTTCCATTTTGGTTCGCGGACAAAAAGTTAACATTAAAAATCCAACTGTCGCAAAAGATTTGGGTATAGGCATGGTTCACCAACATTTTATGTTGATGGAATCTTTTACCGTATTAGAAAATATTATTTTGGGTCACGAAACAACTAAGGGCCCAAAATTAGATTTAAAAAAGGCACAGCAGCAGATTAAAGCTTTATCTGAACGCTATAACTTAAATGTTGATCCTCAGAAAAAAATAAGTGAGATTACTGTGGCACAGCAACAGAGAGTGGAAATACTTAAGGTTCTGTATCGCGGTGCCGATATTATGATTTTTGATGAACCCACTGCGGTTTTAACTCCACAAGAAATTACTGAATTTATTCAAATTTTGCATGAGCTAGCTAAAGAAGGTAAATCGATTATTTTAATTACTCATAAATTAGAAGAAATTGAACGTTCAGCTGACCGTGTGACTGTTATTCGGGCTGGTCGCAGCGTAGGGACTTTTGATGTCGCTAACGTTGATAATAACCGGTTGGCAGAATTGATGGTTGGTCGCCACGTTAACATGGAGCTTAATAAACCAACTGAAAAAGTTGGTAAGACAATGTTGCAAGTTGAAAATTTACAAGTTAAAAACAAACAAAACGTTGCTGTAATTAAAGGGATGTCCTTTGAATTACATGCTGGTGAGATTTTGGGAGTTGCCGGTATTGATGGCAATGGTCAAGATGAACTAGCTAGAGTGTTAACGGGCTTGCAGCATTTTCATTCTGGCAAAATTATCATCGACGGTGAAGATATGACCAACCGTAAAGTGCGTCAAATTACTGAAAAGGGCGTGTCATATATTCCTGCTGACAGGCAAAAATATGGCTTAATTTTACCTTTTTCTGTTTCTGATAATTTAGCTTTACAAACTTACTATCAAGAACCATTTTCACGCCACAATGTCATGCATTATGATGTCATTCATGAACATGCTCAAAAGTTAATTAAGCAATTTGATATTAGAACGACAAGTGAAAGAGTGCCCGTCAGTGATTTATCCGGTGGTAATCAGCAAAAAGTGATTATTGCCCGTGAACTAAGCCGCAACAGCAATTTAATTATTGCTTTTCAACCGACACGCGGACTTGATGTTGGTGCTATTGAATACATTCATAATCAACTTCTAAATGAACGAGCTCAGGGTAAAGCAATTTTGCTAATATCGTATGAACTTGATGAGATTATGCAGTTGTCTGATCGCATTATTGTACTTCACAATGGCAGTATTTCTGGCGAAGTCAGACCAGAAAACACCAGTGATGAGGAGTTAGGTTTATTAATGACTGGCGTTAAGAAAGAAGGCAGCGCACTTGCTTAAAGTAACACTAAAAACTAAGAAAATCCTAGTCCCAATTGTTTCCATTTTGGCAGGCTTTATTGTTGGTGCTGTCATCATGCTGATTTGGAGCTATAATCCGTTTCAAGCTTATGCTTCAATGTTTTCTAGTGCATTAGGTAACATGAACGGTATCGGTGAAACCATTCGTGAAGCTACGCCACTGATTTTTACCGCTATCGGCTTTGCTATTGCTTCAACTGCCGGTTTTTTCAATATTGGTTTACCCGGTCAGGCTCAAGCTGGTTGGCTATCATCCATTTGGGTAGTTCTTGCCAACCCGCACATGCCTAAAGTAATTTTGCTTCCGCTAGCTGTGCTTACTGGTATTCTTGCCGGTGCGCTTGTTGCCGGTGTAGCCGGCTGGTTGCGCGCTCAGTTTGGTACCAACGAAGTGATTACAACAATAATGATCAATTATATTGTGCTGTATTCTTGCCAGTACTTAATGCAACAAGTTATGCCGGGTCAATTAAGGGTTGACACTGATACTACAAAAACAATTGCTGCTAATGGCAGCTTAAAAATTGATTGGCTCAGTTCAATGTTTGGTGATTCGCGGATTAATGCGGGAATTTTTATTGCTCTGGTTGCCGTCTTTTTATACTGGTATTTAATGAGAAAAACTACTACTGGTTTTGAAATCCGTTCGGTTGGTACGAACGCTGCAGCCAGTCGCTATGCTGGTATGTCTGCTAAAAAGAATATTATGCTGTCTATGTTACTATCTGGCGGCTTTGCCGGTCTAGGTGGTGTTGTGCAAGGTCTTGGTACTTATCAAAACTACTTTACCCAAACAACTAGTCTGGATATTGGTTGGGACGGTTTGTCTGTAGCTCTTCTTGGCGGGGGCACGGCTATTGGTATTCTTCTAGCATCATTACTATTTTCTATTTTAAAAATTGGTGGCTTAGGGATGCAGACCATTGCCGGTATTCCTTATGAGATTGTTTCAATAGTAATTGCTGCTATTATTTTCTTCGTTGCAATTCAGTATGTCATTGGTCTTTTATTTAAAACCAAAAAGGCTAAGGCAATTCAAGAACAAACTGAGGGCACAGAAAAAAAGTCGGAAAATGTGGTGGTGAGTTCCACTAAGGCTCAAGGAGGACAAAATTAATGAATTTAGTTTCAATTTTAGCGCTAATTGTGTCATCAACTTTTGTGTATTCAGCACCACTGATCTTTACAGCTTTAGGTGGAGTTTATAGCGAAAACTCGGGGATTACCAACATTGGTCTTGAAGGAATAATGACAATGGGTGCTTTTTCTGCTATTGTGTTTAACCTGACTTTTGCTTCTACTTTTGGTAAGGCAACTCCTTGGCTTGGTCTTTTGGTCGGCGGTATTGTAGGTTTGCTCTTTTCATTGCTGCACGCGGTTGCTACCATTAATTTTCATGCTGATCACATTATCAGCGGAACCGTGCTTAACCTCATGGCACCACCACTAGGAGTGTTTTTAATCAAAGCAATTTATGATAAGGGGCAAACTGAAAATATTACTCAAAGTTTCGGTTACTTTAGCTTTCCTGGCTTGGCTAATATCCCTGTCATTGGTCCAATCTTCTTTCAAAATACTTCAGCGCCTGCGTGGTTGGCAATAATTGTGTCAATTTTGTTATGGTGGATTTTATATAAAACCCGCTTTGGGTTACGCCTGCGCTCTTGTGGTGAAAATCCGCAAGCCGCAGATACTTTAGGAATTAATGTTTATGGAATGCGCTATGCCGGCGTGTTAATATCCGGCTTTTTAGGTGGAATAGGCGGTGCAGTATTTGCAGAAGCAATTTCAGGCAACTTTTCAGTTTCTACTATCGTAGGGCAAGGTTTTATGGCGCTAGCCGCTATGATTTTTGGTAAGTGGAATCCATTAGGTGCAATGCTAGCGTCACTATTCTTTGGTTTTGCTCAAAGTATCAGCATTATTGGCAATCAATTACCATTCTTTAGCCACATTCCTGCTGTTTATATGCAAATTGCCCCATACGTAATTACCATTTTAGTTTTAGTCCTGTTCTTTGGAAAATCTGTTGCTCCAGCAGCGGATGGTCAAAATTATATTAAGTCGAAATAGGTAGAAAAATGAAAGAAATATATTTTAATCATGACGGTAATATTGATGATTTAGTGTCATATTTGTTACTTTTATTGGCTCCAGACATTAAATTAATTGGGGTCAGTGCAATTGATGCTGACGGTTATGTTGATCCTGCTGTTGAAGTATGCCGTAAAATGACGGACAGATTTAACTTACGCGGTGACCAAATAGAAATTGCCAAGTCAAATTCACGGGCTGTAAACCAATTTCCAGAAGAATGGCGTAAAGCTGCTTATTCATTTGATTTTTTACCATTATTAAATCAATCTGGCAAAATGATTACTAAAATGGCAGAAAAGCCTGCCCATTTAGATATGGTCGAAAAAATTATGGCGGCAAGTCAACCTGTAACTTTAGTTATGACTGGGCCGTTAACAGATTTGGCGCGCGCTTTAGAAACTAATCCTAAAATTGCAGATAACATTGAAAAACTGTATTGGATGGGTGGAGCGCTTGATGGACATGGTAATGTTATTCAAGTTAACGCTGATGGTACACAAGACTGGAATACCTTTTGGGATCCATTTGCACTTGAAAGAGTATTGCAATCTAATATTCCAATACAAATTGTAGGTCTTGAAAGCAGTGAAGAACTGCCACTAACAGATGAGATAAGAATGCATTGGGCCAGCTTACGTGAATATCCAGCTGCTGATTTAGTTGCGCAAGGCTATTGCCTTTTAGTTAATCCTCCAACTAAGAGTGTCCAGTTATACTTCTGGGACGTTTTAACTATAATTAGTGTCCTTTATCCTGAAGTGATTTTAGAAAGTAAAAAGCACCAAATAAAAGTAATTACGGAAGGATTAGCTGCTGGCCGTATGGAAGATGATCCTAATGGTCGGGAAATCACTTTAGTTACTAAAGCTGATAAAAAGCTATTCTTTAAGAAATTTGATGAATTATTACTACGAAGTAAGTAATTAATATTTGTAACAAAAAAGACGAAATTCGTGTTTGAATTTCGTCTTTTTATTAGTTATAGCTTAGCTTAAGCAAGTGAGTCCCAAGCTGGTAAGTCTGTAATAGGACCTTCGGCAATAGCTACTTGTTCTGGAGTCAGGTACTTCTTGTGAACAACAACTTCGTAAACATAATCTTTAAACCAGTCGTTGTTCATGACGAAGAAACCTTTGTCACCGTTCTTTTCACCCCAAGAGTTTTCAACTTTCCATTGGCGAACATGACCGCCGTCCTCATCCACGCCGACTAAAGTCATAGCATGAGTTGAGGCACCAGCACCAGTTCTTAAGCGGTCAGCCTTAGACATCTTAAGGTCTACGCCAAAGAGATCGCTTAATTGATAGAGGTCACTGTCAAGATAACCCTTCTTACGATCGCTTTGTTCACCAACATCATTACCAAACCAAACAGCCTCACCATCTTTTAATTGGTTAACAGCTGCAGTTTCCAAGTATTCCATCGGCACATTCAAGAATTTAATGCGATAAGAACCTTCAACGTTATCTTCAAATGGCAGACCATATAACTTATCATATTCATGATCTGGTGCATTAGACAATACAACGTAATCATTGAAGTCAACATCGCCCATGTATTTATGCAAAAATTCTAGTGGGGTTAAATCTTTGTCCAAATGATATTTCTTGTCATCATCACGGTATTCCAAATCAAATTTCTTAGGTGGTTCACCGACTGCAATTGCCGTCATTTGGTAAACTTCACTTAGGAATTGTTTACGGGCTTTCTCGACTTCATCGTCTTTACCGTCTTGCTTTAATTTACGTAGGACTAGCGCATCTTTTTTGAGCTTATCACCCAAAGCCTTGGCAAAGCCCATAGTATTATTGGCGTTAAAGCTTTCAGGCATAGCATAAGAAGGCACAACGCCATATTTTTCAATCAAAGCAGCTCCCATGTGGAATTGACCACCATCTTCACCGGCACCATCTAAATGAGCTTTAACGGTGCGTGAATCAAGCGGCTCATCGGCAGTAGCCAAAATATTGTCATAAAAAATATTTGCGCGCTCGATTTTATCCCAGAAAAAGTTGTAGCTTTGTGAGAAAGTAAAGTTCTTACAGTGATATTTTTTGCCAAAATTGTGGCGTAAAATGTTTAAAGTAGCAAATTCCCAGCAACGACCTGATTGGCGTTGATTAGTAACATTTTCTGTGTCAAGTTCGGTTGAAAATACACGGGTCAATTCACTTTGAACGCGATCATTGTAAGCAGCTGTTAAAACACCACTTTTTTGAGCAGCTCGAGCAACAACTTGATTTTGCGGATTTTTATTAAAGTTTTCCGCAAACTTTTCCAGTTCTTGGACAGTTAGTTTATGAGCCATAAAATATATTCTCCTTTTTTAATCTATTTTTAAATTACTTTATATTTTAAGCTAAAAGAAAAGCGAGTTCAATAGCTGAACCCACTTTGACTTTATAATCCTAAAACTTGTTTCTTCTTAGCCGAAAATTCTTCTTCAGTTAATATTCCTTCATCAACTAACTCTTTTAATTGCTTTAACGCTGCAATCATATCTTGAGTATTTTCTGGTGCATTTTGTACTGGATCGTTTTGAATACTTTGTTGGTAATTCTGCGACATGCTTTTAATAGCATCTGCTAAAATTGGTGCGGCAGTTTTATCTAAATCGTTAAGAAAAATATTTGTTGCGCCATTGGCTATTTGAATTTAGCAGTTAATAATCTTGAGAATGAAAAAGATTAAAAGGTGAGGTGGTCTCTGCTCTAGTGGACTGCGTATTAGTAATAATCGAACTGCAAGAATAACTATGTTAAATTATTATTGATATTCTTAGATTAAAACTATTTAAAGCAGGTAAAAACAAAATAAGCCAACCGGAACTTAATCTGGTTGGCTTATTTTATTGTTTCTGAAAAGTTTTATTTTAAAAACAGTTCAGATAAATTTAAATAGACTTTCTCTTATATCAATGAGTTAATATATTTTGATGACTGAAAGCAATTAGTCAATTTGAATTGAGTTATCACTTGCACCAGCTTGTTGCTTTGGCAGGGTAATAGTCAATACACCGTTATCGTATTTGGCGTGAATGTCACTTGCAACCACATTTGGCAATCTGAAGCTGCGTGAAATGTGACCTTCACTTCTCTCACGGTGAATTATGCTATTGTCCTTAGACATATCTTTGAAAGACTTTCTTGAGCCTGATACACTCAAAATACCATTATTATAATTAAGGTGGATCTTGTCTTTATCCATTCCCGGCATATCAACTTTAATTACATATTCTTTGTCGTTTTCAACAACATCTGATTGCATTAATTTTGCTACTTCGTTATCGTCAAAAAATTTTCTTGGAAGATCAAACCAATCGTTCATCGCATCGAATAAATCATTGTGCCGATTCATCATATCATTTGCCATAGTAAAAAACTTCCTTTCAAAATTTATATATTTGTATCAGAAGACTTTCATTTCTTCCTGACACTTATTATTATAGTATGCAGATTTTTAAAATGGAAATAATTAGCACTCTTATTTTATGAGTGCTAAAAATTAAATAAGAAAGCTAATATTACAGTGCTTTAAGCATGTGGATAATTTTAGCAGCAAAAATATAGGAGAAAAATATTTTGGCTTATTATCAAAAAATGACACCACAGGGCTATCAAAAAATTAAAGATGAAATTGCTGATTTGAAAAAGGACCGACCGCGAAGAATTAAAATTTTGCAGGAAGCACGCTCACTAGGTGACTTATCGGAAAATACTGAGTATACGGAAGCAAAACGTGATTTAGGTCACCTTCAAAGTCGCCTGCGTTATTTGGAAAAGCAATTGAAATATGCCGAAATCATTGAAAAAAAGGCTGATGGCAAAGTAGATTTGGGCAAGACAGTCACACTAAAATTTGCTGATGACCCAGAAACTGAAACATATCAAATTGTCGGTCGTATGGAAGCTGATATTGCTGCTGGAAAAGTTGCGTTTGATTCGCCGTTAGGGCAGGCAATCATGAAAAAAGAAGTTGGTAAAACCGTCAGTGTTGCTGCACCGGCTGGTGAATATCAAGTTACTATTGAAAAAATTGACTAATTTTCCGCTTGATTATTCGAACTTGTGTTTGTATAATTTATTTTAGCGAACACAGGTTTGCAATAGGAAGTGAAAGCAATGTATGATTATCGTTATGAGCCGCACCGTTTGATTTTCATGATTGATAACAAGTCATTCTTTGCTAGCTGTGAGGCCCTGCAATTAGGATTAAATCCGATGAAAGCTGTATTAGCGGTTGTTTCGCATCAGCCGCATACAAATTATGGCTCAGGTCTAATTATGGCGGCCTCACCTTTAGCGAAGAAAAAGTATGGGTTGACTAACGTCATGAGAGTCCGGGATCTACCTACGAAAAAAGAAGCACCAGATTTAATTTTGGTAGAGCCACATATGAATTTATACATCAAGCGCAGCATGCAGGTATTGGCAATTTTTCAAAAGTATGCTGCTGATGAAGATATCCATGTTTACTCAATTGATGAAAGCATGATTGATATGACTAAATCCTGGCGTTTGTTTGGAGATGACCCTTATCTGGTTGCGCGTAAAATGCAAGTAGAAATTAAAAACAAGATAGGCCTTTATACTACTTGCGGCATTGGAGAGAATCCCCTGCTAGCTAAACTGGCAATGGACATATCAGCCAAGCACCGCTGTTCAATGATTGATTATTGGCATTATATTGATGTGCCGGATACTATTTGGCAAATTAAAGATTTGGAAGAAGTTTGGGGGATTGGCAAAAGAATAGCTCGGCGCTTGCATCACCTACATATTAATAATATGTATGAACTGGCACATACTAATCCGGCAATTTTGAAAAAAGAGTTTGGCGTAATTGGTGAACAGCTATTTGCGATTAGCTGGGGAGTTGATCGCAGCATTATTAGCGAAAAATATTATCCCATAATGAAGAATTACGGCAATTCGCAGATTTTAAACCGTGATTACACAAATCAACGAGAAATTGAAATAGTTTTGCGTGAAATTGGCGAACAGGTTGGTGCCAGAATACGTGCTCATCGTTTACAAGCTGGCTGTCTTAGCTTATTTGTTGGCTTTTCTAAGTATGAACAAGATGGTAGTCGCAAGGGCTTTAACGTGCAGCAAAAAATTTGTCCCACTAACGATAATGATTTGTTGGTTGAAGAAATACTGGCACTTTTTCGTAAAAACTGGCGTGGTGAAACAGTACGTGCTTTAGGGGTTAATTGTAGCCGCTTGGCACCAGATAATTGTCAGCAATTAACCTTTTTTGTTCCCGCGACGCAGCAAATTAAAAAGCACACAATAAATATAACTGTTGACAAAATCAGGAAAAAATACGGTTTTACCAGTTTAGTCAAAGCCTCAAGTCTGTCTAAAGGGGCAACGGCGATAAGACGCAGCAGTCTTGTTGGCGGACATAATGGTGGAAATGCTTATGAATGATTTTGATAAAATTGTCCAAGATTTTTTTAAAAACTACCAAGATCGTAAAATGAAAAAGTGGCAAGGCTTCTTTTTAAGTGATCATACTATGGCAATTAATAAAGATAAGCAAGAGCGCAGCGTAAAGCATCCTGCTAAAGATACTATGAGTATAGAAGATATAAGTTTGCAGCTACTCAAGGCGTACGGTAATCACCGCATGGTCCACCTGCAGCTTAAGGTTATGAATGACGACAATCAGTTGCCGGCAGATATTGTTGGCTTTGTCAGTGGTTATAGTGAAGACGGCATTATTGTTGCTGGTCAAAAAATTGCTTTGGAGGATATAAATAATATTAGTGTAGATTAATAAATCTGCCTTGATATTTTATCTAGGCTACTTTTTTTGCTATAATATGGAACTTGTAGAGTAAATAATATTATAGAGGTAATTTTTGTGAATACACCAGCATCAAGGCAAGGCAACTTAATACGCTATCTTATTTATTTTATTAGCTATTTAATGGTTGCCGGAGTGATTAAGCTAGTTACTGCTAATTCACCAATTCATATTTGGGATCTAATCTTATTTGCAACTATCTCATTAATGGTTTCATTGTTTTTTATTTATCGCTTTAATAGGGAACAACGTTTTTTTGACCGTAGCTTTGCGGGTTCTTGGCTTAGCAACTTTGGCTTAATTATTAGCCTGACTGTTGTGGTAACTGCATTGCGAATTAGTGTTTCATGGCTCCAATCATATGGCAGGCTTAAACTATATAATTTTCAAATTGTCTATTTACACCATGAAGGAGTAGCGACTTACTGGTTTTTAGTAGTGGCCATTGGTGTAGTTTTGCCGATATTGCAGCAATTTTTAATCACTGGTTTTTTATTTAACTATGCTTTTAGAAGCAACACTGTTTCAACTGCAATTTTAGGGATACTAACTTCAGGTATCTTATTCAGTCTTCTTAATTGGCAGCATTCATTACCTTTACTACTTATTAATGTGATTTTTGGAGCCCTTTTTGCTTGGTCATACCTTTATACGCAAACTTTATGGATGCCAATTTATTTAGCAGTATTAAATGGCGTTCTCCTAATGATTATGACTTAAGTAATCGAAATTAGAAAAAGTCAGGAAATAATGTTTCCTGGCTTTTTCTAATTTCGATTCAAAAGTTGTTATCACACTGTTAGGTTCTACAAATTGTTTTTTGCAATACAAGTTAACTGTTATTGCATCCTAATGACTGCAGCGTAGATCTTGACTATTTACTTGCACATTTTATACCCAGTTAACAAGAAAAGGTGCAACTACCTTTTAAAAAGATAGCTGTAATAACTTATAATTAAAAGTTAAATTTATTGCTGGTAACTAATAATTCGGCAGCTAAAAAGCAATGACTTTGATGGTCATTGCTTTTTAATTAAGCGGATAGCGTGAATCGAACCCGCATCTTCAGCTTGGGAAGCTAACATTTTACCATTAAACTATACCCGCATTACTCAAACAGTTTACCATGTTTCGTTTTCGAAACCAAGTTTTGTTTTTTAAAATTTTGCAAGTAAGCAGCTAAGAGAAGAAAAATTTCCTAAAGTAATATCATTTTTTTAAGAGCTCTAGTCTCAATTTGCGTAATAATAAATAGGAGCGAGAAGCTGTTTGAATTAATTTGGAGCTATTGTTATTACTTTTTAGGTGGTAACATAACAGAATCAAGACTTAACTGGCTGCGATCAACTAAAGATGAAAAGTTCTGAAATAGCCACTGGCGCAGTTCAGCAGCCTCGAGAACTAAAGGCATCCGGTTATGAATTTCAGCGTAAGTCTTATTTGGCTGAGTAGTAACCATTGAAAAATGATCCTTTTGATAAATTCCAGCAATTAGTGTTAATGCACTGTTTGTATTTTTGAAACTGAAGCGCTCATGGTATGTATGACCATTTGCGGCAGAATAAGTATTATGTCCTGATTCAAAAAATTGGCTGGCAACAATAATACAACGAGATTTGGCAAAAGAAGAATCCCACATTGACCGTTTTTCTGCAAAAAAGCGTTCAATTCGTGCATTAAATATGACTTTGTTTTGATCATACGGACTAGGATAACCCCATGATTTGGGCAGTAGCTGCAACTGGTTATCAGCATAAACCAAAACGGGAGCAAAACCTTTAGGAAAAATGTTCTGGTTTTGAGGCAAATTGCTTGCCGGTTCTACTAAAGGCAAATTTAAGTCATTTACTAAGTATTTTTTAATTTCTGCTAAACTTGGCAGTTGAAATTGATTGCACATTTTTTCCTCCGTATTTAATCATTGCATGATTTTTGGTAGAATTAATATAATTATTACATTAAAAAGATTTTAATTATTTAAGGAAGGTAAATTATGATGAAAAAGAAAGTTATCCTTACAGGTGACCGACCAACAGGAAAATTGCACGTGGGACACTATATTGGCTCGTTAAAAAACAGGGTTAAATTGCAAAACTCAGGTGAATATCACCCATTTATCATGATTGCCGACACGCAAGCTTTAACTGATAATGCGCGTAATCCTGAAAAAATTCGCAAAAGTTTAATCCAAGTAGCACTGGACTACTTGGCAGTAGGTATAGATCCTGAAATTTCTACAGTTTTCATTCAATCACAAATACCAGCTTTGTTTGAACTGACAGCCTATTATATGGACTTAGTTACGGTGAGCCGTTTGGAGCGTAATCCGACTGTCAAGGCTGAGATCAAGCAGAAAGGTTTTAATGATTCTATTCCCGTTGGGTTTTTAAATTATCCAGTGTCGCAAGCAGCCGATATCACAGCCTTTAAAGCAACTTTGGTACCAGTTGGAGACGATCAGGAGCCAATGCTAGAACAAGCACGTGAAATTGTGCGGACTTTTAACCGTGTTTATAACCGCAATGTTTTAGTTGAACCTAAAGGCTATTTCCCTGAAAAGGGCGAAGGACGCTTACCCGGCTTAGATGGTAACGCCAAAATGTCCAAATCCTTAAATAATGCTATTTATCTGTCTGACGATGCCAAGACCGTTGAACAAAAAGTAATGTCAATGTATACTGATCCGCAGCACATTCATGTTGAAGATCCAGGCAAAGTGGAAGGCAATACTGTCTTTACCTACCTTGATATTTTTGATCCTGACAAGGATAAGGTAGCGCAATTAAAGGAAGATTACCAAAAAGGCGGTTTGGGTGACGTCAAAATTAAGCGTTACTTAAATACGGTGTTGGAGAAAGAATTGGCACCGATACGTGAGCGTCGTGCTCAATATGAACAGGATACATCTGTTGTCTATGATATGTTGATTGAGGGCTCTAAAAAGGCAAACGAGGTGGCCAACCAAACCTTACAAGAGGTGCGGGACGCCATCGGTTTGAATTATTTTAAGAGGTAACTAAAATGCGT
Organism: Lactobacillus sp. W8093; assembly: GCF_016100925.1. NCBI lineage: Bacteria > Bacillati > Bacillota > Bacilli > Lactobacillales > Lactobacillaceae > Lactobacillus > Lactobacillus sp. W8093. Next base: position 73,555 of record NZ_JACFRL010000004.1, on the reverse strand, counting down.
AAGCGAATTCCTTGGAAACAGTACTTTATGATGCAGGCTTTGGTCATTGCCCAAAGGTCAACTTGTGATCGGGCTTTAGTCGGCAGTGTTTTAGTGAAAAAGAATCGTATAATCGGAACCGGTTATAATGGTTCTGTTACTGGTCAGCCGCATTGTGATGATGTGGGTCATCAATTAGTTGACGGGCATTGTGTGCGCACCATTCATTCTGAAATGAACTCACTTATTCAATGTGCGCGCAATGGTGTTTCAACAGATGACACAGAAATTTATGTCACACACTTTCCCTGTTATAATTGTGCTAAGGCATTAGTGCAAGCTGGAATTAAAAAAATCAATTATTATTTTGATTATAATGACAATCCGCTGGCAATCAAACTTTTTAAAGACTGTGGGGTTCCTTATGAACAAATTAACATCGATCGCGAATATGTGGAGCAATTGGCACATAAGCTGGAAGATGCTGAAAACTAAACTAGTTTTTTTTACAGCATTAATTGGTGTTTTTCTAACAACGACTGGTTTTACTAGTCCCAACATTAAAGATAATAGCAATTTGCTTGAACGTGAAACCAGCAAGTTAATTTTAGCAAAAAATGATCGTTATTTTCAGACCAGTGAACAGCCACAAATAATTGTTAAAACGGTAAATCGCGTCGATCACCTAACGCCTGCTAAATTGAATAAGTATAAACGCACTGTTTTTATTGTAGTAGGAACCAAAAATAAAAAACGCAATGTGCAGATTTATTCCAGTAAAGACTTACACAGCGCTTTTAGTGCTGATGTTAGAGGAAATATAATTCGTTCTCAATCCGACAAGTTGCGCAGTACTAATAAAAAAGAATTTAATGAAGGTTTGCGTTTCGTTTTTAGGGCTTGTGCAACTACAATTGACCAGCGTTACCAGTATTCATTAGACAAGTATGATTTGTCCAGCAATGAAAGAGCCCAGCTTACTCATCCGCACAAGGTGGCATTGCCGATTGCATTAGCTCTAGGCCTAGTAGTTGGAGGTTTAATTTATTTCTTTAAAAATAATCTTTACCGAAAAAGGTAAAATAGTTGACTTTTTACTGATTAATGTATTAAACTCACAATGCAAATTGAATAAAAACAAAATAAACTGTTAGGTGAGACTCCTACGTGAACAAATGCTATCGCCCGGAAACATCCAGAGATGCCAACGGGTCAAATAGTTATCGTCGATATAAGGCGAAAACCAGATGGCTAGCAGCAAGGCTTACGTCACGTAGTGTTAAAACTGAACGATGAGTATAATAATACCTGTTGAAAAAGGGTCGCCAAGCGGTTAGCATGGGCGGTCCTTTTTTAGTTTGTTTGATTTTGTTTTGTGAGGAAAAGGAGTGGGGGAAATGCTGAGAAAACCAAATGGTACAGCTGCTAACAAAGATCTGGCCCTGGTCAAGGCAATTGCCAAAGAAAGCAGGTCGGAAACTTTAGCGCGGTTGCATGCAAGCAGTAACGGCTTGTCTAGCGAACAGGCTGAAAAAAATAGGGCAGAATATGGCTCAAATACTATCGCCACCAGTAAACATAATTCTAAGTTACGCTTTTTAGCGGAGGCTTTTATTACTCCTTTCACTTTAGTGTTACTTGTTTTAGCTACTCTTTCTTTGTTTACTGATTATATTTTTGTACCAGCGGGAGAAAAGGATTTAACTACTGTTGCTATTATGGTGACAATGGTGCTTATTTCGGGTATTACCAGTTTTGTCCAAAACATCAGATCGTCAAATGCAGTAGATTCTTTACTTAAGATGGTTTCTGTAACTACGGATATTATTCGTGATGGCAAAGATCAAGAAATTGACACCAGTAAAGTAGTTGTAGGTGATGTGATTCGCCTAGCCGCTGGTGATATGGTGCCGGCTGACATGCGGCTTTTGACGAGCAAGGACCTTTTCTGCTCGTCAAGTTCCTTAAATGGTGAGTCTAATCCGGTAGAAAAAATTGCTACCAGAAAACCCAAGTTAGGGTCTGATAGAGATTATTTAGATTATCCCAACATTTTATACGAAGGCACGACTATCGTTTCAGGTTCTGGGCTCGGAATTGTTTTTGCCACCGGCGAAAGAACAATGTTTGGCAAATTGGCCCATGATATTTCACATAATGATGTGAAAAATACAACATTCGACATTGGTATCAAAAATGTTTCGAAATTATTGATCATCATGACCGCGATTATTGCTCCCTTAGTTTTTATTATTAACGGGATAACTAAAGGCGATTGGATTAATGCGCTAATATTCTCAATTGCTACTGCTGTGGGACTTACGCCGGAAATGTTGCCTGTGATTGTAACAACCAATCTGGTTAAGGGTTCGATTGAGATGTCGAAAAAAGGCACCATTGTTAAAAAGATGAATTCCATTCAAAATTTTGGGTCTGCCGATATCTTGTGTACTGATAAAACTGGTACGTTAACACAAGACAAAGTAGTTCTAGAGCGTCATTATGATTTGAATTTACAAGAAAACCCGCGCATTTTGGAATTAGGCTACCTTAACTCTTACTATCAAACAGGGATGAAGAACTTGATAGATAAAGCTATTATTGAGGCTGCGGGGGATGAACTGGACATCAGCGAGATCCAACGTGATTACAATAAGATTGACGAGATTCCCTTCGATTTTTCCAGAAGACGAATGAGCGTAGTGGTAGAAAATTCCGATGAACAGCACGGAAAACACTTGTTAGTAACTAAGGGTGCTTCAGAAGAAATGATGGCCGTTGCTACTAAACTGGAAGTTGACGGACAAATTTTACCGCTGACTCCTGAGCGTAAACAGAGGGTAATGGCTAAAGTCAACGATATGAACGATGACGGCTTGCGCGTTATTATGTTGGGATACAAGCGCAATCCTGCTCCAGTTGGTGAATTTTCAGTCAAAGATGAAAATGATCTGATCTTATGCGGTTATCTGGCTTTTCTTGATCCACCAAAAGAGAGTGCGAAGGATGCTTTGGCACGGCTTAAATATGATGGCATCAACGTTAAAATTTTAACTGGAGACAATGAAGCTGTTACTAGAACTGTTGGCTTACAAGTCGGACTAAATGTTGACACAGTCTATTCAGGCGCAGATCTTGAAGGTAAAAAGCCTGAAGAACTAGCAAAAATGGTTGAAGAATGCAATATTTTTGTTAAATTATCGCCAGAAGATAAAACTAAAATTATTAACTTACTAAAGCAAAATGGTCATACTGTAGGCTATATGGGTGATGGCATTAATGATGCTCCGGCGATGAAAGCAGCCGATGTTTCAATTTCTGTTGACACGGCTGTCGATATTGCCAAAGAATCTGCTGATATTATTCTGCTTCATAAAGATTTAAACGTCTTAGAAGAAGGCGTAAGAATTGGCCGTAAGGTATTTGGTAATACCATGAAGTATATTAAAATTACCCTGTCATCTAATTTTGGTAATATCCTATCAATCATGGTGGCTTCGTCCTTCTTGCCGTTTTTACCGATGCTGCCTTTGCAGCTCTTAGTCTTAGACCTACTTTACGGAACCAGTTGCTTGGCACTACCGTTTGACGATATGTCTGATAGGTTTTTGAAAGAGCCAAGAACATGGTCTACTAAAAAATTACCTAAATTTATGTTTTATTTTGGTCCGACATCATCGGTATTTGATATCTTAACCTTTGCTTTGCTTTTCTTTGTAATTTGTCCACAACTTGTAGGTGGAAATTACAGTGCAATCAGTGAAACACAAAAGGTTGCTTTCGTAGCTCTATTTCACACAGGTTGGTTTATTGAATCACTGTGGACACAAGAAATGGTCATTCATGCTTTACGTGGTCCACGTCTGCCGTTTATTAAGCAACACGCTGCACCGGGAGTCACGCTGGCAACATTTGGCGCAGGTGTTATTGGTAGCTTAATCCCATTTTCATTTTTGGCACAAAAGTTGGGCTTTGGCAAAATGCCAATCTCATTTATGTGGGTAGTTTTTGCTATACTCGTAATGTATATTTTATTGACAACGCTGGTTAAGCATTTCTACCTCAAGGGCGAAAGATTTTTAATTTAGAAAATTGAATTTGATTGCTAAATAACTACAAAAAAGAGGACTCCGAGAGGAATTCCCTTTTTTAGTGATGTAGTATAATATAGTATAATTAAGCGAGAATTAAGGAGAAAATGAATATGGCTGATAAAAAAACTTTTTATATCACAACACCAATCTACTATCCATCCGGCCGATTAACTATCGGTAATGCGTATACCACAATCGCAGCTGATGTGATGGCACGCTATAAACGCAGCCAAGGCTACGATACCTTCTTTTTAACTGGTACTGATGAGCACGGATTAAAAATTGAGCAAAAAGCGGAAAAGCAGGGGATTAAACCGCAAGAATTTGTAGATAAGATGGTTGTTACTTATAAAAAGTTGTGGAAAAGCCTTGATATTTCTTATGACAAATTTATTCGTACCACTGATCAAGAACACGTTAAAGGCGTACAAAAAATATTTGAACAACTTTTAAAGCAGGGCGATATCTATCTTGGCGAATATACTGGGTGGTATTCAGTAGAAGATGAGGAATACTTTACCGAATCCCAGCTGGCTGAAGTTTATAAAGATGATGATGGTAATGTGATTGGCGGTAAGGCGCCCTCAGGTCACGACGTCCAACTAGTTAAAGAACCATCATACTTTTTCAAAATGAGTAAGTACGCTGACCGGCTTTACCAATATTATCAAGAACACCCTGACTTTATCTTGCCCCACACCCGTGAGAAAGAAATGGTTAATAATTTTATTAAGCCTGGTTTGGAAGACTTGTCTGTTACTAGAACAACAGTTTCTTGGGGTATTCCAGTTCCTAGTGATCCTAAACACGTTGTTTATGTTTGGATAGACGCGTTATCTAACTATATTACAGCGCTTGGTTATGGGTCAGATGACGACTCTTTATTTAAAAAGTATTGGCCTGCTGATATTCATTTAGTCGGTAAGGAAATTGTTCGTTTCCACACTATTTATTGGCCTATTATGTTGATGGCTTTGGGACTACCATTACCTAAGCATGTTATTGGTCACGGCTGGGTATTAATGAAAGACGGTAAAATGTCTAAGTCCAAGGGTAACGCGGTCTACCCTGAATCAATAATCAGCCGCTATGGTGTTGACGCTTTGCGCTATTACTTAATGCGTGCCTTACCATTTGGCTCCGATGGTGTCTTTACACCAGAAGATTTTGTAGAACGGGTAAATTATGACTTGGCTAATGACTTGGGTAATTTACTTAATAGAACCGCTTCAATGATTAATCAATATCAAGATGGCTTAGTAAAACCAGTAGCACAAGATCAGGATGATTTTGGTAAAGACTTGATGCAGACTGCCCAAAAAGTGATTGCTAATTACAAGAAAGAAATGGATACCCTGCACTTTACCCAGGCGATTGAAGATATCTGGAAGTTTATTAACCGTGCAAATAAATATATTGATGAAACAACACCGTGGATACTAAATAAAGAAGGCAAGACTACCGAATTAGCGCGGGTAATGTCAAACTTGGCAGAAAGTCTGCGCATTATTGCCCTATTAATTGCTCCAATAATGACGAGAACACCGGTTGAAATGTACCGTCAGTTAGGACTTGATTGGCACAATGACGAACTGAAACAACTTGAGTTTGGCGCTTGCACATGGAACACAAAAGTGGTTGCTGATCCCAAGCCAATCTTCCCACGAGTAAAACCGGAAGAAGAAATTAAATACATTAAGGATGAAATGGCTAAGGCAAAGCCTAAGAAACAAAGCCGCAGTGAACAAGGTGAGGATAAAGAAATCAGCATTTCTGATTTTGATAAAGTTAAGATCCAAGTTGGTAAGATCTTATCTGTTGAACCAGTTCAAGGCTCTAAAAAGTTGCTGCAGTTCCAGCTTGATTTTGGCAACGGCGATGAAAGACAGATTTTAAGTGGTATCAGACAATATTATCCGAATGCCAGTGAGCTGCTGAGCAGAAAGGTTCTGGCTGTCACTAATCTTAAGCCGCGTAAAATGTTAGGTCATCTGAGCCAAGGCATGCTGCTTTCCAGTGAAAAACATGGTGAAGTAAAACTGGCTTTGGTCGGTGACGAACATGAAATTGGGGCCCAACTAAGTTAATGGAATTAATTGATAACCATACTCATTTACAAGATGAACCGTTTCGTGGCAAAGAAGAATTTTATTTAGATCGTGCTCAAAAGCTTGGTGTGACCAAGGTAATTTGTGCAGGACAAGATCCAGATTTTAATCACAGAGCAATTGATTTAAGTCAGCGCTTTGACCAAGTCTATGCTATGGTTGGCTACTGCCCTGATGTGGCTAAAAATTATGATCAAAAAGCAGAAGATCTTTTAATTGAGCAGCTGCAAATGCCCGGTGTAGTGGCTCTGGGCGAAGTAGGTTTAGATTACTATTGGGACGAGTCACCTCGCGCTTTCCAAAAAGAAGTTTTTGCCCGACAGGTTGAAGTGGCTCATGAACTAAAAAAGCCGGTAGATATTCATACCAGAGATGCTTTTGGAGACTGTTATGCTATTTTAAAAAATAGCAACTTAGAATACGGTGCCATTTTACACAGTTTCAATGGGGACGTTTCCTGGTTGAATAAATTTTTAGCTCTAAATGTCTACTTTTCATATTCTGGTGTCGTATCCTTTACTAAGGCGGTAGAAGTTCATGAAGCAGCGCGTAAAACTCCTTTAGATCGTTTGCTGGTTGAAACTGATGCGCCATATTTAACACCAAAGCCCTATCGCGGCAAACAAAATGAACCGGGAAATGTCTATTACGTGGCAAAAGCAATAGCAGAATTAAAGGGAATTTCACTAAATGAAGTTGCGCAGGCAACATACGAAAATACGATGAGGGTCTATGGTCTTAACTAAAAAACATTTTAACGCCGTGGTTGTAGTTGAAGGGAAAGATGATACCATTCGTCTTAAGCAATTTTTTCCGGGAATTGAAACAATTGAGACAAACGGGTCGGATGTGCCAGAAACAGTACTAACGCAATTACGGGAATTAGCAACCAAAAGAGAAATAATTGTTTTGACTGATCCTGATTTAAATGGTGAACGGATAAGACGATTGGTGACTGCTGCAGTGCCGACTGCTAAACAAGCGTTTATTTCTCGCAAAGAAGGGGAGCCTCAGAAGAAGGGCAACTCTTTAGGCGTTGAACATGCCTCTAAAGAAGCTCTTGCCAAAGCCTTATCGGATTTGCACGAAAACAAGCAGCCGAGTAGTGATTTGACAAAAGAAAAATATCAAAAACTTGGTTTAACTAGTGGAGCTAATTCTCGTAAATTGCGTGAGCAAGTGGGGATTAAACTGCGAATTGGTTACGGCAATGCTAAGCAGTTTTACCAACGATTACAAACGTTCGGTATTTCGCTTTCTACATTAGAACAAGCAGTTGAGGAGGCTAAAAATGAGCAATGAAATTCCTATTGGCTCTCCAATTAGAACGCAGGCAATTATTAACCGCTATTTCATGCGTGCTAAAAAGAATTTGGGTCAAAATTTTTTAGTAGATTTGGCTGCACTGCAAGGCATAGTCGAAGCAGCAGCAATTCAACCTGATGATCAGGTAATTGAAATAGGACCAGGAATTGGTTCTTTAACTGAGCAACTACTAATTGCAGGGGCCAAAGTTTTTGCCTATGAAGTGGATGAGAATCTAAAAGAGATTTTGTATAACGAATTACCGGCTAAAGTAAACGGGCAGCCTCTTGACCAGCTTTTTAAATTAAAAATGAAAGACATTTTAAAAGCTGACTTTACAGAAGATTTAGCAGGATTTTTTGACCTGGCTAAACCAATTAAAGTAGTCGCAAATTTACCGTATTACATTACGACACCTATTATTTTCTTCCTTAGTAATTCTTCGTTGCAGTTTACAAACTTAACTTTAATGATGCAAAAAGAAGTAGCAGAGCGCTTAAGCGCACATGCTGGAACAAAAAACTATGGTCCGTTGACAATTGCGGTTCAAGCGGAAATGAGCGTAAAGTCATTTTTGACGGTTAAAAGCAGCTCTTTTATTCCTAGACCCAAGGTTGATTCAAGCGTAGTGGTATTAAAGCCGCTGCCGGAAGAAAGTAAAATAAAAATTGATAATCCCGCACATTTTAACTGGGTGGTTAAAATGTGTTTTGCACAAAGACGCAAAACATTAAATAATAATTTAAAAACACTTCTGCCTGACAGTACAAAACGGTTGCGCCTAATTAGCTCCTTAGGAGTTGATGAGCGGGTTCGACCAGAACAGTTGACACTGAAGCAGTTTGTGGAAATTGCCCGCAATGTGCCGGTTAAAAAATGACGAAAATATTCTGGGGTTGTTTTTAAAAAGAATTGAAAAAATAATAATAAAGTGGTAAAATACAACTCAAAGGAGTTGTTTTCATTGCCAACATCTATTATGACCATTAAGAGTAAGCTGGATTCACATTTAGGTGATTCGTTAACTGTAGTTGCAAGAGCAGGACGTAAGAAGGTTACCAAAAGACGAGGAGTTTTAAAGGAGACCTTTCCCGCAGTTTTTGTGGTTGACCTAGATCAAGATTCAAATAATTTTAAACATGTTTCATACAGTTACACGGATTTGTTAACCAAAAACATTACTTTAAAGTTCGATTAATCAGCTTAAAAGCTGACCGTCTAAAATTTATATCTTTTGGCATTAACATTTGGTAAAATGTTAGTGCCTTTTTTTGCGGTTGAGTGTATAGTAGTAACTGGCAAAAGACAAACAATAGAAAGGAGATTCTATGAAACGTTCAGAGAGATTAGTAGATATGACTAAATATTTAATGGAACGACCACATGACTTAATTCCGCTGCCATTTTTTGCAAAAAGGTATGGTGCAGCAAAATCATCAATTTCAGAGGATCTTGCAATTTTAAAACATACATTAGCAAATAATCAAGACGGCATATTGGAAACTGTAGCAGGAGCAGCAGGAGGTGTGCGTTACATTCCCTTTTGGGGCAAAAAGCACGCTCAGAATTATTTAAATGAGTTGGCAACACGGATTGAAGATCCAGATCGTATTTTGGCTGGAGGGTTCGTTTACCTTTCAGATATTTTAGGTAATCCGGAAGACTTGGATAAGATTGGCAAATTAATTGCAACACGTTATGCTTATTCAAATATTGATATTGTGATGACTATCGAAACTAAAGGAATTGCACTAGCTCAAGCAGTTGCTCGTTACTTAAATGTTCCTTTTATAATTGCGCGCAAGCGTTCAAAGGTGACTGAGGGGGCAACTGTATCTGTAAATTATATTTCTTCTTCGCTTGATCGTGTTTCCAAAATGGAATTACCGACTAGGGTATTAAAAGAAAATTCCAATGTTCTGCTAGTAGATGATTTTATGATGGCAGGTGGTACCTTGACTGGTATGCAACAATTAGTCAAAGAATTTAATAGCAACATTGCTGGAGTTTGTGTATTATGCGAAGCAGATTTTGATGATGTTAAATTAATTGAAGGGCACCTTTCTTTAGTTAAAATTAAACGAGTAGATGATAAGAAAAAAGTCATTATGGCAGAACCTGGTTCATTAGTTGCACACACGGATTTTGACCGCTTTTAGTTTAAGAAATGATATACTAAATGATAATTATTATTCAAGAATATAAAAGAGGCTGAAGTTAATGAAAAAATTCGTAGTTGTTCTGGCGGCTGGCAAGGGAACCCGCATGAAGTCAAAACTATATAAGGTTTTACACCAAGTGTGCGGCAAGGCTATGGTCGAATATGTGGTGGATGCAGCTAAGGCAATTAAACCAGATAAGATAGTTACGATTGTTGGTAATGGTGCGGAAGAAGTAAAAAAAGTTCTTGCTGGCAAGTCTGAATTTGCTTTGCAAAAAAAACAATTAGGTACAGGAGATGCTGTCTTAACTGCTGCAGATAAACTGGCAGATCAAGATGGTGCGACCTTAGTAATAACTGGTGATACGCCATTATTTACAAGTCAAACTTTTCAAAAATTATTTGACTATCACCAAAGTAAGGACAATGCAGCTACAGTATTAACTGCTCAGGCTCCTAATCCTTATGGCTATGGCCGTATTATCCGTGATGAACAGGATAATGTCTTAAGAATTGTAGAGCAAAAAGACGGGACACCTGATGAATTAAAAGTAAACGAAATTAATACTGGTGTTTTTTGCTTTGACAATAAACAGCTTTTCAAAGCCCTGAAACAGGTCAATAACCATAATGCCCAAGGTGAATATTATTTAACAGATGTTTTGGAAATTTTACGCCGTCAAGGACAAAGAATTGGTGCTTACAAAATGCGTGACTTTACCGAAAGCATTGGTGTCAATGATCGCTCCGCTTTAGCTCAAGCTAATCAGCTGATGCAAAAACGAATTAACGAAAAGCACATGGCAAATGGAGTTACCTTTATTGATCCTGCCACAGCTTATATTGATGCAGATGTTAAAATTGGTTGTGATACTCAAATTGAAGGAAATGTGGTTATTAAAGGCAATACAGAGATTGGGTCAGGATCTATAATCGCTTCAGGCTCACGCATAGTTGATTCGAAAATAGGCAATCATGTTACTGTCACCTCATCTACTATTGAAGAAGCAGAAATGGCTGATTTTTCCGATATTGGTCCAAATTCACATTTGCGTCCTAAAGCTATTATTCGCAAGGGCGCACATATCGGCAATTTTGTAGAAATTAAAAATGCTGAAATTGGTGAGAATTCTAAAGTTGGTCATTTAACTTATGTTGGGGATGCAACTTTAGGTCGTGACGTTAATGTTGGTTGCGGCACTATTTTTGCTAATTATGATGGCGTTAAAAAAGAACACACTAACGTTGGAGATCATGCGTTTATTGGTTCAGGTGCTACCTTAGTGGCACCGGTTAATATTGCTGATCATGCTTTTGTAGCAGCAGACTCAACAATTACTAAAGATGTAGCTAAATATGATATGGCGATTGCGCGTGGCCGGCAAGTGAATAAGCCAGATTATTGGCATAAATTGCCACTTGCAAATGATCCTGAATGGAAATAGGTTAGCTATAATTTAAAATAAAAAGAGTTGGAATAAATGTGTTAATCTGAAAAATTAATCACGCTAATGAAATCTGCCAACTCTTTTTAATTTTGTTAAGAAAATAAATAGCCCTAGAGTTTCAATAACTCAAGGGCTATTTTATTTAAACTAAGTTAACTATTTAAAGTTAGCTTGCTCAACATATTTGTTTTTAGCAATAATATAATATTTCTTATTGTTGATTCTGACTGCGCTGCCGTATGTTTTGACAACTTTATGTTTATGCAAAACTTTTTTACTTATCCGAATACCGTGTTGACTGTAAACGTAAGCATTATGTTTCAGCTTAAGTTTCTTAGCGTCAATATTTGCAGCGGCAATGAATAAGCCATCGTCTAACATGTAGTAGCCTTTATTATTAATCATTTGGAAATTAACCGTATTAACAGTTGATCCTGCAAGAATAATCAGTTTATTAGCACGTTTGCCGTTTTGATCATACAGATATGAACTATGCATAATAGTCTTTTCGACCACCGGTTGCTGCTTTTCAGTCACAGGTTCGTTGACCGGGATTGCTGTAACAGCTGTAACTGCAGTTTTTTGAATTGCAATATTTGTAGCCTTAACATAACGGTTTTTAGCAATAATGAAGTACTTCTTGCCCCGAATGGTTACTGCACTACCGTACGTATTAATATTATTGCCTTTTCTTAACACACCCGCTTTCTTAATTCGTTTGCCATGTTTATTGTAAACATAAGCATTATGTTTTAATTTTCGACTGGTTGAAACTACATTGCCAATAGCAACATAGTAGACTTGGTTCTTATTGCCTCGATCAACCAGAATGTAATAGTGTTTCCCGTTAATTTCTTTGGTGCCATATGAAGTAATGACTGAACCGGCACCAAGGACAACCTTATTAGCACGCTCACCATTTTTGTCATATAGGTAGGCATTGTGCATTAAAGCCAATTCTTCGCCATGGCTTAAATCAAGTTCTGGTTCTTCTTTTTCTTCCTCGCCAGTATTATCAACAGGTTTATTGTCAACTGGGGCAGGGACAGATTGAGTGGTAGAGCTATGATTATTTTCGTGCTGACTATTATCATGAAGAATATGGTCAATAGTAGTAGAATCTGTAGCATCAAGATAAATTTGGTTAATAGCATCATCACGCAGTTTAGTAATTGTCTGACTGTCATTAACCTCAGGCTGATTAAGCGCATTATTTGCAGTATTCAGATCAGTATTAATTTGGTTAATAATAGCTTTCTTTTCTTGCTCAGTGTATTTGCCAGTGGACTGAATTTCACTTGTAGCTGCTTTTTGTACCTCCGCTAGAGCCCCAGCAGCAATTGCCTTTTCACCAGCTAATTCTGTTGCAGCGAGTTTATCCGCGTTGACAGGATCATTGAGCGCATCTTTAGCATTTTCGTAAGCTTGATCAACACTAGTGGTGTTGGCTTTATCCTTAAACCTGTCTGTAAGAGCCTTAACAGCGGAATCATAGGCGGCTTTCAGTCTTTCTTCTTGTACTTTGCTATTGTTGTTTAAAACATCTTCAAGTTCTTTACTATCACTTACAATAATACTGCTTATCTTGTCAACTGCATCCTTTCTGGCAGTTTCTATTCCAGTAGAATCTTGAGCTTGAGCAATAGTGCCCGTTTGATCCGAGTTGGCTTTAGCTGCTTCTTGGTCAATGCGGTCTTTTATTGCCTGTTTTTCAGTATCAGTATAATCGTTACCATCCTGATGTTTTAATTTATCAACATGGTTTTTAGCGTTAGTAGCAGTGTCAATTACCGAACCTTTAGCTATTTCTTTTTCAGCTGCAATCTTATCAGCTGCAATATCTGCAGGTGAATCACCATTGACACGTGAATGATCCTGGTAGGCTTGATCAACGCTGGTGGTATCGGCATTTTCACCAAACTTGTCTTTTAGTTCAGCAACTGCTTTTTGGTGTTTATCAGCCAAATCGTTATTTGCCTCTGCTTTAAGTAAACTAATGGATTCATTTTTGGCAGCATTACCGGCGCTGTTAATATCAGCTTTGGCAGTTTCTGTGATTTTATCAATTTGGTTCTTTTTGTCAGTTGTATCGCCTATAGGAGCATTAACTGCATCAATTTTATCCTTGGCCTTTTGGCTATCAGCTTTAATTTGCTCTTTCAGCCTGTCTTTTGATTCAGTAGATAATTTATCATTACCGTCAATTTCTTTAGTAACCTTATCAGCTTCTTCGTCAATGTCAGCTTTAGCATTTTCCTTATTGATAATAGTCATAGTCTCATCATAAGCAGCACTGACAGTCTGGATATTTTGAGCTTCATCAATAGCTTTTATTTGTTCATCAATACGATCTTGCACTTCTTGAGCCAGTTTATCTTTTAATCTGTCTTTTAATGTCTTGTAGGCGTTTTTGATGCCAGTCACGCCATCAGCACCTGCAAAAGCATTTTTTTGCTCATCATTAAACCATTCTGGTTCAGTGCCGGTTTCAGGTTTAGTTAACAGACGATCAATGTTTTGACCAATGTTTGTTTCATCTATGTCGCTAATTGCTGTAGCCTTTTCTATATTCTGGAAACTCTGTTGATAAGCATCATCAATTGCAGCTTTAGCTGCCTTCTTCTGCTTGGCAGTTAATTGAGACTGATCAATTATATTATGGGCCTTAGTTTGTTTATCCTTTAGAATACCTTCAGCTTTTGTCTTTTGACCAGCTAGGGCGGCTTGATCTTTAATGGCACTGAACTTGTCAACTGCTTGATCTCGTTTGCCATTTATTTGGTCTTTAGGCTCTGTTTCAGATTGTTGAACAGAATTAATGTCAGTTTTCGCTTTTTCCACAAGTTTTTGAATTTGTTCCTTCTGCTTTTGCTGGTCTGCTGGCGACAAACCTGATTTTTCTATAGCAGCATTTGCTTCTTTTTGAGCTTGTTCGACTTGAGAGATTGCCTCTTGTTTAGCTTTGACTATTTCGGCTTTTTCTTGCGCAACTTGGAAAATACGGTCGATTTCTTTTTTACCGAAATTAGGAATTTCATCCTGTTGAGCTTTACCTTGTTGGGCATTTTGAGCTTGTGCTAGTGCATTTTCGTAAGTATTCTCAAGTTTAACTCCCGCAATCTTATCTATGGTTCTATTGACGGCTTCATCAAGTTGCTTTTGCAGTTCTTCAATTTGGTCTTGCTCTAGATTAGTTGCCGCACTGGCAATTTCCCCTTTATTTTTAAGGTATTCCTTAAACTTGTTAATCAGATTATTTTTTTCCGCAGTCAGTTGACTTGGCAACTTGGCCTGATCAATATTTGTTTTGGCATCTTGTTCTAACTGTGACAGCTTATCACTTGTACCGGCATAAATTAAACTAATAAAGTTATTTAAAACTCGTTCAATATCATTATATCCGCTAGCGACATCATTACCGGCTAAGTCTAAACCATCAATATCAGTTTTGGCACTTGCAGCATATTCTTTCAGGCCTTTAACTATTTGATTTTTATTATCAAAGTCATCACCTAATTTGCTAATTGTGGTAATGCCTTCACTTGCAGCTGTTTGAATTTGCGTAATAGTGTTTTGCTTATTATTTCTAGCGGCAATAATATTAGCAGCAGCTTTCTTTTGCTCTTGGTCTATTTGGGCTTTCATTTTGTCAGCGACAGCGCTGTCTTCAGTTTTAGCAGCTTTAGCTTTAGCGCTATTGGCAGCAGTTTGTAGATCGTTTAGAGCTTGAGCTAGAGCTTCTTCTTTATCAATATCACTGCCAATGTTGTTAAGAGCAGTCTCACTTTTACTTCTGGCATCATTGATTTTATCTTGAGCAGTTGCAGCAGAAATCTTGGTTTTAGCAGTGCTTAAAGCTGCGCTAATAGCATTGCTTAATTCGTCAACCTGACTTTGATCAAGTTTATTTTGCAACAGGTCATTCTTTAAGCGTTCGCTTAATTTCTGCGCTTGTTCGACAAGTTTATTGTATGCGACATTTTGTTCTTCCAGTAAAGCAGCATTATTCTTGGCATTTTGCACCATACCATTAATTGCACCTTCGCCTGCTGCTTTAGCTTTTTCAACTTCAGTTGAAGTTTGTGCTTGATTAATATTTTGGATAGCCGTTTCTTTATTTGAATTGATTTGTTCAATCAATTTGGCTTTTTCTTCGTCACTTAAGGCTGACTGGTCAATGCTATTGATAGCATTCTTAGCTGTTTCGGCAATATCTTCTAAATATTTATTGGCATTATTCTTAGCAGCTTGTAATTGGGCAGCACTCAAAGCTTTGTCAATGTTAATAATTCCAGTATTCTTAGCAGAATCTATATCGGTTTCAGTTTGTTGACCATTAACTTGGTTAACAGCTAAATTTTTAGCATCCGCTGCCTGACTCTTATATTTGTCCTTTTCTTGGTCGCTTAAACCCGCAATTTGGTCAATTTGAGATAAGATTCCCAGGACAGCAGGATTATTAGTTTGGCCGTTGAGTTCTTCAGTAAGCTTTTTAATAGCACCGGCTTTAGCCTGTTTAATTTCCTGAGCATATTTATCATCTGCAGTAGACTTAATAGCTTTTATCTGCTTAATAGCAGTATCTTTAATGTCCAAGACTGAATTGCTTTCTTCGGCCGCATCAATGGCTGAATTAGCAGTATCAATGATTGAATCAACGCTATCTTGATCTGCCTTATCTTTCAGGCTATTCTTGATTTCGTTAGCAGCATCTTTAATAGTTTTTCTAGCTTGCGCTTTAGTAATTGCCAAGTTGCCGCTGGCTTCAGCTTTATTAATGACAGTAATAGTATCGGTAGTTATTTTATTGACGTCATTTTTGCTTTTGACGTTTTGTAATTTGTTGATGGCATCAGCAGCAGCCTGATTAATAGCTGTGATTGCCTGATCATATCGGGGTTTAGCGTCAGCCTGTTCTTCTTCGGTCAGCGAATTATAGGAGGAATTCAACCTATTAATTGCTTCACGAACTGCGTTTTTTATAGTTTTTTCGCTGTTATTTTTGGCCTCTGCCAAATCAGCAGCAGTAGCATCTGCTACTACTTGGTCAATAGCATTTTTGCCGTCGCTTTTAGCTTGATCAACTGCATCATTAGCCTTTTGCAACTCTATATTTTGCTTAGCCTTATCCCGTTCGTCATTTATTTTTGAGATAGTCTTGCTCTTATCAGCACCAGACATTGAAGACTGATTAATGTTGTCAATTGCTTGTGTAGCAATTTTATCAATTTCGTTCTTGGCGTTATTAATATTGGTATCAAGGCTTTGAGCATCCCGGATTACCTTACGCATGTTATCGTTGCCTGTTTGCTTTTCAGTATCAACTTGATCAATAGGAGCATTCTTAACTTTGTTAACTGCATCATTGTAATCATCGTTTAACTGCTTAATTAGCCCGTCTTTTGTACTACTATTGACATTTTGTAAACCTGAAATTTTATCGTTTACATCGTTGTAAACGCTCAATAATTCTTTCAGCGCAGCATTTCTAGTTGACTGTAGGGCTGCTTTATCGCGAATTTTATTTAAGGCCTCGCGACTAGCATTAGCTGCTGCAGCAATTTCTTCTTTAGTAGTGGCATTTTGAATATTAGTTTTTGCTGTCGTTAATGCTGCAGCAATTTCTCCATAGTAGCTATTCTTTTCTTGACCGGAAAGGTTAGGATTTTGTTCGATATCCGCACGAATTGTTTCAGCTAAAGAATTTAGTCCATTATCTTGGTTAGTTAATGCCTCATTTTTTTGTTGCTCTAAGAATTTTGCTTCTTCGCTTGTAATACTGCCAGCAACATTAGCCATAGCAGCAACGCCGTCATCTCTATCTTTAACTACTTGGTCAATGGTAAAGTCATTATAAACCTTGCTGGTTGCTGTTTCGTAGAAGCCATTAATCTTACTTGTTAAGGCGTCTTTTTGCTCGCTATTAATTTTATTATCTGCAAAAGCCTGATTGATAGTGGCTAAGTCCTTTTCTCTCTCGGCTTGCAAAGCTTTATTTGCTTGAGATTTAGCGACCGCCAATTGAGCAGCTGCCAAGTCCTTGTTGATACTATCTTTAGCAGCTTGCTTGGCAGAATTAATACCATCAGTGTCTTTAGCTGCATTAATATCTGCCTTGGCATTAGCTAAGTCTTTAGCAATCAGTTCTTTAAAATGTTGTTTATCTTCAGGGCTTAAATCGGAGTCAGCAAAGCCATCAATTTTGTCTTTAGCTGCTTGAGCTGCATTTTCAATTTCTGTAATTGCAGTTTTGTGTTGTTGATCTAAATTATTGGTAGCAGCGTTCGCGGCATTATTCTGATAGTCTGTAATATTTTTAATGGCATTGTCTCGATCTGTTTCAATTGCATTTTCATCTTCGTCTTGAGAAACATTGGCAATCCCTTTATCGGCTGCAGCGTTAATTAGATCTTGATACTTAGTACTATCTGCATCACTCAGGTTCTTATTGCCCTTAATTTCAGCAATTGCTTTGTCTCTAGCAGTTTGAATATCCGTAATAGCTTGATTGCGTTGGCCCTTGATGTTCTGTTCGTTAAGCAAATCGTTTAATGCAGCAGTACCTTCTTTGGTAGCTTTGTCAATGTCTGCTGGAGTTTCTCCCATATCAATGCGGTCGTAATATCCCTGATTACCAGTAAGCAAATCATTGGCTTTATTCAAGGCTTCATCTTTATTTTTAGCCGTTAAGTTAGGATTATTCTGAATTTTGTTAACAATGTCTTGTTTAACTGTTTCCAGTTGCTTTTTAGCAGCAGCCTTATAAGCACTCAAAACGTTCTGCTTACCGTCAATAATATCCTGGTTAATAGCGGTAAGTGAGTCATGGCTATCAATCGTGTTGGTAGCATTAGTGACCGCGTTATCAATATTAGACTCTTGCTCAACTCCTAAATTACTTTTTGCTTCATCTGCGTCTTGTTTAACTTGCGCTTTAACAGCTGTCTTATAAGCGTCTAAAACATTCTTTTTACCGTTAATAATGTCTTGTTTAATATCAGTAGCAGAATTGTGACTGTCAATCGTGTTACCGGCATTGGTGACTGCGTCATCAATATTAGTTTCTTTAGTTACTCCTAAATTAGTCTTAGCAGTATCTGCATCTTGTTTAACTTGTGCTTTAGCATTTTCTTTAAATGCGTTTAAGATATTTTCTTTAGCTGCTTTTTCCGCTTGGACAATATTTTGGCTACTTGCAGCATTATCTTCAATTTTATCAATTGCCGCTAAGGCATCTGTCATGGCGGTTTCGGCTTTGCCAACTTGACCGAGGACATTTTCATAGACTTTAGTATAACCAACAATTTCTGCTTTAGCAGCTGCTTTGTTAATTAAACTTTTAGCAGCAGCTTTTCTCTTATTGATAATTTCGTCATCATCAGTGCCGTAAATAGATTTACTGGTATCACCAGTTGTAACTGTTGCAGCAGCAACAACTTGGTCTATGTCATCAAGATATTGTTTTTGTTCATCCTCAGATAAACCAGAATTTTGAATCCGTTCTTTAGCTTGGGTAGCTGCTTCTTTAATATTTTTTGCTGCCTGGTCTTTTTGCTTACCGGTATGGGTACCCTTAATATGATCAAGACCCTTATTAACGTCTTCTTTCGGATTATTGCTGCTAATAATATCTTTAATCACCTGATTTAAGGCATTTTGAATGTCTTCTTTATCATCTGCATGCTGCGTAATTTGTTCTTTAGCAGCATCTTCTAAAGTTTTGACGGCAGCAATAGTATCCTGAACGCCTTGAATTGCGCCTTTTGCTTCTTTTTGATGGTTATCAATAGTTTTTTCATTATCGTCTTGATCAAGATCACCTTCGGTAGCAACGATTTCTTTTGGTCGCTTTAGCCGATCTTTTAAACCAGTAATCAATTCGTCAACAGGCGATTGGACGTTGTCATCTTTAGCAGCTTCAGCAATAGCATTTTCCACGTTTGAAATTGCTTGCTTGATGTCTGTTCTGGCATTTTCACGATAATCTTTACCAATTTGGTTGATGGCATCAATCCCGTCACTAACAACCTGATTGAGGTTGGTAGAGTTTGTTTCCGGAGCATCAACAGTGCTTATTGCCTTATCTTTTGCTGCATTTATTTTTTCTGTCTGTGAAGGAAACTTAGAAATTTGCTCATTAGCTTGGCTAGCTAACTTATCTTTTGCATCCTTTTTGGCATTTTCATACTCTGCTTGACTTTGGACTGTTTGTATAGCCTTCTCAACCAAGTCTAAAACCGTCTTTTTTCTATTATTTACTTCGCTAATCGCAGTCTTGGAAGGTTGCACCCCGTAAACTGATTTGCTGGAATCATAATTGCTGTCCCTACTATTTGCGGCATACTTAGCGGCTTCATTCAGTGCGTCAGTGAATGCTTTTTCCTGATCTGCAGTCAAATTATTTGGCTTATCGGCTTTAGCTTTGTTAATGGCATCTTTAATTGCCTGAGCTGCTTCTTGTTGTATTGCACTAAATGGTTTAATTCCCAGACTAACTGTAGTAGGGCGAACGCCATTGGCAACGTCTAACGGACTGTATTCAATAAAGTTCGCATGTGGAGTTAGTTGAATTGTAGCGTCTTTAGCCATTTTAGTGGTGATTTCAGCAGGAATAGTAATGGTAAAGGTGCCGTCTGGAGCTACTTTAGCGGCAAATTTGGTAGGTAATGCTGCTAAATCATTTGCTTCACCGCGATAAGTATCAACTGTTTCAGCGTATGGATTAGCTATGGTGGAATCAATAACAGGTTGACCATTTTTGTATACACCACTATCTTTAAACCTGGCTAAAACATAGGCTTCAGTACCACCGGGTAAGATATTCTTAAAAAAGTTATCACTATCAGGACCATCTTTTGCAGGATCATAGTATAATACATGACCTTTGACTAGTTTTGAACCATCTTCTTGACTGGTTACTGTCACATCTTCTGGGTCTATGTCTAAGAACCCACTTTGATTAGCCGGCGTAAATCTGATGTTATTGTAGCCTGGATTATCCTTGCTGGAAAAAGCTGCTTCGACGATAGCCCGAAAGAGCTGGTCATACCTTTGATGATTGTACTTTTGCAGCAATTTCTGGAAGTTTTCAGGCGCTTTATTGAGAATAGCATTAAGCTGTGGACTATCTTTTTTTGCTTTTTCTAAGTCAAAGATTCTTTGACCGTTTAAAACTTCCAAATTGTTAACTGCAACAGTTTTAGCGGTTTTTTCAACTTGTAAGACATGGAAAGGCGGTAGCACTATATTGTTGTTGCTATCAACTGATCCATTCAAAAGATCACTAAGGTTTAAGGATTGACGAACATTTGTCACGGTAATTTTGTTTTCACCGATAATACTGGTGCGGTCGTTGTTGTTCAGATGAGCATCTAAAACAAGAGATGTTGGGTTATTGACAATCAATTGCCCGGTGTTTGCTACATCAACCAGCTTTATTGCACCTGTACCGGCATTACCAACTAGTTGAATTTCAAAACCACCGTTTTGGACATTGGCTGTACCATCAATTTGCACTAGCGAACCAGTATAATTGCCCATGTTTTGCCCAGTAATCTTGAGAGCACCGCCGGAGTTAATGGCAAAGTCACCCCCAATATAAATCAAATTTTGTTTATCTCTTGTAGAAATATTACCATTTGTGTTGACGTTAATAATGCCGCCTCTACCAATATTAACTTTTGATTTGGCATTATCTAGGTAAATAGCTCTGGCTTGACCGTTATTTTGTTTGCCAGCATAATTAATTCCTTCACTTTGTCCGATGTTAATGTTCACCTGACCATGAACAGTTACTTGTCCATCATCACTAATAAAGATGGCACTGACTGGATTGCCGTGTTCACTGTTATTAGCACCATTTGTGCCGTCGTACGTTTTAAGTGGGGTTAGGTTAACAACTGCTCCTTCTTCAACATTTAAGGAGTTGCCTTCTCCTCTCATTTCAATCAAGGTGCCGCCAAATGTTGAACCGTCAAAGTGGCAACCCGCTTTAAAAGTAATGCTATTATTGCTATTGGTAAATTCTAAAAGTTGCTGATTGCTACCATCAAATAACCAACCGACACTACTTGGAATTTTGACAGTTTCCGCATGAATTTGTCCTTCAAAAATAATATCGGTATTATTTCTGGTAAAGACTAACTGTGAACCATAAAAGACAATATTTCTAAAAGTAACTCTAGCTTTTTGGTCTCTATTCATATTAGAGGTATTAATGACACCATAATAGTCAGTACTCTTCAGTATCAGGTTTTCGTAAGTCATATCTAAAGAAGAATTACTGGCAAGAGTAGGATCGATACCCTTGAAGTCAAGAGTGTACTTCGCATTACCAGCAGACTTAATTAATAATTTTCTGCCTTGAAAGTTGGAGTGGCGTTTATCTTTGTCAGCACTAATATTATTGGTGATATCGATCTCGCTTACACTACTATCTGTTAGAGCACTAATAAAGTCCTTCCAGTTACCTACGCTTCTTTTTTCGCCAGCATCTCTTAAATCTCTATTGGTGATTTTGCTAGTTAAACTGTCTTGCTTTTGCTCAGGTTGAGCACTATCTGAAATATTAACTGCGGTAGAATCAACCGTTTTATCTTGGCTTTTTTGCGCATTATCGTTTTGCGCATTATCGTTTTGCACATTGTCAGTGACAGAATTCTGTTTGTCATCTTTAACCGCATTGGTGTCTTCGCCGTCCGTTTTGACCTCTGCATTACTTTGCTCACTATTGCTGCTATTTTCCCTTAAAAAAGAACTTAAGCCAGAAAACGTTCCTAAATTTGGTTCGCTTTCTGGCTTTGTGGTTTTGGTCATATTATTAGTAGCAGTAGTTGAATTTTGAGCAGCATTATCCCTAGGAGTAGGAGTGGGAGTTGCCTGAGCGTCAATTTTTGCTGTTACTTTTGACTTTTTGCTTATTTGTTGGGGTGGAATAACAGTATCAGCACTAACTGTTTTACTGCTAAGTCCTAGGTAAGTAAAGCCAAGCAATACTGAGGCAGCGCCAATACTCAATTTACGAATTGAGAAATGGTCTTGCTTAGCTTGCATTGCCATTTTTTTCACCCGTTCATTGTTATTATTCTTTCCTAACATAACAAATGTCCTTTCTTATTTGCAACTGCTATACAATTATCAATTTAGTAGATGCCTATATAAATGTCAATTATTGCGATTATAATATCATTAGTTTATACATAACAGGACTTTTAAAATACAATGCTACTTATAATTTAGATAACAAAATTTTTATAACTAAAGCCAAATAAATTTAATAAAAATTTCATTTAGCAATTGTTTTAAACAAAATAATTAACAAAAATAGCAGATTTGTTAGGAGTCTGGTATTGCAACACTATTGTAAAATACAAGAAAGTGCTATCATAAATTTAATAGAAGGAGGTTACATCATGTTTAAATGGATTATGAAACAACCTGACTCAGATAGGTTGGTTCCTCAAGCTAAAATTGCCAGTACCTACAGGTGGAGACAATTCGGGGTTTTGCTAGCAACATGTATAGGTTATATTGGTTACTATATTATTCGCCTTGTTTTTACAACTGAACAGAATGATATTATGAAAGAATATCATTTTACTACTGCTAATATTGGTTTGATTTTATCTTGTTTTGGTATTGGCTATGGAGTCGCAAAGCTTTTTATGGGCGTTTTAGCGGATAAATGTGATTCTAACCGTTACTTAATGATGGGACTTTTGTTATCAGCAATATTAAATATCTTTTTAGGTTCAACACGTAACCTGTATTTAATGATGCTGTTAATGTTCTTAATGGCTGTTACACAAGGAATGGGTGCTGCCGCATGCCAAAAAATGATTCAGTTGTGGTGGGGACCTAGAATGAGAGGAACAATGTATTCCATTTGGTCTTCCGCTCATAATGCCGGATCATTTATTTGTGTTGCGATTGTTCAATTGGCTGTTTTCTTATTTTCAGGCTCAATACCCGCAGTCTTTTATACGTCATCTGCAATTTCATTTCTAATTTGTATCCTAATTTTGGTTTTAGGAGCTGATAGGCCTAGAGTTGTAGGCTTACCGGATATTTCTACTTATACAGGTGATAAAGTCATTTTGGACAACGGTCAGGTTTCTACTGCCGATCAAACAGATTTAAGTGTTGGTCAAATTTTTGTTAAATACATATTACAAAATAAGTTGGTTTGGGCCGTTACCCTGACGTCAATGTCGCTTTACCTTGTTCGTTATGGTATTCAAAGCTGGATTCCGTCATATTTAGTTCAAAATAAGGGGTTTGATCCTGCAGCTGCCAAATGGGTTATTGGTATTTTTGAATTGGCATCAGTTCCCGGAGTAATCATTATTGGTGCTATTTCGGACGCTCTCAAAGGACGCCGCGCACTAGTTTCAATTGCATGCGTGATTGGTACGCTAATTTGTTTAACGTTTTACTTTTTCAGTAATAATCATACTTTAATTATTATTGCGCTGATTATTATGGGTAATTTAATATACGCTCCATTGACTCTTGTAGGTTTAATGATCAATGAGGTTGTTCCCAAATATGCTGTAGGTGCTTCGACTGGTTTCATGGGCTTCTTTCAGTATATTTTTGGTGAAACTCTGGCAACAGCCTTAATTGGTATTTTGGTTGACAAGTTTGGCTGGATTGCCAGCAACTCGGTCTTATATGTTGCTTCCTTTGCTGCTTTAATCTTTCTGTTTTATACTGCGATTAGTGAAAATAAACTCCGTAAAGAAGCAGCTAAATAATTAAGCTACCAGTAATTCGCGCTTTGACTTGCTTGAAAAAGATTAGTTTTACCGTATTTTTACATTTGTGCAATTGTATTAAGAAAAGGTAAGCAATTCTTTACTGACGGCTTGCGAACGATTTTTTAGTATACAATAAACAATGTTGATAGATTTTTAATATAATAACGAGGTAGAGAGTAAATGAAATTTAGTCATAAATTTATGATGGTATCGGCTGCTGCGTTAATTGGTATCAGCCCAGTATTAAGCGGCAGTCAAGCTGTAGTAGTGCAAGCTGCTGATAAGCCTGCAGCAAAGAAAAACAATGTCAAACAAAATACGATCAAGTTAAATCATAATGCTTATGTTTATGATAAAAATGGTAAGAGGTTAAAAACCTATATGGGTAGTGCCAAAAGAACCAAAATTGGTAAGGGAATTACCCTAAACTTTAATACCAAAGTTACGATCAATAATAAAGATTACTATGATATAGGTGGCAATGCCTACGTTAAAGCAGCTAATGTAGGTTATGTTAATGGTAAAAAAGTTACTAAATCAGCACCTACAGCAAAAGCTAAGATTAAGCACAATGCCTATATTTATGACGCTAAAGGTAAGACAGAAAAGAAGAAGATTAAAAAAGGGCAAACAGTTACTGTTGATCAGTTAATTTACATTGGTAAAAAGCTTTTCTACAGAATAAATGGTCAAAATAATCAGTTTATTAAGGCAGCCAATGTGGGTAAAACAACTGGTGCAAAATTAAAACCTGTTAATAAAAAGCCCGGTAAAAATGATAATGCCCCGAGTGACAACCAAAATGATCCAACTGTAATTACCTTGAGCCACAATGCTTACATATATGATGGTAATGGTAAGTCTACTAAAGTCTTAATCAGAACAGGACAAAAGGTTACAGTCGATGAATTAAAATACATTGGCAAGAAATTGTATTATCACCTAAATGACACAAATTATCCGGGTGCTGACCAATGGGTAAAGAAGAATAATGTAGGAATTGTTAATGGTAAGCAATTAAAACCTTCAAATTCCAAGCCGGAAAATGATACTGATGTAACTACTGTCACTTTGGCACGGAATACAAATGTTTATAACAACAAGGGTGTAGTTCAACCTACCAAAACTTTTGCTAAAGGACATAGAGCACGAGTAACTGAACTTCGTTATATTTGGGTAAGTGCTGACAATAAGGCAGAATTATTCTATAAACTGCAAAGTGATAAGAATGGGTATCTTAAAGAAGAAGATATCAGCTTAGTAAGTGGTGCCAAGTTAACTCCGGTTAACACACCAGAAACTGCTAAGAGTGAAACTGTCACTGCCACAGCCACAGATAAAAAGGCACTTAGTGATTTACTAAGTCAGGATGCTTCAGTAAAAGCAAGTGATACCTATAAGCTTTCTGCTAAATCAGCTCGTGATGCTTATGATAGTGCAATTGCAACGGGCAATCAGGTTAACAGTGCAATCTCTACTGTTGCTCATATTACCGATTCTGTAAATCAAATCACTGCTGCGAAAGCTGCTTTAAACGGTAAAAAAGTTATTGTCAATGACTTGAAGAATTTGTCTTTTGCAGAGTCCGAAGAAATTGTTAACTTGGTAGCTAGCGTGAATGGTGTAGACAAGAGTGCAGTGCAGTTTATTAATAATAATTCAATGCTAACTGTTACGAGTGCTAATGGTTTCCAGCAAATTTTAAATATTGCAGACTATGCTGCAACTAATAAATAGTTTTTAACAAATTTAAAAAAGGGTCTGGGAAAAAACTCTAACCTAACTAAAAAGGCTGACAAATCAAGTCAATAAAACGTTGATTTGTCGGTCTTTTTAAATTGTAAATTTTTTAATTTAACTTCAAAGAGCACTTTTTCCCAGACACTTTTGTTTGAATTATTTAGTATTCAATTGAATTTGCTGTGTTTAACTATGTTTATATTTTAATTTGTATATCTATTAAAAGAAAAATACAAAAAAATTATGGTATATACCACTTTTATATTGTATCAAAATATACTCTATATGTACTACATATTTTGGTGTATACCAAAGCCGAAAAGCTTACTGCCGCAACAATTTTAGCGAAAAAAGTAAAGCGTTTCCAAACAATGTGGTATAATACAAGTGGAGTAAAAATTTAGTAGGAGGAAATAATTATGAATGCTTTGATTAACTGGTTAAATAAGCATGTCGTTCCGATTGCTGCTAAGATTGGTTCGATTCGCTGGCTCGTGGCGTTACGTGATGCTTTCATTGCAATTATGCCATTAACATTAGCCGGTTCTTTCGCTACCGTTCTTAATGCTTTAGTCAGGGACATTCCAACTAATTTTGGTTGGATTGGCTTTGTCAATTCAATGCAGTGGCTGATTAGCCTCAACTCACTAGTTTGGACGGGTACTATGGCCATTTTGGGTCTGTTATTCTCGTTCACATTTGGTTATCAATTATGTGTGCAATACAAAGTTGAACCAATCGCTGGTGGTCTAGTCAGTTTGGGTACTTTCATTATGGGATTACCACAAAACTTCACTGTTGATTTGAAGAATGCCTTAACTAAGGGTGATATTAAAACTTTAACTGACGCTGGTACTGCAGTAACTGGTAAAAATGTTAGTGCTTGGGGTTATTTTAACTTTAATAAATACTTTGGATCTGCCGGGTTCTTTACCGTCATGATTATGGGTGCTATTTCAGTTACAATATATATTTACTTGGTTAAGAAACATATAACTATTAAAATGCCTGATAGTGTCCCACCTGCAGTTTCTAATGCCTTTACTGGCATTATTCCTGCAACAGTAGGTTTGTACGCTGTTGGCGTAATTGATTACCTATTTAGTCTCAACCAAACAACGGTGATTGACTTTATTTCTAAGACTATTCAGGATCCTTTGCTTAAGATTGGTCAAGGATATGGTAGTGTGCTTCTTATCACTATTTTGGTCCAAGTATTTTGGTTCTTTGGTATTCACGGTACGAATGTACTTATGCCGATTACCGAAACTATTTGGATGACAGCACAGATTGCAAATATTAATGCTGGTCAAAATGGTAAACCGCTACCTTACGTTTGGACTAGAACTGACTTTGACTTTTATGTCTGGATCGGTGGTGCAGGTTCAACTCTGCTTCTAATTTTGGCTATTCTGGCATTTTCTAAGCGTGAAGATCAACGTGCAGTTGCTAAAGTTTCATTGGTTCCAGGATTATTTAATATTAACGAACCAGTAATGTTTGGTATGCCAATTGTTTTGGACCCGATTTACTTTATTCCATTCATTCTAGCTCCGATTGTAATGGTTTCAACTTCATACGCGGCACTAAATCTTGGTTGGGTAGCACCAATTAAGGCTAATGTGCCATGGTGTATGCCACCATTTCTAAATGCGTTTATCGGCACATTGGATTGGCGTTCAATCATTTTACAGGCGGTAAATATGGTTATAGGCTTCTTAATCTATGTACCATTTGTTAAAGCCGCTAACAATGTTAAACCTGCAGCTGAATAATCTTTTAAGGAGTTTTAAATGAAGCAATTAGGTATTTCACTTTATCCCGAGCAAAGTACATTTGAACAGGATAAAGAATATATGGATTTAGCCCATCATTATGGCTATAGCAGAATATTTACATCACTTTTGCAGTTAAAAAGTGCGAGTGGAGAAGATATCCTCGCAAAGTTAAAGAAAGATGTAGCTTATGCTAATGAACTAGGCTTTAAAACTGTAGTAGATATTAACCCTGTTTTATTTAAAGAATTAAAAATTGACTATAACGATCTGGTCTTTTTCAAGGACTTAGGTGTTTGGGGCTTAAGGTTAGATGAAGGCTTCAGCGGCATGGAAGAGGCTGCGATGACTCATAATCCCTATGGGCTTAAGATTGAGTTAAATATGAGTCGGGGTACAAATTATCTTGACAGTATTATGGCTTATGATCCTGAAGTTGATAATTTGATCGGTTGTCATAACTTTTATCCTCAAGAGTACACTGGATTAAGTGAAAAATTTTTTAATGAGTATTCGCAGAAATATCGTGATTATGGATTACATACAGCTGCGTTTATTTCATCAAAGAATGCGAAATTTGGTCCGTGGCCTGTTCATGAAGGGCTTCCGACTATGGAGAGCGATCGCCAACGCAATATTTTTAGTCAAGTTACTCACTTACGTTTGAGCAAAAAGATTGATGATATAATTATTGGTAACGCTTTTGCTAGTGAAGATGAATTAGCTGCTGCAGCTAAGGCTTTTAAGAGTCCTTTTGCCACTTTGACAATGGAATTTGATGAGGGAACTAAGCCAATTGAAAGAACTATTTGCTTAAAAGAACCACATTTATACCGTGGCGATGCTTCAGAATTCTTACTACGTGATACTCAGCCACGTGTTAT
Organism: Lactobacillus sp. W8093; assembly: GCF_016100925.1. Classification (NCBI taxonomy): domain Bacteria; kingdom Bacillati; phylum Bacillota; class Bacilli; order Lactobacillales; family Lactobacillaceae; genus Lactobacillus; species Lactobacillus sp. W8093. The sequence continues at coordinate 45,303 of NZ_JACFRL010000004.1, read as the reverse complement.
TTATGCAAAGGAAGATATTCCAGCTCACAATAATAATAAACCAACTTTTGAACGCGGAGATATTGTAGTTGTTAATGACCAGTATCCTCGTTATAAAGGTGAATTGCAGATTGTCTTAACACCTTTTCCAAATGATGGTAGACGTAACTTGGTTGGACGTTTATGTGCAGATGACTTAGACTTATTGCAAAAAATTGAGCCGTGGAGTACATTCATTTTGCAAGAAAACTAATACGTAGTTTTGTTTTAAAAACCGCGAACAAATTGTTCACGGTTTTTTTATTTGCTCATTTTTTACCGTAAATAAAATAGTATAATAATTGATGTAAGTGATTTCATAAAAAGGGAGAAATAGAAACACATGCTAGGTTTTTCAATATATCTCAACCGCGACTTAACGGCTGCAGATTATAATTATTTGCTGGCAATGCGTAATGCTGGTTTAACCACTGTCTTTACCTCATTGCATATACCAGAAGATGATCAAAAAGTTGTTTTGAAAAGATTAGCTGAGTTAACGAAGTGGTGTCAGAATTTAGAAACAGACATAATTGCCGACGTTTCTGAGGAGGGATTAGAGCAATTAGGTATTGCATTAGATAACGAAAAGCAGATTGAAAGTCTGGGGTTAACTGGACTAAGAATAGATGATGGTGTGACGTCAGCTACTATAGCTAAACTTTCGCAGAAAATGCCCATTGCTCTGAATGCCAGCACTATAAATGAAGATGACATCACAGCTTTACGAGAACACGGCGCCAGTTTCGAAAATTTACAAGCTTGGCATAACTTTTATCCGCGCCCAGAAACTGGCCTAGATGCAAATTGGTTGGAACAAAAAAATAATTGGTTACACCAAATGAATTTGGAAACGATGGCGTTTGTTGCGGGCGATGATGTTCTGCGTGGACCTATTCATGCTGGACTGCCAACTCTTGAAAAACATAGAGGTGAGAATCCTTTAGCTGCCGCATTGGAATTGAAACAGCTTGGTTGCGATCATGTCTTTATTGGTGATGGTTCCCTAACAACGAATATGATTGACTGTTTTAAAAATTACATCAAACAGCAGACTATTACACTTCACGTTGATGGGAACCTGCCTGAATTATTCAATTATGAATGGAGCAATCGTCCAGATGTGGCACGAGATGTGATTAGGTTGACGGAGGGGCGTAGCCGCCAGCTTTTTAACACAGAACCACAGACAAAAGTAAGTGCACGTCCTAAGGGAACAATTACCTGTGATAATAAATTATATCTGCGTTATCAGGGTGAATTACAAATAACTAAGCGTGATTTACCAGTAGATAAGAAAGTTAACATTTTGGGACATGTCGTGCCTCAAGACCTACCGCTTTTAGATCAAATAGGTGCAGGTCAGAAAATTCATTTTGTGGAACTGAAAAAAGACTAGGGGTTATTTGTGTAAAATTAAAAAGCCATCTAGCAGGAATGTCTCGATTTTTCCAGCTAAAATACTAGGTCAAGCAATCTATTAATCATAAAATTGGTATAGTGCAATAATTACCTAAATTTTAGATAATATATTTATAATATTGAAAATTGGTATAATTAATACTATACTTACTTTGTGTTGACACTGTTTTGAGTAAATATTTTGTCGAAGGATATAAAAATATTCACTTAAATTATTTTTCTGTAATCTTATTAAAGGAGTCGAAAATGAAAATTAAAAAATGCGGATTAGCAATTTTAACGCTACTTCCGATTGTTTTCTTCTTAGCTGGTTGTGGCAGTAAAAAGAAGGCAGCTAATCCTGCTGTCAAGCCAAATCAGAGTCAAGTAGTTACTACTACGATGTATTCCAAAAAAATGCACTTGGACTGGAATTATGATGTCTATCTGCCAGCGGGTTATGACCCTAGTGGCAATAAAAGATATCCTGTTTTATACATGCTGCACGGTGTAAACGGCAATCACAGGAACTTACTTGAAAGGTTTAATTCTCAACAGATCTTGGATGGTTTAGTCCACCGCAAGAACAAGAAAATGATAGTGGTTTTTGTAGATGGGTTTAACAGTTTTTATGTTAATCAAAAAGACGGTTTGCCAATGGAAGATGCCATCGTTCACGACATGGTCCCGACAATTAATAAACTTTATAAAACTAAAACTGATCCTGATCACACGGCTATTGGTGGGATTTCAATGGGCGGCTATGGAGCAGCCAGATTTGTCCTGAAATATCCTAACTTGTTTGGTAAGGCAGTTTTGATTTCACCTTCAGTGTGGTATAACCTGCCTAACACTAACCCTATTAAAATGAGCATGCACGCGTTTACTGATGGAAAAAAGAGCTGGTCGGATAAAGTTTACCAGTCTTTATTCCCGACAAATTACCTTGGTGATCAATCAGCCAAAAGCAAGTTTTTTGTCGAAACCACATCATCAGATACTACTGTACCGGTAAAAGATGTTAACCGCTTTGTGAAAAAATTGCAAAGTAACAATATCAGTGTTAAATATGTCAAAGACAGTGGCGATAATCACAACTGGACTTATTGGGCCAAAGCTGCACCAAATGCCTATAATTGGGCTTTGGATGAAATGAACTAGTGAGGTGAGCAAAATGACAAAAAAATCTGAGCAAGATTTAGCACAAGAAATATTAGAATTAGTCGGTGGTAAATCAAATATAAGTGAAATTGTTTCTTGTATGACAAGGTTGCGCTTAACTGTCAAAGATAATTCACTAGTTAATATTGATGCTTTGAAAAAAGTCGCTGGTGTTTTAGGAGTTGTACAATCAGAAACGCTGCAAATTGTTTTAGGACCCGGAAAAGTTACGAAAGTAGCTCAAATAATGGCTAATTTAGCTGATATCAACCTCACTACTGAAGATGGTAACAGTGATTTAGCAGAGGTGAAAAAACAAGCCCAGGAAAATAAAGCTGCCCAAAAGGCTAAGCATGACAAACCACTCCAAAGAGGGTTACATCATATTGCTAATGTCTTTGTACCGCTCTTACCAGGTATTATTGCCGCAGGACTGGTAAATGGTATTACCAATGTTATTGACTACCAAACTGGCAGTGCATTTGCTAATGACTGGTGGTACATGGCTATTAAAACAATTGGCTGGGGTCTGTTTGCCTTTTTACCAGTATTTGTAGGGATGTACGCCGCCAAAGAATTTAAAGGTAGTCCAATCCTTGGCGGTATTGGCGGTATCTTCTGTTTAAGTCTAGGTTTACCAACATTTCCTTTAGCTTCGCTTGCAATTTCTATGCCCTTCACAAATAAACCTTATGTTACGGGTGTCGGTGGCTTACTGACCGCTTTATTTATGGGTATATTTATCGCACTGACGGAAAGATGGATTAGAACATGGATGCCTAATATATTCGATACATTTTTCACTCCGATTTTGACACTGATTTTCTGCTGCTTGATTTCAGTAGTTTTCCTGCAGCCTGTCGGAAATTGGCTAACAAATATTATTTATGTAGTCCTTGATTTCTTATACACCAAATTAAGCTGGATCGGTGGTTATCTGTTATCCTCAACGTTCTTAGGCTTGGTTTCTGTAGGATTGCATCAAGCTCTAACTCCTATCCACGTTATGTTGAATGACCCTACTGGTCCTACTCACGGAATTAACTATTTATTACCCATTTTAACAATGGCCGGTGGCGGTCAAGTTGGAGCTGGACTTGCTTTATACTTTAAGAGTAAGAACAAAAGGTTTAAGAAACTGGTCATGAGTTCAATTCCAGTTGCGATTTTAGGTGTTGGCGAACCTTTAATGTACGCTGTCACACTTCCATTAGGCAGGTCCTTTATTACTGCGTGTTTGGGTGCCGGCTTTGGCGGTATAGCAGCCTCACTCTTTCATTTAGGGACTGTTTCTCAGGGCGTTTCAGGAATTTTTGGTTTACTAATAATTCAACCAGGACAACAGTTACAATTTGTGATTGCCATGTTAATCGCATATTTAGGTGGTTTCATTTGTACTTGGTTCTTTGGTGTTGATCAAAACCGAATTAATGAACTATTTCCAGAATAAGATTTAACTATATCAATTAAAAAATAAGTTAGGAATAATATGGCAATAAAAAATTTAGTGACCGAAACTCGTAATCCTGCTACGACTCACATTGATACCATGTCCACACTTGATATGGTAAAGACGATTAATGTAGAAGATCAAAAGGCAGCTCAAGCTGTTGCACTTACAGAAAAACAAATTGCACTTGCGATTGATGAAACCGCAAAAAGATATGCGCAAGGTGGCCGTTTAGTATATATGGGTGCTGGCACCAGTGGCCGTTTAGGCGTGCTGGACGCTGCAGAATTAGTGCCTACGTATGGTATTAAACCGGAGAGAGCAGTTGGTTTAATTGCCGGTGGTAAAGGTGCAATGTTTTCTGCCGTAGAAGGTGCAGAAGATTCTACTGTACTGGGCAGTACTGATTTAAACAAAATAAAAATAACTGCTAATGACGTGGTTATTGGATTAGCTGCTAGTGGTAGGACTCCTTATGTTGTTGGCGGACTGGAATATGCCAAGAAAAAGGGTGCCTTAACCATTGCAGTAGCTTGTGTGCCAAACTCAGTTATTGGTCAAGCAGCCGAGATTGCGATAGAGGCAGTTGTTGGACCTGAGGTGGTCACAGGGTCAACACGCATGAAAGCCGGTACAGCACAAAAAATGATTTTAAATATGATTTCAACCGGTGTAATGATCAAACAAGGTAAAGTTTACCAGAATGTGATGATTGATGTGCAACCGACTAATGCGAAGTTAGTTGACCGTGCATGTCGCATTATAAGTGAGACTACAAGTGTTACCACTGAGGAGGCTTTAGCTTACTTAAAACAAGCCGATAACAAAGTTGACTTAGCCATAATAATGGCAAAAACTAAAAAAGATAAAAATGCTGCTGGCAAGTTGCTCACAAGATATCATGGCAATGTTAGCCGTGTATTACAGGGAGAATAAAATGTTTGGCTACGAATAATTTTGGCTAACCTTTCAGATGGTATTTAAACCAACTGAAAGGTTTTTCTTTGATAAATTATGAATTATTTTGTTAAAAAGTCCTATTTTACGGTTTAATCTAGTATTCAAGGCTTGAATGTCATTCATTAAAGTTGAATAATAATATAGGAAGTAACTTTTTCAGACAACTTTTGGTAAAATAATAAGTTGTTAACAATTTTAATACGGAGGAAATTATGTCTTATAAAGACAATATGATGTTGTTTGCCCTTAATTCAAACGTTCCGCTGGCAGAAAAAATTGCCGAACGTGTGGGGGTACCCCTAAGTAAGTCCAGCGTTCAACGCTTTAGTGACGGCGAAATTCAAATTAATATTGATGAATCTGTCCGGGGTAAAGATGTATATTTAATTCAGTCAACCAGTGTGCCGGTTAATGATAACTTAATGGAGTTGCTAATCATGATTGACGCTGTGCGCCGTGCCAGTGCACAGACGATTAATATTGTAATTCCTTACTATGGTTATGCTCGTCAAGATCGTAAAACAAGACCCCGTGAGCCAATCACTGCTAAACTAGTAGCTGATATGTTGCAAGAAGCTGGTGCAACTAGAGTTTTATCACTCGATCTTCACGCCCCACAAATTCAAGGATTCTTTGATATCCCAGTTGACAATTTAATGGGTGCACCTTTACTTGCTGATTACTTTTTAAGGAATAATTTGCAAAAAGATGCCGTGGTAGTTTCACCTGACCATGGTGGTGTGACTCGTGCCCGCAAGTTAGCAGAGTTTTTAAAGACACCAATTGCAATTGTGGATAAACGTCGCCCACGTGCCAATGTTTCAGAGGTAATGAATATCATTGGTAACGTTAAAGGTAAGCGCGCTATCATTATTGATGACATGATTGATACAGCAGGAACAATCACCCTAGCTGCACAAGCATTAATAGATGCTGGAGCAACAGAAGTTTATGCTAGTGCTACACATGCAGTTTTATCAGGTCCTGCTATTCAAAGATTAAACGATTCTCCGATTAAAAACTTGGTATTAACGGACTCCATCAATCAACCAGTTGAAAAGAAACTGGAAAAAACACTTTTAGTTTCGGTTGGTCCACTTATTGGGGATGCAATCAAGTGCATTCAAAAGCACGAAGCACTTAGTCCTTTATTTAATACCAGATATGAAAAAGATAAACACAAATAAAAGATAAACTAGAAGATCTGCTTAATTAAAGCAGGTCTTTTAGTTTGGGCAAATGACCACTTAGTTCAATAAAATGACCTTTTGGTAAAATTTGATTGCATTTAAAATTAAATTAAAGTTTAATAAAATCATAGTAAAAATGAAAGGACGAAAAGCGATGTCACTCAAAGAGCTATTAAAAACTAATATTCCACGAGCAATTTTCATTCTGTTTATCTTTTTTGCCTATGCCGTGGGTGGAACAATCTCGACCTATCTTTTTAAATATGCAATTAATGATTTAACTAAAGGTAATTGGGAAAGATTTGTATTGTGGATGCTTATTGATTTTGCTTTTTCTATATTCACAGTCTTGTCTTTGCCGTTAGGTACTTTTTTGTTCAACAAACAAATTCAGGAATGCGTGCACAACATTCGTGCCCAAATAATGCGGCGGTATTACAATTCTGGCGGTTATAAAGTATCAGAAATGCAAAATGAGTTAGGCAACAATCTCAAGATTTTAACAGATGATTATGCTACACCTTGGATTGAAATTTGGACCAATTTGTTAAGTCTTGTCTTTGCAATTGGCACATTGATAACTCTGCATTGGTCATTAATTTTATTTGTTGCTGTAGCGGCAATTATTGTGCTGATGCTACCTAAAATTATGACCAAAAAGTTATCGAATTCTACAGCTGCAGCAGCTAAGAAAAACGCACAGCTTTTAAATACCATTGAAAATTGGTTTTCCGGATTAGGAGAATTACGCCGTTACAGTGCGGGAGCTCGCTTGGACAGAGCACTTGGCCAAGACAGCCGGAAACTGGCAGCAGCCAATATTTATAGAAGAAAAGTGCAAGGAATTTCTATTAGCATTAATGGCTTAGGCAATGCCATTGGTCAAATAGGAGCAAGCTTATGGAGTGGGCTGCTATTTTTTGCACATGTGATTACTTTAGGTGATTGGTTTATAGCTGGTAGCTTCGCTTCAACAATTTTTAATGGTCTCTGGTCAGTTATTAGTGCAATGACGCAGATGAGATCCACCAAAAAATTGCGTCAGGAAATTGCACAATTGACAGAACCACTACCTGAAAGAAAAAAAGGTACTGTTGCTTATGGCGTAGAGTGTCACAATTTAATGGTGCAATACCAAAATGGTGAAAGTATTACCTATCCTGATTTTACGATCAACAAAGGTGATAAAGTTTTACTTTCTGGTGATTCTGGTACAGGCAAGTCGACTTTATTCAAAGTTTTACTGGGACAACTTAAACCTGAAACAGGTGAAGTTTATTTCACTGCTAAAGACGGCACCAAAATTTTACCGCAAAACACTCAGTTAGGTTATGTCGCTCAAGATGCAACTCTTTTTCCTGACACTATTGCTAATAATATTACGATGTTTAATCGTAAATTGACTAGCAAGCTCAAAGAAGTCATTCAAAGAGTTCAGTTAGTGCCAGATTTAGCCAAGTTTCCCAAGCAAATTGATACTGTGGTTGATCTGGATCAGGGCAATTTATCAGGTGGACAAAGACAAAAGGTAGTCTTAGCTCGAGCGGAGGTTCATGATGAGCCGTTTCTGCTACTAGACGAGGCTACTAGTGCAATAGATAGTAATGCCACTAGTGCAATCATTGGTGATTTACTTGATACTGATAAGACGGTTTTAATGATTGCTCATAACTTTAGCCCCGAATTAAAAGAAAAATTTGATTATCAAATTCATTTACAATCAAATAAAAAGAAGGGTAATTCGGATGACAATTAAAGACTTTTATCAACAAAATCCCTTACGTTTTATTATTTTACTTTTAATCAATGTCAGTTTCTATGCACTGTTAATTCTTAGTACGGTATTCAGTATTATTGAAACAACCGCAATTCAACAAGGCAATTTTAAAATGTTTTTAATTGCTATTGTATGTGCTTTTGTCTGTGCAATGTCAGATTATTTACTGCAGGGGCTGTCACAATACATTTTGTCTCAGCAGGAAGAGCAATATAATGTTGCAATCAGGGATAAAACCACTAAACATTTTTATGCAGATCAAAAAGACCATGCAGTAGCACAAGTTCAAAACCGCTTAACCCATGACTTGGTTCAAAGTCAGCAAAATTTTCTTTCCCCTCTTTTTAGTTTAATTGGCGGAATAGTCATTATAATTGCGACTGTTGTCTTATTGCTCTCATTACATTGGAGTTTGCTCATAACAATATTAATCATGGTGCTAATCTCTTTAGCTTTACCCAAGCTGCTTGAGAAGCCGTTACAAAAGTCAATGCTTAATATTTCAAAGAGCAATCAAAAGTATCTTGACAAGTTGGAAAAATGGCTGAATGGACTTGCTGAACTACAGCGTTATCTTAGTGGTGCAAAATTATTTAAGGTAACAAGTGCTGCAGCGAAGGAATTAGAAGATGCTAATGTTAAGCAAAATGGAGTCATGCAGTTATTGACTATCATTAATGGCTTGGTATCAACAATTTTCTCATTGATTTTATTTTTACTGGCAGGTTATTTGTTCAAACAACATCTGGTTGTATTCGGCGTCATTACAGGAGTAGGCAATTGCCTAAACTACTTGAAACAAGGAATTCAGTTTATAGTAACCTCTTACGGCAGAATGAAAGGTTCGGGCGTTCTGAACAAGGAAATTGCCCAAACGGCCGCGCCAGTAACAACAAAAGAAATAAAAGAAGTGGCGACACCCGCTGCAATTACTACACACGATCTCAGTTTGCAATTTGCTAATGGTGAAAGTTTGCTGTTTCCTGATATTGATGTAAAAGCCGGTGAAAAAATTCTTTTAACCGGTGACTCTGGAGCAGGTAAATCAACGTTATTCAAACTCATTTTAGGGCAAATTAAACCTAGTTCGGGACAAATCACTTTTAAAAACAAAAATGGTAATATAGTTAACCCCGACATGAGTAAAATTGGCTATATTCCCCAAGATCCGGTACTTTTTCCAGTAAGCATCGCCGATAACATGACAATGTTTGCCGATAAACTAAAAAGTGCTCTACCTCAACTGGTAGAGAAGGTGCAACTGGCAGGTGATATTGCTAAATTTGATAAAGGCTTGAACCAAAAAATTAATTTAAATAAATTGAATATTTCAGGTGGGCAAAGACAGAAAATTGTTCTGGTGCGGGCATTAGTTCACCAAAGTGAAATTATTTTAATCGATGAGGGTACTAGTGCTATTGACCAGCAAGCAACAATGCAAATCTTACGGGAAGTTACAGCAACACCAGCCACAGTGATTTTTATTGCTCATAGTTTTAATACACAAATGAAGCAACTCTTTGATAGGGAAATTCACCTAGTTAAACAAACAAAATAAAAATGTGACTTGCAACTCAAATTATATTTTCGTATTAAGAATTTTTAACCCAGATAATAAAAATAAACTAAAAGAAAGGAGAAAAACCACTATGACAATCAAAGACTTGTACAGACAAAGTCCTTTACGCTTCATGATACTAATTTTGATTACCGTTTTAGAATGGACTTTACCAATTGTAACTACACAATTAATTATGCTTTTAACCACAGCAATTCAGCAACAGAAATTCCAACAGTTTTTAATTATAAATGTCATTTCATTTATGCCTTTCCTATTTCAATATATAATACAAGGACTGCATGCGTTCCTTCTATCAAAACAACAAGAGGAATTTAATTTTCATATCAGAAAAAGATCTGTATCTCACTTTTATGCGGATCAAAAAGAGCATTCTGTTGCCCAGATTCAAAATCGATTAACAAATGACCTGAATCAGAGCCAAGAAAATTATTTTGCACCATTTTTTAGTCTAATTGGTGGTGTTATTAATCTAGTATCTGTAGTTGTTCTGCTTATTTCATTACACTGGAGTTTACTTCTAACAATTATTTTGATGGTGGCTATTTCGTTATTGTTACCAAAACTATTAGAAAAGCCACTACAAAATTCAATGACCAAGATTTCAAAGAGTAATAATCAATATCTCGATTGTTTAGAAAAGTGGCTTAATGGCCTTGAAGAACTACAACGTTATTTTGCCGGAGGAAAGCTATTTAAAGTAACTAATGATGCAGCTAAAGAGCTAGAAGATTCTTATGTTAAGCAAAATGGGGTTACGCAATTACTAAGTATAATTAACGGATTGGTATCAGTTTCTTTTTCATTAATTTTATTCTTACTAGCGGGTTATTTGTTCCAAGTTAACTTAGTGGCATTTGGTGCAATCACTGGGGTAGGCAATTGTAATTTCTATTTAAGGCAAAGTATTGAACTTATAGTTAATCGTTATGGTCAAATGAAGGGAACCCAATCTTTAAACAAAGAAATTGCTAAAACGGCTGCACCGATAGAAAAAGTAGAGACTAAAAAGGTAGCAACGCCTGCTGCAATTAGTACGCATGATCTGAGCCTAAAATTTCCCAATGGTGAGAGTTTGCTCTTTCCTGACGTTAATGTGAAACCTGGCGAAAAAATACTATTAACTGGTGATTCTGGAGCCGGAAAATCAACATTATTTAAGCTGATTTTAGGTCAAATTAAACCAAGTTCTGGTCAAGTCATTTTTAAAAATAAAAACGGAGTCGTGGTTACACCCGATATGAGTAAAATTGGTTATATTCCCCAAGATCCAGTTCTCTTTCCCGTCAGCATTGCCGATAACATGACGATGTTTGTCGATAAACTAAAGAGTGCTTTACCAGCTCTGACTGAGAAAGTGCAATTAGCTGGAGACATTGCCAAATTTGATAACGGGTTGGAACAAAAGATTGATCTTAATAAATTGAATATTTCAGGTGGTCAAAGGCAAAAGATTGTGTTGGTACGAGCTTTAGTTCATCAGAGTGAAATTATTTTGATTGATGAAGGCACTAGTGCCATTGACCAAGAAGCAACAATGCAAATTTTGCATGAGGTTATAGCTACCCCTGCTACAGTAATTTTTATCGCTCACAGTTTTAACAAGCAAATGAAACAGCTGTTTGATAGAGAAATTCACTTGGTAAAAAATGTTAAAGGGTGAAATTGTCTTTGAATAAACAGCAAAAAACTGAATCTAGCAGATTCAGTTTTTTATTTTTTGGGTTTTCTAATATAGCGTAGAGTACCATTTTTGACGTAACGTTGAAACTTTTGATACAGGGGATCAAAAATTTGTGGTTCAAGGTTGTTAGACATCATAACTTTGGGGAAGAAAAACCTCTCATCGCCCTGCAATGTTCCGTTAAGTGAACGGACAAGCGGACTTAGTTGTGATAGTTCTATTAATTGACCGTCATTCTGCATGATTTCAATTTGACTGTTAGCATTTTTGCCACTTGGTTTATAAGCGTCATAGGGTTCATCAAATGCAGAGTTGGTATCAGTATAATAATTAGGGTCAAAACCGGCTTGTTTTATTAAGGTTTTTAGCTTGGGCAACAAACTTTTAGTTTCTTCATCAATGCAAACACTGGCAAGCGGTCGTCTGAAAAGGTAACGTTTACTCAAATCAGCTAGGATAGGATCACTTGATTTAGTCCACATTGAAAAATTAGTTTCCATCACGCCATCATCCAATTTGAGATAGTCGGCAAGATCCCAATTGCCAGCTAAAAATTTCGCTAAGCTAGGTGTGACCGGCAAATTACCTTGTTGGTAAGCAATTTTTGCTCGTTCAAGTAAATGCTGCAAAATAACTTCCATTGAGCGTCCGACCCTGTGAAAGTAGACCTGCTGGTACATTTGGTAACGGGAAACGATGTAGTCCTCAACAGCGTGCATTCCAGCCATAGTGAAGCAAATGCCATCACTGTATGGACGAATTTCCTGCAAGATTCTGGACAAGTCAAATTCACCGTAAGTAACACCAGTAAAATAGGCATCACGTTTAAGATAATCCATCCGATCTGCATCTGCTTGGCTCGAAATCATTTTTACTACTTGGGGATTAGGGTACGTTTTTGCAATCACGCTGGCAACCAAGGCAGGAAAGTTGGGCGAAACTTGGCTTAAGACGCGGTTAATATCGGTGCTGGGGTCCATAATAATTTTTTGCCCGATTTTTTCATGATCAGTTCCAAAAAGGTGTTCAAAAGTGTGAGAATAGGGGCCGTGACCAATATCGTGAAGAAGACCAGCACATTCCACTAAAAGCCTGTTATTGTCATCCCAAAGTCCATCACCTGAGCGTCTTGAAGGATACTTTTTGGCAAAAATATTACAAATGCGGCGAGTTAATTCATAAACACCCAAGTTATGTTCAAAGCGGGTATGAGTAGCACCGGGAAAAACATAGGCAATCGGTCCTAACTGCTTGATACGACGCATGCGCTGAAATTCTTTAGTCTTTAAAATGTCCAGAATAACCTGATCTTCAATGTGAATGTATTCGTGTACCGGATCTCTTAAAACTACTTCTTTAGCTAGTCTATTACTATGAAAGTTTGGCATGTATATCCCCTATAGCTATTTAACAAATCTGCTTAAAATGTTATTAATTACTTAAATTATAGCAAATTTAAGCCGTATAGTTTAACTTGTTTGTCTTTTTCGCGTTTTTTATTAAAATTAAATAATAAATTTTGCTAGTTTGAGCAATTGTGAGCATAATTGTAAGTGCATAAATAAACAAAAAGAGATAGGTGAGTTAATGAATTATATAGGTGATAAACTTAAAAATTTGCGCCAACAATTGGGATTAACACAAACAGAAATGGCAGCTGGTGTTATTTCTGTATCCTTTTACTCTAAAGTGGAGCGGGGGTTGAATGATATTGGTATAAACGACTTTTTAGAAATTTTAAAAAGCCATGATGTCAATCCTAAGGAATTTTTCGGAGACATTACAATTAAAGAAAATGATCAGAAAAAAGCAACTGACTTATACAATAAATTTATAAAGGTTGCAACTGAAGATAATGATGACGAAATCAATAAAGTGATTAAAGACCTAGAGAAGATCAAAATTCAAACTCCTGCTATTAAATTTACTAAAATAGCAGCCAAATTGATTGCTGATACTCATGATAGAAAAGCTCTCAAAAAATTAACAACTAAACAAAAAAATCAGATTAAGAAAATGATTTTCCAAAAAGACACTGATGAAAATGAATATTATCGCATTGTGATACTAGCAAATATCATTCGTATATATAACATTGAAGAAGCTACTTTCTTGGTTAAAAATGTCATTAGACGCTATAATGGCTCTGAAAAAAGGGAAAATAAAACTGAGGTTGCTTTAAGTGTCTTAATGGTTAATTATGTCAACTGGTGTATTGAATTAGGAAAAATTGATTATTGTTACGAGCCATTGGATTTTTTGAGAAAATTACCTGGGAAAATAAATTTAGCTCTTACAAAAATATTAGGACTATATTTCAGTGACCTTGTTAAGCAAAAGAATAACGAAGCTACTGAAATCAGGTACATATTAAATAAAGCAGGATTTAGCACGTTTGTTAATAAGCTGGTTAAATAAGTTTTCAAATATGAAAATATACTTGTAAATGGTGCTATTAGTAGTAGCATAAAAGGTGTTAATAATATTGATATAAAAGGAGATATATTATGGATTTGTTGAGAGATGTAATTGTCATCTTACCAGAACCTGACTGGTAAATTGATATTTACTTTGAATTTATTAAGTAATAGAACTTTAATTATGTTTTATGAACAAATTTGAAAGTTTATACCTAGTTTAAATAACAAATATTTTGGTTTTCTTTAAAGATATTTGTTACAGAGTAAAAAAGAGCAAAAGTATTTTTGCTCTTTTTTTGTATCTTCCTTTTTATGATAATTTAGCCAATTTTTACAGCATAAATTAAGTAAAAATGAGATTTTAATTTAGGATTAATCATGATAAACTTATTTACAAACAGCTTTTGCTACAGCAAGTCACATAAACTATGAAATAAAAAACTTATAGGTCACATTACTATGAAAAATCTATTTAAATACGTTAAACAAGAACCGGGAAAAGTGACAGTGGTAGTTATTCTACAACTGATTTGTTCAGTTTTTCGGGTGCTTAATTCATTAATTAATGTTTTCATTTTGAATAGCTTGATAAAACTTGATTTTCAAGCTTTTTTTAAGTACATTTTGCTCAATATTTTACTATTTTTGGTAATGACCATTTTTCTAATTAGTGAGCAGGTTTTAAGTGTAAAAACAGTTCAATTCCTAAGTTTAAGATTACGGCAAGATATTATTTTGCACTTAGAGAACTATCCGGTTTCACGTTTTGAACAACATGATACTGGAGTTTACACCTCATGGCTGACTAATGATATGAATTTAATCGAAGAAAATGGTTTTACCAATTTATTCTCAATGGTGCAAATTTTTGGCGATTCAGTTTTCTCTTTAATTGCATTGCTCAAATTTAATTGGACTTTTTTACCACTAGTGATCATTTTAACCTTTTTTACTTTAGGATTGCCACAGCTTGTGCGTAAAAAAGTTGCCAGCAGCAACTTCACTACTAGTAAGGAAAATGAAAAAGTAGTTAATGTTATTAATGATTGCCTGCAAGGCTTTGCCACTTATAATATTTTTACCGCTGAACAGCAAATAGAAAAGCGGATTACTAGCGCCGTTAAAAAGTTAATTGGGGCAAAAGTTCGGCAAGCAAAATACAGTTCATATAATAGCAGTATAGCTGGCGCCAGCAATGTTATTAGTCAAGTAGCTATTCAGGCTTGGACAGGTTTTCTGATTTTAGAAAAGCAGGTAACTATTGGGGTAATTAATTCATCTACTTCGCTGGCCTTTAATGTTTTTAATTCATTAGCTGTTATTGCACCGATTTTGACTGAGTTGCAGGCACTCAATCCGATTTTTAGCAAATATCAATTAGATGAACCGATTAAAGCTAATATTGAAGGTGATAGAAAAATTGCTACTATCAATATTTCAGCTAAAAATTTACAAATTGCATATCATCCAGATAAACCAGTATTTAAAAAACCACTTAATTTTACAATAGAAAACGGACAAAAAATTGCGGTGGATGGCGAATCAGGCAGTGGCAAGAGTACTCTTTTAAAAATTTTGGCTGGCCGTTTAACCGATTATACGGGAAAACTTGAATTAGATAATACTGAATATAAAAATATTGATAATAGTACCTTACGTGCCAATATAGTTTACATTGATCAAACTGCATATCTTTTTAATGATACAGTGCGCTATAATCTGGAACTCGGTCAACATTTTACTGATGAAGAAATAAAATCTGCACTGGAAAAGGCTGATTTATGGGACTTTGTGAGCTCTTTGCCGCAAAAGTTAGATACCCCAGTTGGCGAAGGTGGTGCTAGTTTATCTGGCGGACAAAAGCAGCGTTTGGCATTAGCTCGCGGATTACTTAGAAAGCGTAAACTTTTTTTACTCGATGAATCGACCAGCAGCTTGGACAAAACAGCCGCAATTAAAGTAGAAAATGACTTTTTAAATCTGCCTAAAATTACTGTTTTATTCGTCAGTCACCAGTTACACGAAGAAAATAAAGATAAATTTGACCAACTCATAAATGTTTAGTTAACTAATAATTACCGTTTTTGGTAAATATAACTTAAATGTGACGCAAACCATTAAAAAATAATTGCTTATTTTAAGCAATTAATGGGAAATGATATTATTAAAAAGAAAACCTTTAGAGAAAAATCATGTTAGAAAAAGAGAATAAGATGAAGGCTTAACAAAATATTGGTAAAAAATTCTCAAAGGGTTACCGCTGCCAATATTGGTGGACCCGTTTCGTCAGTCGTTGCTGGAATAATTCTTGATCATGTTGGTGAAAAATTTATTGTTGTTGTTTGTACAAGCCTAATTATAATTGGTGGTATTAATATTTTGCTGTCAGTGCCTAAAAAGAAATAATTAGAGTAATTACTGGCATAATAAAATAATTTATTTTATAATGTTGTCTGCTAAAATGATATAAAAATAATGAGCTATTTTAGCTAATCAACCTGATTAGCTTTTTTATTGTAAAGAAATCAAGTATATGACTAAGGTAAAAATTGATTTTACTAGTAGAATTATTCAAGGTAAAGAAAGTGAAACTTTTAAAAAACAAGCTCAAGGTAATCTAACTGAATCAGAGGGAGCTGTCAGAGTTTCATACTTGGAAGACAATCAAATTCCAGTTAAAATTTTAATTAGAGAAAATAATGTAATAATTAGGCGTGGAACTGATAAGAATAATTACTCGCAATTACATTTTATTGTTGGTGAGCGGATGAATTGCCGCTACATTGCGCAAGGTTATCAGATGGACTTACAAAGCACGACAAAATTTATTAAATTTTTCCCTAAAAATGATGGTTCACGTGAACTTCAGATTGAATATGACCTTTATAGTGGTCTATACTTAATAGGTAACTATACCATCACATTGATTTTTACTTGAACGCCTAGTAAAATAAAAAAGACTGTTTAAGAGAGAGGAATACAATTGTGGGATTAAACGACTTTAAAAATAAAAATCGCAATGAATTATCAATGATTGAAGTTGCTCGCGCAATTCTGGAAGACAACAATAAAAGAATGGCTTTTGCTGATATTGTTAATGCCGTGCAAAAATACTTAGGCGTGAGTGATGAAGAAATAAGGGAACGTTTGCCCCAATTTTATACTGATATGAACACTAATGGTGAGTTCATTTCTATGGGTGAAAATGTCTGGGCACTTCGTTCATGGTTTCCTTATGAATCAGTGGATGAAGAAGTTAACCACCCTGAAGATGAGGACGAGGAGGATACTCGTACCCACCATAAGAAAGTTAACGCCTTTTTAGCCAGTGCTACTGGTAGCGATGATATTATTGATTATGATAATGATGATCCAGAAGATGAAGATTTAGACGCCACCGCAGATGATGAAACTGATGACTTTGACGATGACGAAGATTATGTCAATACCGATGATGAAGATGATGAAGATTTACCAGACGGCATTGAAGGTCAGTTATCTGAATTAAATGATGACGGCGATGAAGATGAAGAAGAATAATTTTCTTGACTTTGAGTCTTAAAATAGATAGTATTTTACTTGGGCACGTTATGTGCGTTTAAGCTCCCGTATGGGAGCTTTTTTTATTTTTGATTATTTTTATTTTTTGCAAAGGAGTTTGGCTAATGACAAAATATATCTTCGTTACTGGCGGTGTTGTTTCTTCACTGGGCAAAGGAATTACCGCTTCTAGCTTAGGTCGACTATTAAAAAACCGCGGATTAAAGGTTACGATGCAAAAGTTTGATCCCTACATTAACATTGACCCCGGAACAATGAATCCTTATCAACACGGTGAAGTATTCGTCACTGATGATGGTACTGAGGCGGACCTTGATCTGGGTCACTACGAAAGAATCGTTGATGTAAGGACGAGCAAATATTCAAACGTCACAACCGGTAAGATTTATAAAGAAGTATTGGAAAAAGAACGCCGGGGCGATTATCACGGTGCGACCGTTCAAGTAATTCCTCATATTACAGACATGATCAAGCAAAAAATTATGCGTGCCGGTTTAACTACTGATTCAGATGTTGTCATTTCAGAAATTGGTGGTACTGTTGGCGATATTGAATCTACTCCTTTCATGGAAGCTATTAGACAAATGCGGCGTGAAGTCGGTGAAGAAAACGTGATGTACATTCACTGTACTTTAGTACCTTATCTCCACGCAGCTCAAGAAATGAAAACTAAGCCAACTCAACATTCAGTAGCTGAATTACGGAGTATCGGAATCCAACCTAATATGCTCGTTTTACGTGCAGAAATGCCAATTGACCAAGAACATAAAGATAAGATTTCGAACTTTACTGATGTACCGGTTGACCGCATTATCGAGTCCATTAACGCTCCATCACTTTTTGATTTGCCACTAGCTTTCCAACAGCAGGGAATGGATCAAAAAGTTTGTGATTTCCTACATATCAAGAGTCCTAAAGATGAAGCTGATATGGAAGAATGGCAACGACTTGACGAGCGGGTTAAGAATCTTAAACATACAACTAAGATTACCTTGGTTGGCAAGTACGTTGAACTTGAAGATGCTTATATTTCTGTAACCGACGCGCTCAAACATGCCGGCTATGCTTATAACACTAATGTTCTAATTAACAAGGTGCAAGCAGAAGATATCACTGAAGATAATATTGCTGACTACATGCAAGGATCCGACGGTTTAATTGTTCCTGGCGGCTTCGGTTCACGCGGCTTTGAAGGAATGATTACCGCGATTAAATATGCCCGCGAAAATGATATTCCATTTTTGGGTGTGTGCTTGGGTATGCAAATGGCTACTATTGAATTTGCCCGTGATGTTTTGGGATATAAAGATGCGAATACAACTGAAGCTGATCCTAAAACTAAGCACAATGTAATTGATATTATGGCTGATAAGCGAGATGAAGAAAATATCGGCGGAACTTTGCGTTTGGGTCTTTATCCTGCAACCTTGAAGAAGGGCACAAAGACGGCTGCTGCCTATGACAATCAGGATGTCATCCAAGAGCGTCACCGTCACCGTTACGAATTTAATAATGAATTTCGTGATGCGTTTGAAAAAGCAGGCATGACTTTTGCCGGTGTTTCACCAGATAATCATTTAGTTGAAATTATTGAATTGACTAAAAATAAATTCTTTATCGCTGCACAATATCACCCAGAATTTTTAAGTAGGCCGCAAAGACCAGAAGGTCTATACAAGGCATTTATTGGCGCTGCTAGCGGTCTTCCTGAAGAAAAGCTTTAATTGGCGTAATTAGATAATACAAAATCAAATTTTTGGACGGGGGAAGGCGAAGGTCTTCTCTTGTTTTTTCTGTTAAATTCCTTTAACATTATTATGACTAAACGAAATAGAAAAGGATTTTTTCGCCAATGAAGCAAATGATAATTCATGGTGGAAAGCCCCTGCAGGGTGATGTCTGGATCGGTGGTGCCAAAAACTCAACCGTTGCACTGATTCCAGCTTCAATTTTGTCGCGAACACCAGTAATTTTGGAGGGCGTTCCCAGAATTGCAGATGTTGACAACTTAATGGATCTGCTAAGTGAAATGGATGTCGTCAGTGACTTTAATAATACGACATTGCGTATCAATCCAGAACACATTAAGATGAGCCCATTGCCAAGTGGTAAAATCAAGAGTTTACGTGCTTCCTATTACTTTATGGGAGCTCTTCTTGGTCGTTTTGGTAAGGCTGTTGTGGGCTTCCCTGGTGGAGATGATATCGGTCCCCGCCCCATTGACCAACATATTAAGGGATTTGAAGCCTTAGGCGCATGTGTAAAAAATGAAGATGATCAAATAAAAATTACGGCTCCGGCTGATGGTTTGCATGGAGCCACAATACATTTAGAAATGCCTTCCGTGGGCGCAACGATGAATATAATAATGGCTTCCGTTACTGCTCAGGGCCAAACTATTATCAACAATGCTGCTAAAGAACCAGAAATAATTGATTTAGCAACTTTTTTGAATAATATGGGAGCTGTTATCAGGGGTGCTGGAACAGATTCGATTAGGATTGAGGGCGTCAAGCGGCTTGAAGCCAAGACACCTCATACAATTATCCCTGACCGGATTGAAGCCGGCACTTATATTTCGTTAGCTGGCTGTATTGGAAATGGTATTCGCATTCATAACATTATTGAGGAACACCTGGACTCATATTTAGCCAAAGTTGAAGAAATGGGTCTAGTGATAGATGCTACTGAAGATTCTTTATTTGTCTATCCTGCTGGTGACTTGAAGATGACGCAGATTAGAACGGGTTCTTATCCCGCATTTGCGACGGATTTACAGCAGCCGGTTACACCTCTTTTACTATCTGCTAAAAGCGGTGAAGGCGTGATTATTGACCAGATATATCCCAAAAGGATTGGCCATATCAAGCAATTATGCAAAATGGGTGCAGACATCAAAGTTGAAGACAACATTATTTTAATTCATCCTACCGCTAAACTTCACGGTGCTACAGTTTCTGCGGGAGAAATTCGCGCAGGAGCTTGCCTAATGATTGCCGGATTAATGGCAGAGGGCAAAACGGTAATTAATAATGCTGGCAATATCTTACGGGGTTACGACCGAGTACAAGAAAAATTGCGTTTGCTGGGTGCTGATGTAAAAATTCAGGATGTGGCAGACTAGATAGCTAGTTTAATTTTCAGCAAGAGACTAATCGTTACGGTTAGTCTTTTTTAGTGTTTTTATAAGTAAATATGTCATTATTGTTTCTTTTGTAAATAAATTGTAATATACTTTAGTCATTACTAATTAAATAGCGAGGTGCAATAATGAAATTTAAATTACACAGTCTTCCTAAGACTTTTATAGCAGCAGTACTCTTAAGTGTACCAGTAGGTTCAACCTTGGCAGTAAATAATGTTGTTGCAAAAACAACTGTTGTTAACGCTGCTCCTTACCATTATTCTAATAAGGAGTTAACTAACAAGTTTGCTCGTGCAGGTTATGTTTTTAAACTAATTGATGCAGAAGACGGGGCACTAATTAAAACTAATGGTAAATCCTATAGTCCAAAAGTACTGCAAAAGATTGTTAAAAATAATACTCTTTTTAAAGTTAAAAAAGTCAGACCAATTCACAATGGTATGCTTGTTGACTTGGTGTCAAAAGGTGGCAAATATAAGGGCACTACCGTCTATTTAAACGGTATTTATAACAAACATGTACATGACAAGAAACTGCAGCCTCTAATTAAGGCAGAACTAAGTGTGATGACTGCTAAGGCTAATAAAAAGCCAACTGCAAAATTGTTAGGTAAAGCTGCAGCTTTGGCAAATAAACTGACTGGCCGAGAGAAGAAAATTGCACTGACTTCAATTGAACAAGTGAAGGAATTTATTAAATATGGCACGTTGGGTGAAATCCCTGTGCTTCTTATTGGTCTTTATCCTGTTATCCAAAAATAGAAATAACTTTGCTTAAGTGAAAAAAGAACTTGAAGTGTGATAACTTCAGGTTCTTTTTTGCATAATATAGAATTTAATAATCGGTGTTTAAGTTGTAAAAAGTTAGGCGGGCCTTTATTTAATAAAATTCTTTTTTGTCTAAAATTGAGAGTTATAATAAAAAAGTAATTGAAACGAAAGGTCAATTAAGGAGTTATAAATGTTATTAGGATCAATTGAAGCTGGCGGTACCAAGTTTGTTTGTGCTATTGGCAATGAAAATTATCAAATAAAGGATCAAATCACTTTTCCCACGACAACGCCGGCAGAAACGTTACAAAAAACCGTAGATTATTTTAAGCAATTTGCTGTCGATGCAATTGGTATTGCATCTTTTGGACCAATTGAGGTCAGAAAAACAGCACCTAATTATGGTTATATAACTGATACTCCGAAAAAAGGTTGGGCTAATACAGACTTTGTAGGGCGATTGACTAAGACAATTAAAGTTCCGGTTTTCTTTACTACCGATGTTAACGGCTCTGCTTATGGTGAATACGTCATGGCGCAACTTGCAAATGAAGACGTGGATTCTCTGGTTTATTACACCATTGGTACAGGTGTAGGTGGCGGAGCAATTATTAATGGTAAATTAGTGGGTTCTTTAGGTCATCCTGAAATGGGTCATGTCAAAGTTAAACATCATCCGGATGATATGAATTTCGCTGGTGTTTGTCCTTTTCATCAGGATTGTTTGGAGGGCCTGGTTTCAGGTCCGACGTTTAAAGCGCGCCTTAACAAGCCGGGCGAAGAAGTTCCGTTATCAAATCCAGTATGGGATATCATGAGTTATTATGTGGCACAAGCTGCTTTGCAAGCCACGTTAATTTTGCGCCCAGACAAAATTGTTTTCGGTGGGGGAGTCACTAGTGAAAAGTTCCTAGAAAAAGTGCGACGTGATTTTAAGTCTTTGTTAAATGACTACGTCCATGTTCCTTCATTAGAAAAATACATCACAATGCCCGAAATAATTAATAATGGTTCAGCAACAGTCGGTGATTTTGCTTTAGCAAAAAGATTGTTAAGGGAGTAAATATTTTTTCGTAAACCACTAGAATACGGCACTTTAGCAGTTTACCGTGCATATTTTAGAATTGATTTTGCATAAACAGAAAGTAATAAGATAATTAATAATTGCATGAAGATAAAAATCTTCATGCTTTTTTTGTTAGTTCAGTTTTTGTACTGAACTTTGTTAACTTTTTTCTTGGAAGCGATTTATTCATAATAAAAAATAACAAGGAGGCATTGTAGATGCAGGTACAGTTTAACCAGAGTCAACTTAAAATTATAGATCTCCTTGTAAAAGTTAAATATTTCATGACGGTTGGTGACATGTCTGAAAAAGTTAAAGTATCAGAAAGGAGTGTTTATAAAAATCTAAGTTCACTCAATAAGAAATTAAAGACATTAGACATTGAAGGAACACGCAATGTCTATGGTCAAGGCTATTATTTGAGCGAAAAAAGCAAACAACAGATACAGAAGTACTTAGCCACTGAAAGTTCAAGTAAATACAGTTCTTTAGAAAGGCAGTACATAGTTTTTATTAATTTACTGATTGACAGTAGATTTAGTGTTCAAAAAATTGCGCAGGGATGTGGTGTCAGTAAACAAACAATTTTAAAAGATATTCAAAGTCTTAAACAAAAAATGAAAAGTTTTGAAATAACGATAGTTTCGAACTATCGGGGACATTTTTTGCAGGGACAAGAAATAAAAATTAGGCAGTTCCTTTTTTCATGGCTTTATTCTGATCATGAATTAGCAGGTATTTACGAAACGCGGGAAATAAAAGAGTTAAAGGTGTTAATCAGTCAATGGTTGAGCTCATTTGAAAATTCTAACAACATCATTTATTCTGATGAATTCATTTATGTTTTCGCTAATTTTTACGCACTGATTTTAAAAAGAATTTTTAATAATAATGCTGTACTTAAAGGTAAAAAGTATAAGATTAGTGCGAAATTGCAGGAAACACCCGAATATAAATTTTCTTCCTCATTTTTATCTATCCTCTTAGGAGATAGATACAGTGAGTTTGAGAATAATTATTTGACTTCTGTTCTTTTAGGAGGTCAAAAACGCAAACTTCCTAAAGACAGTATTAATACAGAAATAAGTAAGATTGTTTATGTCATTATTAATAGTTTCAAGAATTTAGCAGATTGTGCTTTTAAAGATGAAAGTAAATTGCATCAAGATTTGGTTGTCCATCTGGCAACTACTTTCTTCCGTGTTAAATACCGGCAGCAATATCAAAATAATGACTTTGATTCAATCAAAGAAAATTATCCAGATATATATATTTATACCAAAATGAGCATTCACCCTTTTGAACGATTTATTGGTGCCAGTTTAAACGACTACGAAGTTGGTTTAGTTTCGATTTATTTTGCATCAGAAATTTCACGTAAGAATGAAAATGATCCAAAAGTACTTCTAGTGAGTTCAGGTAGCAATGGCTCTGCCGGGTTTCTCATGACCCAGATGGTAGAACAGTACCCTAATGTCAATTTTAGTTTGCCAATAGCTCCCTCCGAATTAACAAATAGACCAATTGAAGAAAGGGCGATTATTACTAATATTTCTTTGACTGACACAAAATTACCGTGGTTAAAGGTCAATTCAGTCTTAACCAGTAAAGATTTTGAAAATATTGACAATTTTTTCCAGCTTAACGGTATCACTAATTCAGAAAACCTCCAGACTGAATTTAAAGCAATCATGGAAACTATCTATGACAATACGAACGTTATTCATGGCAAGGCTTTGGAAAAAGGAATTAAGCAGATATTGGTAGATAAAAAGAAACATGAGAAAAAGAAAAAAAGGACTGGACCATTGCTAAGTGAAGTATTAACAGAAGACAAAATTAAATTTAGTCATGACAAAACCCTAAATTGGGAACAGGCAATCGAATTATGTTCCCAGCCATTATTAACAGCAGGTAACATTACAAAATCCTATGTGACTGCGATGATTAACAACGTTAAAGATAACGGACCATATATTAATATTGGTACTGAAATTGCCTTGGCGCATGCAAGACCAAGTCAAGGGGTTAACAGATTAGGAATGTCTTTGTTGTTATTGGATCATGACATTGATTTGGTAGATAAAGAACACAAAATTAAATTGATTATTGTGCTTGCAGCCCAAGACTCAACTTCACATTTAAAGGCTCTTTCTGAGTTGGCCAAAATTTTAGGTAACAAAGAAGATGTAAGCAAGATAATGAATGCTAAAAATGCAAGTGAAATAGAAGAATTGATTAAGAAAGGCGAAAAATGAAATTAGGAGCATGTTGTAGTACAGGAGTCGGGTCATCTTTCATGGTAGACATGAATATGCAAGATGTACTTAAAGAAATAGGAAGATCGGATGTAGAAACTACTCACATTGATCTTTCTGGACTTAATCCGAGCGTGGCTGATCATTTTTTTGTAGGACGCGATATGTATGATGCTGTAGCGAATGTTGTTGGTAAAGATAACGTGACAGAGTTGAACAGCATCATTGATAAAGAAGAATTAAAGGAAAAAATTCAAGCTTATTTGAATAGTGCTGATCAGAAAAGTGAAGGTGATAACTAATGAATGAAATTTTAAACTTCTTCTTAAGTATTGCTAGAACTCCCTCAATCTTAGTCGGACTGGTAGCAGTTTTAGGTTTACTTCTGCAGAAAAAAGATTCAACAGAAGTAATTTCAGGTGGTTTGAAAACTTTTGTCGGCTTTTTAGTTTTAACTGGTGGTTCGGGAGTAATTACAGATGCCTTAACACCGTTTGGCAAAATGTTTATGCAGGCTTTCCACGTTCAAGGCGTTGTCCCTAACAATGAAGCTTTTACTGCCACTGCATTAACAAAATACGGCAGTGCTACTGCGATGATCTTGCTGATTGCGATGATAGTCAATGTCATTTTAGCCAGAATATCGCACTTTAAATATATTTATCTTTCAGGGCATGTCATGATTAACATGTCATGTATGTTGGCGGTACTGCTTGCAGTAGCAGGTTTTACAGAAATACCTTCAATTATAGTTGGTGGTACTTTTTTAGGTCTGTTTGACACGATTATGCCGGCCTTAATTCAGCCCTTTGTTAAAAAGGTGACTAAGAGTGATGAAATTGCGATTGCGCATACGGGTGACTTTGGGTATTTAATTGCCGGTTTAGTTGCAAAGGTTGTAGGTGATCCATCCAAATCAACGGAAGACTTGCACGTTTCTAAGAAAGTATCATTTTTAAGAGATAACACGATTGCCGTTACAATCACGATGGCAGTGGCATATCTGATCATTGCATTGTTTGCAGGTCCCGTTTATGTTGAAAAATTGAGCGGTGGAATCAATTATATAATTTATGCCTTAATTGAATCTGGTTCATTTTCTGCCGGTGTTTACATTATGTTAGCCGGAGTAAGAATGATCTTAAACGAATTAATTCCTGCCTTTAAGGGTATTTCAACTAAATTAGTTCCTAATGCTAAAGCCGGTTTGGATATCCCGATCCTGTTTACATTCGCACCTAATGCCGTAATTATTGGTTTCTTTTCTAGTTTTGTAGGCGGCTTGGTTGCCACATTACTAATGGTTTTATGCCACATGACTATCGTTATTCCCGGCGTTGTGGCTCACTTCATGTGTGGTGGTGCTGCCGGCGTTATTGGAAATACAGTTGGTGGTCGTCGTGGTTGTATCATTGGTTCATTTATTCATGGATTATTAATTTCTTTTGTACCAATTATTTTAATCCCAGTGTTAGGCCATTTGGGCTTAGGCACAGCTAGTTATGCAGACGCTGACTTTGGTATTGTCGGCTCCTATGTAGGCTATAGTGGTTTACTTGGCGGTCGTTCATTAATCATTGCTGCATTGGTAGCTGCTTTGGTAATTTTCTTTATCGTATCAATTATTTTAGATAAAAAGCAAAAGAACGCAGTTAATTCAGCCAAATAAAATTTATAAAAATTAAGGAGTCAAAAATGAAATATACGGAAAAAGATAACTTAGCAGTCAATGCTATTAGGGCCCTAAGTATTGATGAAATTCACAAAGCCAACTCAGGACATAGTGGTATTACTTTAAGTGCTGCTCCGCTAATTTATACTATTTATCAAAATATGAAGTTTGACGTGACTGATCCACATTGGTTCAATCGTGACCGTTTTGTGCTATCAGGAGGTCACGGGTCAGCAATGTTATATGCTACTTTACATTTACTTGGTTTTGATATTTCAATCGCAGATTTAAAAAAATTTAGAACTTTAGGTAGTAAAACTCCTGGTCACCCGGAAATTACTACTCCGGGAGTTGATGTTGCTACTGGCCCATTAGGACAAGGCTTCGGTATGGCAGTCGGTATGGCTATGGCAGAAAAACACCTCAGTTCGCTATACAACAAGCCTAATTACCAAATAATTGATAATAAGGTGTATGTAATTGTTGGTGACGGGGACTTAATGGAAGGTATCAGCCATGAATCTGCCAGTTTAGCTGGTCACCTGCAACTGAATAATTTGATTGTGTTGTACGATTCAAACCGCAATACTATGGACGCAAGTATGGCGCAAGAATGCGATGATAATGTTGCACAAAGATTTGAAGCATACGGCTGGAATTACCTTAAAGTTGCCGATGGCAATAATCTAAACGATATTGATGCGGCAATTAAAGTTGCTCAAGATGAAAAGAAAAGACCGACCTTAATTGAAGTAAACACTGTTTTAGGCTACGGGTCCCCACTCGCAGATAGCCATTTAGCTCACGGAGCGGTTTTGGATACAGAACAAGTTGCTGCCACTAAAAAGTACTTATGTTATGAATATGGTCCGTTTGAGGTTCCTCAAGAAGCTTATGCCGCTTTTGAGAGTGTTAAAGCAGAAGGACAAAAAGCTCACCAGCAATGGTCAGAACTTTTGCAAGACTACATTGAAGATAATCCTGAACTTGGCGGCCAACTAATTAAGAATATTAACAATAATGTCAAACTTAATTTTGACGAAAATAAATTAGAAATACCAGATGCTCTTTCAACAAGAGATTCTATTCATCAAGTTATACAGCAAACTGGCAAGTCAGAATTAAATCTTTGGGGCGGTTCTGCAGATTTAGGTAGTTCTGACAAAACCTACTTTGATGGTGATGAAGGTTTTCAACCAAATTCATACGATAAAAACAACTTATACTTTGGTATTCGCGAGTTTGCTGAAGGTGCAGCAATTAATGGCATTACTTTATACGGTGGTTCCAGAGTATTTGCCAACACATTCTTTATCTTTTCAGACTATATGAAAAATGCGATCAGAATGTCTGCCTTAATGCAAATACCGTCAATCTTCATTTTTGGTCATGATTCCATTTCTTTAGGACCCGATGGTCCTACTCATCAACCGATTGAACAATTAGCGGGAATAAGGGCAATCCCTAACTTAATAGTATTTCGTCCGGCTGATTACTTGGAAACAATTTATTCTTGGCAATACGCGATTAATCAAAAAGACAACCCAGTAGCGTTTATATTGGGTCGTCAGAATTTGCCAACTCTCTTGAATTATCAAGACAGCGTTAAAACTGGCGTTTCAAAAGGCGGTTATATCTTAGCAGAAGTAGAAAATGGTGAACCGGAAGGAATTTTACTGGCTACCGGTTCAGAAGTAAGTTTAGCTTTAGCAGCGCAAAAAGAATTGGCACTAAGTGGCAAAAATGTCCGCGTGGTATCAATGCCAAGTTTTGAACTATTTTTAAAGCAGGACCCAGAATACCAAGAAAAAGTTCTACCTAAATCAATTAAGCACCGTGTATCAATTGAAATGGCATCTACTTATGGCTGGGGACAATTTGTAGGTTTAGATGGAGCAGCTATCGGCATTAATCACTTTGGTGAAAGTGGTGATGGTGATGAACTAATAAAGAAATCTGGGTTCACGGTTGATAATATTGTCAAGGCGTACCTAGATATTTGTAAGTAGCACAGTAAGCTGTAATGCTTTGTTTAAATATGATTTAAGTGAATAATAAAAAAGTGTTGGGAGAAATCCCAGCACTTTTTTGTCAGAATTGTCAAAAATAAAAAGCCGTTGACATCTATTTAATGTCAGCGGCTTTTAAGTAATCTATTTAAAAGACACTAAGAGTTTAATCTAATAAATCGAACTTAAGTGTTGCTAGGTTGTGGCCTTCATTGACCATATTACTGAGCAGTTCAATAGTGTTCTTGTAAACTTGGTCAGCCATCTTTTGGTTAGCTGCAGTTAAAAGGTCTTCAGCTTCTTTGCCCGAAAGACCGGCTGCTTTTTTATCAGTTTCGTGTTGAATAAAGTGGCATTGCGCTAAAGATTTTTGTTCAAAGTCATTTTCGAGTTCTCCATAAACTCTAAAGTTAGTATCACCAAGTTGTGCTGTTAATTTGTTTAACCAGAAAATCTTGTTCAAATCAAATTTAGGTCCAGTTTGGAAACTTGCTGGTGTGTCATTAACGTTGGTGTAGAATGGGACAAAACTGTTAAAGGTATTTGGACCAAAGCAAAGCCATTGCACACCTGCAATTTCTTCAGGAACGTCATTTCTAACTTGCAGAATATGAGTTTCAAAGTTCCGGTTAAGAGCAATTGGACGGAATGTCTTCTTTTGTTCTGGTGTGCCTTGATCGCCATAAGGATCAAATGGCGTATCTTGATAGTGTGAACTCTCGATAAAACAGATGTCTTCAATGCTAATCTTGCGGTTAGCATGACAAATAAACGGCTGATCTTGGTCGCCCGGCTTGCCACCAAATTCTGGATCAAAGTAATTATGAACAAACCAAGCGCGCGGATTATTGTAATGGGCATCTTTGATAGTTGAACTACCGAAAATGTGACGCATATTGTAACCTTCACGGTCAGGGTTGAGGTGATATTCAGCGATTAAATCTTCTAGGGTATCGTCAGCTAAGAAACCATCTTTACCAAAGTGGAATTCATCAATGTTTAAACGGTTAGGAGCAACAACGTAGGCGTCATCAGGAATACGACGTGCAATCCAGTGGTGACCACCAATAGTTTCCAGATACCAAACTTCATCGTGGTCGGCAAAAGCCATACCATTCATTTCGTAAGTACCGTATTTTTCCAGTAAATAGCCAATGCGCTTAACGCCGTCAAGAGCACTATGGATATAAGGCAAAGTTAAAGTAACAAAGTCTTCTTCACCAAGGCCACCCTCAGTAACCAGTGGATCGATCCCTTGAATACGTGCGTTAGTGGTAATAGTTTCAGTAGCAGTCATTGCCACGTTTTCTGAGTTAATTCCGGCTGCAGCCCAGATGCCGCTTTCTCCAGAAACATCAGGCGCACTGGTATAACGTAAAGGCTTTTCTACTAAATCTTCATCATCAATCTTTTGGTGACTAATGACACTTTCATAATGCTTAGGTTGCTTTTCAGGGGTAATAAGTTCAAATCCTTCAGGAATTATTTCACGACCGCCGTCTTCGCTTCTGGCAATCATTGCTGAGCCGTCAATTGATGCGGCTTTGCCGACAAGAATAGTCGTACATTCTGCTTTTTTCATTTAATCTGTCCTTTCAAAATTACTTAACCTATATTGTATTAAAAAAAGTAGGTTGTTTGCAAAAAAATGAGTAAGCTTAAACCTAAATTATTTATTACTCTTGTCAATTATTGCTTTTAATTAAATTCTAATTTATGATTGACATAAAATGTAAAAGAAGTTTTGCTAAAATTGTTCTAATTTTAGGGTTATAGTGCGTTTTTAATTGCAGTTGTGTTTACTTTGCAAGTTTTATTTGCGATTTCCCCAAATTTTCCTTTCTTTTTTAGATTGACCATTATCCTATTGGAATTGGTGTGCTCAGTTTTAGAAAGAGTGCAAGTAGAAAAGTTCGGTTTAAACCTCAAGCGCACATTAGATCGGAAAAGTGATAGGTATCCAGTCGGTATGTCACATAATGATGAACGTGAATGGAACTTAATGCTGCGAGCATACTATATTGTGGTAGAGTAACTTTATTCTGCTCTCCTGTTTTACTTTTTATTTAGCTATTTATTGAAAAGTTGCCGTTACAACGCTTAGTTACTTCTATTTCATCCTTCTTTTGAGTTATTAGTAGAATAATTATTTTGAAGGAACAGCTTTTGCGTATTCATACTGCTACTTTGATTGGCAAGAAAATCGTTAAACTACTTTTATGCTATGTTGCTTTGGCATTACCCATATTGGTGAAATGAAAGAATTAGGCTAATGATTATAGAAAAATTTTTACAAGAAAAACTGCAAGCTGACTTAACAAAGATCACACACGAGTCAAAAAACAGCACTTTTGTTGGTGATAGTGCAAAGTTTAAGCAAAAAATATTTGTCAAAGTCTTTGCACAAAAGGGAAAATTTTTAACTGAAAAAGCTGTGAACGAGCAACTAAATACTCGTGTCTTAGACTCTTTTGCTGTCAAACAAACGCAACAATTTGTTTTGGTCATGAAAGATTTGGCGCCAACTGATGTTAAAGGACGAATTACCTCTGATTTAGCATTTAAGATGGGAATACAGTTAGCTCGTTTTCACCAAACCGTCAAACCATTTCCTGGAATATACCTTAATAATCGGTTGTTTGAGAAAGCAAAATTTGACAGTAATAGTTTGCAGAATGAAGAAATTAAAAGCAGATTGCTGCAAGTGTTAGCTTTATTCACAGCGCGAAAAGCGGATATTGTAGAAGACCTAACGGCTCATGCAACTACAGTTTTACATGGGGATGTTGGCTTGCGTAATTATAAGATTGTTGGAGGTCATTTGAGTTTAATTGATTTTGAACGAACTCGCATGGGGGTAAATTATCAGGACT
This sequence comes from Lactobacillus sp. W8093, assembly GCF_016100925.1. Lineage (NCBI taxonomy): Bacteria > Bacillati > Bacillota > Bacilli > Lactobacillales > Lactobacillaceae > Lactobacillus > Lactobacillus sp. W8093. The sequence continues at coordinate 14,309 of NZ_JACFRL010000004.1, read as the reverse complement.
TCATAAAACTCTTTTACCAAGATTTTAGGTTAAATCAAGGATTAATAACTTCCTTTATCAACGGTTATCAGGAATGTAGTGAAGAAGTGGCAGTGACTCCTTTGACGCAAGTTTTCCTCATTTTTATAACTGCAATTGGTATTATGAAATATACTGAAAAAATTGTGGACGAACCTTTTAAGGAAATTGGTGAGCAAATGCTGGCAACTTGTTTTTCATTTTTAGGTGTCGACAGTCACGATAACGACAAGGCTAACATGCACGCTTTAATATATGCAAATTAAAAAAGTATCTTCTTATAAGAAGATACTTTTTTGGCGCAAATAAAATTGTCTCAAGGGTAAAAACAATCTTATTTACATGATATTTGCAGGTTGTGTTTCTTGTTTTGTCTTCCTATCACCTCCTTTAAGTAAGAAATTCAGAATTGTTGCTGACAAGCTGGTAATCACGATGCCGTTGCTTAAGAACAGTTGAACGGTTGCCGGCAGGTTTTTAAAAAATTGCGGATAAATAGTAACGCCTAGTCCCAGTCCAACTGAGATCGCAATAATCAAGACATTGTTGTTGTCAGTGAGGTCAACTTTAGCTAAAGTCTTAATGCCCTGAACAGCAATCATGGTAAACATGACAAGCATGGCTCCACCTAAGACTGGGGTAGGGATGATTGTTACCATTGCGCCAATTTTAGGTAACAATCCCATAGCCATGAGTAATCCACCGGCCCAGTAAATCGGACGCTTGGTTTTTATGCCTGATAGTTGTAAAAGTCCAACGTTCTGCGAAAAAGTGGTATAGGGAAAAGCATTGAATAAACCGCCAAAAATTTGGGCGATACCTTCTGCACGATAACCTTTTTTCAAATCTTCTTCAGTGACGTCATGGTGTAAAAGGTCACCAATTGCAAAGAATACTCCGGTTGACTCAACCATTGAGACTAGAGCAATGATGATCATCGTCAGGCTGGAAGACCATTCAAATTTTGGTACGCCAAAGTAAAAGAGTTGCGGCAAGTGAAACCAAGATGCTTCCATGACAGGAGTGAAGGAAACAAGTCCCATGCAGGCTGCAATAGCAGTTCCAGCAACTAAGCCGATTAAAACTGAAATTGACCTGATAAAGCCTTTGGTCCAAATTTCTAAAGCCAAGATAATGAACATGGTGCAAAAGGCTAAAAAGAGATTCTGACCACTGCCAAAACTTTTAGCAGCTGAATTGCCGCCACCCATGTTTTGGATTGCCACTGGAACTAAAGTTAAGCCAATAGTAGTGATTAATGTGCCGGTGACAACAGGTGGAAAGAATTTTTTGATTTTGGCAAAAACACCTGAGATTAGAACCACGAAAATGCCGGCAACAATGATAGCGCCATACATATCATTGATTGAAAACTTTTGCCCGATCATTTGCAGTGGAGCAACGGCTTGAATAGCGCAACCTAAAATAACTGGAAAACCAATCCCAAAGTACTTGTTGCGTAATAATTGCAGCAGTGTAGCTAAGCCGCACATGAAAATGTCAATTGAAACAAGATAGGTCATTTGGGCAGCAGAGAATTTCAGTGCATTACCGATTAGAAGTGGTACGGCGACTGCACCGGAATACATCGCTAGTAAGTGCTGTAAACCTAAAACTGCTGCTTTTTGTTGGCTAACTTCTTTTTCCGCCATTATTTCTCTCCCACAAAATGTACTTGATTATTGGCTAAACTATCGATTTCGGCAAGTGCTTCAAGGCGATAGCCGTGATTTTTAAGCCATTCGCTGCCACCCTGAAAAGTTTTTGCGACTACAATTCCGACACCGTCGACTTCGGCTTCAGCTTGGTTAGCAATGTTAATCATGCCTTTAACTGCTTCTCCATTAGCCAGAAAATCATCAATTATCAATAGCCGCTCACCCTTATGTAAAAATTTTTGTTCAACGCAAATCTGGTTAGTAACTTTTTTAGTGTAAGAATAAACATCAGCCCAATAAACTGCGTCATTAAGCGTAGCCGGTTTTTTCTTGCGGGCAAAGACCAGTGGTACGTGCAATTCATAAGCTGTCATCACTCCCGGAGCGATTCCCGAGGCTTCGCAGGTCAATACCTTGGTGATGCCACTATCCTTAAACAAATGACTAAATTCCTCCCCGACTTTCTTCATTAGTTCGGGATCTACCTGATGGTTCAAAAACGAGTTGATTTTTAAAACGTTACCTGGTAGAACGTCTCCGTCACTGCGAATACGGTCTTCCAATAATTTCACTTTTTCCTCCTTCATAGCAAAAAGGGCTTTTTCTACCAAAACTATGGTAAAAAAAGCCCTTAAAGGCAGTAACCGGCTGCGTTAAATGCTAAATTATCCATAGTTCAGAATTTACGGTTCTGAGTAGAAACTACCGACCTTATTACGGCAATATATAGATTTTTTATTTTCCTGTTGCAAGCATTGTAACAGAGTCACAAAGTATGTGCAAGATTATTTTTTTGAGATATTAACGAATTATTTGCGCTAGCAGCTATAAAATAGTTCGTAAAAGCTATGCTTTTCTGTAAAAAATTATTGACCATGACCGTATTTCTTAGTAAAGTTGATGTAGTATTAAATATGGATAGTGAAGGAGTATTGGTGTCGGTGAAAAAGAATATTAGTGACTTTGATGAAATTATTGTGCTTGATTTTGGCAGTCAATATAATCAACTAATAACGCGGCGGTTGCGGGATTTTGGTATTTATTCTGAATTGTTGCCCCATGATATTAGTATGACTAAAATTAGGCAGATTAACCCTAAGGGTATTATTTTTTCCGGGGGTCCTAACAGTATTTATGACCAAAATGCCCTGAAAGTTGACCCTGAAATTTTTAAATTGGGCATTCCTATTCTGGGCATTTGTTACGGAATGCAACTGATGACTTCTTATTTAAACGGCAAGGTTGAAAAAGCTGCTAATTCTGAATATGGTCGTGCCGACATCGAAGTTGAAGATACTAACTCCGTTTTATTTGCCGGTTTGCCCAAAGATGAATATGTCTGGATGAGTCACGGTGATTTGGTCACAGGTGCACCCGCTGGCTTTGAAACGGTCGCTTCAAGTAAGAATTGCCCGATTGCCGCTATTGCTAACGATCAAGCCAAAATGTATGGTATTCAGTTCCATGCGGAAGTACGCAATACGCAATATGGACTTGATATCCTGCGTAATTTTGCCTTTAAAGTCTGCGGCGCTAAGGCTGACTGGTCAATGACCGATTTTATTGACTTGCAAATTGCTGAGATTAGAAAAACTGTGGGGGATAAGAAAGTAATTCTGGGACTTTCTGGTGGGGTAGACTCCAGCGTCACCGCGACACTTTTGCACAAAGCGATTGGCAACCAGCTGACAGCAATTTTTGTGGATCACGGCATGTTGCGCAAAAACGAAGGCGATGAAGTAATGGCTGCCTTGAGCCGTGATTTAGGCGTTAACATTATTCGGGTAAATGCCCAAGAGCGCTTTTTAAATAAACTGAAAGGTGTCACCGATCCAGAGCAAAAACGGAAAATCATTGGCAAAGAGTTTATTGAGGTGTTTGCCGACGAAGCAAAGAAAATTAAAGATGTGGACTTTTTAGCTCAAGGCACCCTGTACACCGATGTGATTGAAAGCGGCACAAATACCGCCCAGACAATCAAGTCGCACCATAACGTTGGTGGGTTACCTAAAGACCTGCATTTTAAATTAATTGAACCTTTGCGCAAGTTATTTAAGGATGAAGTGCGTGAACTAGGTGAAAAATTAGGCATTCCGCATGATTTAGTTTGGCGGCAGCCATTCCCGGGACCTGGTCTTGGCATACGCGTTCTTGGTGAAGTAACCGAGGATAAACTCAAACTGGTGCGTGACAGTGATGCAATTTTGAGGGATGAAATTAAAAAAGCTGGTTTACAGGAAAAAGTGTGGCAATACTTTACCGTTTTACCCGGAATCAAATCCGTGGGCGTAATGGGTGACGGTCGCACTTATGACTATACCATTGGTATCCGCGCCGTTACATCAATTGATGGGATGACCGCTGATTTTGCCCGCTTACCATGGGATGTTTTGCAAAAAATTTCAACGCGTATTGTCGATGAAGTGCCCAACATTAACCGTGTAGTCTACGATGTCACCAGTAAGCCACCGTCAACGATTGAGTGGGAATAAGCTGACAATGTTAGTTGATGAGGAAATCCTGATTTAACAGCAATTAACAAAGGCAAGACTTAGACAAAATAATAAAAAATGGTTTGGTTGTTTGCCAAACTACTAAGGAGTCTGGGAAAAAAGTGCTCTTTGAAGTTAAATTAAAAAATTTACAATTTAAAAAGACCGACAAATCAACGTTTTATTGACGTGATTTGTCAGCCTTTTTAGTTAGGTTAGAGTTTTTTCCCAGACTCTTCCAGACTCTTTTTCTATGTTTTAAGAATGGGGTAAAATTAGTGGTGAATAAACTTACCTATTTTTGAATTAATAATAGATGAAAGTTGGGTAGATATAGAATGGTCGATATTAGAACTTTAGCATTACCAATTAGAGTAACTGAAAATAAGTATGTAAAGAGTACCTTAGAAGATTCTGTTCATTTTGGGAGCCTAGAAGGTTATAAGAATATAGAAAGTCAAGGTATCGGTGATGAAGATGAGGGGAAAATAGTTGGACTTTTTAAAAAGGAGAAAAGTAAAATAACCATAAGGATTCCAGAAAGTGATAAAGAAATTACTTTAACTGATAAAGACTTTATGCAAGATCCCCAAATGGAATATAGATTGAAAGATGGAATTGAAAAAAGAATAGGAGTAGCAAGTTTTGGACTCTTAACTTTCAGAGATTTCAAATTAGATAGATCTTTTAATAATCGAAAATATTTCAAATTAAGAAAAGATACTTTGGATGATATAAAACGGCTTATTAAAGATAAAGAAAAACTCACTGGTAACAAATGTAATTTAATTATTTTTTCTAACCCCGATTTCTTCTCATCTATAAAAAAATCTGGATATGAAGCAGATATTGTTCAATATTATGATCCATATAACTTGTCTCAATTTTTAAAATTGAAAAATGGTAACAAAGCATATTGCTATCTTAAAAAGGATTATTTTAAATATCAAAGGGAATATAGAATTATAAAGATTGCAAAAGACAAATTTCCTCAAGAAGGCCAAAATGTAAAAATAAAAGGAATAAGTAAGAGAGCATCATTTTTTTCTTTAGATCAGCTAAAGACTATACAGTTAATTGCTGATTTTAATTAGTAAGATTATCATTGTGATATAAAAATTTAAGGATATAAATTATGGCAACTATACAAAACTTAAAGCAAAGCATTAATCGTAATGTTGAAGCCATTATGCCCCAAGATGATCAAAAAGAAGCTTTTAAAAATGCCTTAGAAAGTTACTTCAACAAGATTAAAGCAAATGAGCATGAATCAGAAGAATTTCAAAAGGGTGTTTTTAAAGACTTCCTAGAAGAAATTATCCCTGATAAGCAAATTAACACTAGAGGAAAGATTGATTTGGCTATCTATAATGGTAAATCAACTGATAGTAATGTAGGCGTAATTGTCGAATACAAGAAGTTAGATAATACAGCAGAAATGATGAGCTTGGATAATCTGAATGCTAAAGGCTTTAAAGAATTAGTAGCTTATTATTTGCGTGAACGTGTAATTAACAAAAACATCGAAGTTAAAAAAGGTATTGTAACTAATGGCTATCAGTTTTTTGTTATTGATTCCAATGAATTAGAAAAGTACTTTTATAAGAATAAAAAGTTAGTAGACAATTTCAAGAAGTTTGAGAGAAGACAGTTATCAAGCTCAAAGACAGATTTCTTATTTGATGAAGTCATTGCTCCTGAAATTGATAAAGCTTTGAATAAGAAAATAAAAATTGGTTATTTTGACTTAAAAAATTCAATAAAAAAGGGAACAACAGAATTTAAGAAACAAGATATAACACGTTTGTATCGTTTCTTTAGCGTTGAGAATTTGTTAAATGAAATGGTATTTGCAGATTCTAACAGTCTTAATAAAAATTTCTATAATGAGTTACTTTATATAATGGGGCTTCATGAAGAAAAGAAAGGTGGAAACAAAGTTATTGCTCGTTTCAAAGAAGGTAAAAGACAAGATGCATCCCTCGTTGAAAATGCTATTGAGCAATTAGATATAAAAAATGTATCTAAAGATAAGCAATTTGATCTAGCAGTTCAATTAGTTGTTGTTTGGATTAATAGAATTTTATTTTTGAAACTTTTGGAATCTTCATTGGTTTCTTTCAATCGTAGTGAAAGTTATAAGTTCTTAAACTATAAAAAACTACATACGTTTGATGATGTTAATGAGCTTTTCTTTATGGTAATGGCTAAGAGTATTGATGAAAGAAAAGATCGTATCAAGCAAAAGTTCCCTAACGTTCCATATATGAATAGTTCATTGTTTGAACAAACCGAACTTGAGATGTCCAGAGAAGGTTTTCCAATTAGTGAATTAAGAGAAGGAAAAATAGAAGTATACTCAAAGACAAAGTTAAAGGATACTAATGGTAAAAAGTTAACTGGGAAAATTGAAATTTTAGATTATTTATTTAGATTTTTAAGTGCATATGATTTTACTTCTGCTGTTGATGCTAAGAATAAGGAGAGTCAAGATCAGTTAATTAATGCATCAGTATTGGGATTGATTTTTGAAAAAATTAATGGTTATAAAGATGGCGCATTCTTTACACCGGGTAAAATCACAATGTATATGGCTAAAAGAGCTGTAAGACAGGCTGTTTTAACTAAAGTAAATGAAGCCCTCGGTACAAATGTACAAGATATTGTTCAGTTGGGGATGCTTACAAGAGATATTTCTTTCTCTATTGATAAACGTAAGAAGGTTAGTGATGCTATCGATTCTATTAAAGTATTAGATCCTGCAGTCGGTTCTGGTCACTTCTTGGTGTCAGTATTAAATGAATTAATAGCAATTAAGGCATGGCTTAGAGTTTTATTTGATACAGATGGTAAATTACTTAATGATATTAGCTGTACTGTTGCCAATGATGAACTAATTATTCAAGATATTTATGGTAATAATTATTCTTATGATGCTAACCAACCAACTTCTCTCAGAATTCAGAAAGCATTGTTTGAACAAAAGAAAACTATTATTGAAAATTGTTTATATGGTGTTGATCTAAATCCTAACTCTGTAAATATTTGTCGCTTACGTTTATGGATTGAATTGTTAAAGAACGCATACTATTCGGAGAATGAGTATGGACAAAGGATCTTAACGACTTTACCAAATATTGATATCAATATCAAAGTAGGTGATAGCCTTGTTCATCGTTTCTCTTTAGATGATAAATTTAATTTTAAAACAAAGAACCTTGAAGAATACATTACTTTAATAAAAAGATATAAAGAAACCAGCAATAAATCTGATAAGGCTAAGATTGATGAAGAAATTAAGAAAATTAAAAAAGCTTTTATGAGTAGCTTTAGATCTCCAGAAGGTGAGGCATATCAAAAAGCTATTAATCGGCTAACTAAAATGTCAGCAGATGAAACTGCATTGTTTGATAACAAGTTTGATCCTAAAAAATACGCAGAATTAAGAAAAAAAGCTGATGAAGCTAAAGAAGCTTTTGAAAATAGAAAAAGTGATCCTTTTTATCGTAATAGTCTTGAGTGGCGTATTGAATTTCCAGAAGCTTTAGATGCTAATGGTGATTTTGTGGGTTTTGATATTGTCATTGCTAATCCACCTTATATTTTTTCTAGAAATCATTCTTTTGATGAAAAGACGAAACAATATTATCTTTCTCATTATGAAGTTGATGAATATCAAGCTAATACGTATACGTTATTTATGGAACTTGGTTATAAGCTGCTGAAGAAAGATGGTACTTTTGCTTATATAGTTCCTAATAACATGCTAACTTTGCAAAATAATCAAAAAATTAGAAACTTCTTATTACACAAATCTGGTAGATTAGTTGTCATTAATTCTCTTGATAAAATATTTGCGGATGCAAGTGTTGACAATTGCATTGTATTTTTGCAAAAAGAAAAGTCTGACGAGATTACGGTAGGTGAATTGGAAAAAGGAGATTTTAGCACAATTGGGACTGTAAAGAAGTCTTTCTTTGGTAAACACAATCCTGTGATAAGTATCTCAATGGTAAAGTACAAATATGCGGTAGATATCTTTTGGAAGTTAAATGAAATAACCACACATTTATCTGATTTTGCTAAAGTGAAAATAGGTGTTAAGGAGTATGAGGTAGGCAAAGGTAAACCTAAGCAAGTAAAGTCAGATAAAGATAATGATGTATTTTATTCTGATATAAAAAAAGATGATTCTTATAAACGAAGTCTGACTGGTAAAGATGTAGATAGATATTCACTAACTTGGGCTGGTAAATATATTAAATATGGTGATAATTTAGCAGCAAAGCGGGATCCTAATTTATTTGTTCAACCACGTTTGTTGGTTAGACAAATCCCTACTGCTTCCAATTATGCTATTAAAGCGACTTACACTGATGAAGATTATATTAGTAATCAAAGTTTAATGATAGTTACTGAACCAAAAGATTTTCTTTTACCGTCTTTGTTGGGAATTATTAATTCAAAGGCTATGACCATTTGGTTTAATATGCGTTTTGACAAATTTCAACGCAGAACTTTTCCAAGATTTTTAGTAAGTGAATTTGAAGAGTTCCCAATTCCTAAAGTTAATAAGAATCTACAAGATAAAATTGCTAAGCAGGCTAAGACGATACAAGAGAAGACAAAAGCTGGTGAGAATTACTCTAAAGAGAATAAAGAAGTTGATGAATTGGTAATGAGTGCGCTGGGGCTCACCGAAGAAGAAAAAGAATCTGTTAGAAGATTTGAATTTTAAAATATTAAGACTTTTTAAAGTATTAATTGATTATTACTCGTGTGATTAAAGTACCGTCAAGTTGCGCCAACATGTCATGATGGTGTCATGCGAGTTTGTGTTGGACATCGTAGAACAATGTTTCTGCTACTACAGGTCTGCGGTGGATTTTTGAATGGACAAAGTAGTGGTACCACCGTGGGCGTCCAATTCTAGGGGTTAATGTGCAAGTTCCCACCAACGAAAATGGCAATACACTGCATGGTGGTAATAAAGGCTTTCGTTTTTTAAACTGGCAAGTGCAAACCGCTAAAACTGCTAACAGTACAAGTGAAATATTTACAAACCAGATTAAAGAAGACCATGACGGATTTCCAGGCGATATGCTGGTGACCATTACCTATACTTTAGATGATGAAGATAAAGTAACAATCTCTTATAAAGCTGAAAATGGCGTGCAAGCAACACTGTTCAATCCCACTTGTCATGCTTACTTTAATTTAAGTGACCTGCCTAATTTAAGTACGCACGAGATTAAGATAAATAGTGAGAAACATTTACAACTTGACTCTGAGTTAATTCCGACTGGAAAAATGCTGGCAAATGCCAATACTCCGTATGATTTTCATGTTTTTAGCAATTTGGCTGCTGCATTAGAAGCCAATAAAGGTTTCGATGACGCGTTTGTTATTAGTGGTAAAGAAAATCAAATAAAGCCTGTGGCTACTTTGAAAGAAAAAGAAAGTGGCCGTCAAATTACTATTTCAAGTGAAAGCAATTGTTTAGTGATGTATACCATGATACAGGAACAGCCCGGGGTAAAATTTAAGCGGGACAATGGTTCTATTGCTCAGTCAAGTGAAGCTGTTGCTTTAGAAGCGCTAGTATTGCCAGATGCAATCAATCACCAAGATTTTGGAGATATTGTGTTGCTAGCTAACACTACCAAGGAGCATCGAATTGTTTTCGCTTTTAAGCAGAAATAATTTTTATCAAATCTTATGTAGAAGGCTACTGAACGTAGCCTTCTTTATATTTCATGATTTAATTTTGCCCTTTTATGCTTGGTATCTGTTCACTTATCTATAAGTTTGCTACAAAGTTTTATTTTATTAGTATGATGGCTCTAATTAGAAAAAGGAGATGCCAATTATGCTAATAGAAACTCAGGAATTAACTAAAAAATTTGGTAAAAAAATTGCAGTGAATAAAGCAAATATTCAAATTAAAGAGGGACAGCTTGTTGCTTATTTAGGAACAAATGGTGCGGGTAAATCTACCACGATTAATATGCTAACCGGATTATTAAAACCTACTTCAGGTATCATTTCATATGCGGCAGATTTGAAAATAGGCTTAGTTTTTCAGAATAGCATTTTAGATAACGAGTTAACAGTTAAAGATAATCTTTATTTAAGAGCAAAGATGTACCCCAAATTTTCACAGGAATGGCTTGAACAATTAATTGACTTAATCGGCATTAAAAACTTTTTAAAACAAAAGTTTGGTACTTTATCTGGCGGTCAAAAAAGAAGGGTAGATATAGCCCGTGCATTGATAAGTAAACCGAATTTACTGTTTCTAGACGAACCAACTACAGGGCTTGATATTCAAACGAGAAATGCTATTTGGGAATTATTAACCAAACTGCAACAACAACAAGAACTCACTATTTTTTTGACAACGCATTATTTAGAAGAAGCTGAAAATGCTGATCAAATGTATATTCTTGAAAATGGTCAAATCTTAGCCAGTGGTTCTGCCGCAACGATCAAGAATGAATTTGCTCCTAATAAATTAATACTTACTGTTGACAACATTCAGGCTTTGAACACTAATCAAAAAGTTATTCGGCTTAATCGTAAGCAAGTTGAAATTGATGCTTTATCGGCGCAAGAAACCGTTGAATTATTAAAAAACAATCAAGCAAATATCACTGACTTCACTTATTCTAAGGGAACGATCAATGATGCGTTTTTGCAGATTACAGGAAAGGAGATACAGTAAATGGTTGCTTTGTTTCGCAGAAATTTAAAAATCTATTTTTCTAACATTACTGGTGTAATTATGTCATGCCTCGGTGCACTGATATCCTTCTTTATTTATATCGGCTTTTTGCAAAACAATTTAAAATCCAATTGGCAAAATTTACCTCACGTTACTAAAATGTTAGATTTGTGGATGATAGCTGGCATTGTTGCGGTTTCTGGTATTACTACTGCTTTTCAGGCTCTGGGTCAGCAAGTAAGTGACCGCGAAACTCGAGCCAACGCTGATTTTAAGCTAACAGGCATATCACAGTTTGCACAAAATTTTGCTTACATTTTATCCGGTACAGTTGTTAGCTTTTTTATGCAAATCATTACCTTTATCGTAATGGCATTGTACTTTTCATTAGTTGATCACGTGACGATTCCTCAAAAAGCACTTTTACCCGGATTGCTGTTTATTTTATTAGGCGCTCTGGGAGCAACTTTATTAGATGAAGTTATCGCTTTTTTCATGCATTCCAGCACTACTTTTAGCCGGTTTTCTGCCGTCCTTGGTGCTGCTGCCGGTTTCGCTGTTGCAACTTATTTACCTTACGGTATATTGGTTTCTGGAGCACAAAATTTGGTAAAATTAGTACCAAGTAGCTATGAAGCAGCTGCTTTAAGAGGTTTTTTACTTAAACCAACATTAGCTACTTTCCCCATTAACGTAAAAAGGCATTTAATTAACTATTTAGGAATACAGTATAAAATTAATAATAATAGACTAAATAATATGTTTGTTTTACTTTTAATGATTGCAATACTAATTTTAGTAATTATTTTACTTTCGTTTACCACTGACAGAAGGCGCAATAAGTAAAGTGAAGATTGAATTTAAGGCCGATTCTGCTTTAAACAAACAAGACATTGAAGTTGAAATTAAGGCCGCTCAAAAAAGTGAAGCAGTTGATAATTTAATAGATTATTTGCATAAATTCGGCGAAAAGAAATATCATCTTTTACCAATTAAGGTAGAAGACCGCATAGTCACAATCAAACCTACTGAGATTATTAAAGTAGAAATCCAAACAACAGACATCACATTTTATACTACTAAAGACATAATAAAAACCACTGGTCGCTTATATCAGGTACTTGAAAAATTGGGAGATGGGTTTATTCAGATTTCAAAACATGCCATTATCAATATTAATTTTCTGGAATCGATAGAAGTAGGCTTTGCAGGAAATATGATCGCACTTTTAAAAAATAATTTAAAAGCTGACGTTTCCAGATTATATTTGCCGGCATTAAAAAAAGAATTGGGGCTATAAAAATGAGGAAATTGAGTAATTTCATTAACTATTTCTTTACCGGTGTGGGCTTTGGTGCAGCTACTTATTTGATAATACTGACTTTTGCTTCTCCTAGTGTTCCTACCCGTTTAGGTGTTATTTCTGTTTTTATTATTTCAGGGTTAATAGGCATTTTATCAATGATCTTTGCAATGGATGTACCACCTGCTATTGCCTTTAGTGTTCATATTATAGGCACATTTTTGCTGGTGTTATTAATGTCCTGGATAAATAAGTGGCCAATTAATTTTTGGTTGGTAGGCGTATTTATATTAGTTTATATCATTATTTGGCTGATCGTTATTTTGTCGCAAGTGCGGATTGTTAAGGAAATTAATTCCAGCATTAAAAAGAGGAATGCGAAAAAATAAAATTAATTAAAAATTCTGGTGGTGGTTAAAAAGAGATTTAACAAATTTGATAAATAATAAACAAATGATTTTGATAACAATATAAAAGTTCTTTAGCTGTACTGTATTAATATTTAAAATCTAAAGATATTGGAAAATATTATTTTTTCACCAAATAAAAAGGCAAATCACTAAAATGGTTGAAGTTAACCCCTAGAATTGGACGTTAACATTAATTCATGTTTGCTAAGGCCGTATTCCGATATTCAATCGGGGTGCGGCCTTTTAGCGTGTGCCTGATTCTAGCTTGATTGTAGTATTTGATCCATTTTTCCATGGCCTCCTGCAGCGCCTTCTTAGTAGGATAGGTATAGGTGTAGTAGTCTAGCTCAACCTTCATGATGTGAAAGAGACTCTCGCAGGCCGCATTGTCGTGGCAGGTCGCCCGTCGCGACATGCTTTGAAAAACGTGGTGCTGTTTTAGGGTCTGACAATATGCTTTGGACTGGTATTGAATGCCCTGATCGCTGTGAATCGTCATGCGGTAAGGCAGTTTGGGCCGGATCGCCAAAACCTGCTTGAGTCCATCTAGAACATATTTGGTCTGCGGCCACTGACTGATGGTGTAACTGATGATTTCACCGCTGTAAAGATCTTTAAAGGGCGAGAAATATAACCGCTTGCTCATGCTCTTACTGCCATAGCGAAACTCGCTGATATCGGTGACTACCTTTTGGTAGGGCCGATCGGTCTTAAACTTCTGGTGGAAGCGGTTCTTCGCCTTCTTGCCTTGCGGACCTTTTGATGAATCATACTTGCCTGCACGCAAGTTGTATTTGCGGGCCAGCAGCTTGTGCTCCTTCATCAGGCGGTAAATGCGTTTATGGTTCACCTGCAAGCCGTACTTGATTTTTAGCGTGTCGGTCATGGGCAGGTAGCCGAAGCTGGGATTATGCCTTTTAACCACTTTAATCAGCGACAGTAAAGCCAGATCGCTGTATTTTTTCCGCCTGTTGCGCGGGTGATACTCGTAGGTGCTCTTGGCTAAAAAGCTATAGTGCAATAGTTCTTGCAGTTGATAGTTGTGCTCATGCCTTAGCTCTTGGATGATGGTCCGTTCTTCTTGCGTTGAGCGTCTTTGCGCCGAGCTAAGGCTTCGACTTTTTTTAGGTAGTCGTTCTCAATGTGGAGTTGACGGTTTTCTAAGCGCAGCCGCTCTAATTCAGATAACTCGCTGCTGGTATACTTAACTGGTTTTTTAGGCAATTTGTTCATTGGTGGTCGGCCTCGTTTGGTAAAGAGCGCATCAAGCCCGCCTTCATCAAAACGTTTTTGCCAAGTACAAATTAAGCTGGGTGTGGCAATTTTGAAGTGAATGGCGGTATTTTGATAGGTCTCGTCATGTTCTTTTCTCCAGTTTAAGACTTGAAGCTTGAATTGACCACGATAATTTTGCGAGGTGTGCCGAATTTCTAGGCCCTTAACGCCAAAATGCTGGTATTGTGCAGCCCAGGTATCAATTAGTTGATGTGATCCGGTGCCAATCATTTGCGCCACAGAATGGCTGCTGTAGCCTTCTTTAAGCAAGTTAAGCGCTTGTAATTTTTGTTTGACGGTAAATTTAACCATAGTAAAACCCTCCAGTTGGATTTTTGTCCAATTGAAGTGCTCCATAATAGTTAGACATTAATCTGACTATTAGGAGCACTTTTTTCATGACTAAATATTCAACTGCTTTGAAAATGG
>NZ_JACFRL010000016.1:0-7310 GCF_016100925.1 Lactobacillus sp. W8093 | reverse complement strand
GTCAACTGGTTTTGCTCGATTTTTTTGTCGCCCCTTGGCTCCTCTTGCCTTGCGGCTCATTGCCCGACGACAGTTATTAATACTAACAAGTATTTCTCCTTTTTGCAAGTCTTTTTTGATATTTTTTCTCACTCTGTCAATAAGCCCTTATGTATCTAAGACTTTTTATTGAAATTTTTGCTTATTTCTCCTCTAATCATCCATTTTCAATATCTATTTTGGCTATTTTACAAATTTACAAAGGCTATTAAGTTTGTTAAGTAATTTTAACCCTTTCGCATACTTTTATTAATTTAAAAGTTTTATAATACTACTATATTTCTAAGGAGAAAAATTATCTTGAAGCATAAAATTATGACATTGACAACCGCTTTATTTATGGCTACTACGCCCCTTGTTACTAGTGCCCATCAAGTTAAAGCAGCAACGACAACTAATAAACAAACTGAAATGTACAATTTTGTCAGAAACACTTTTAAAAAGCATCATGTACGCGGCATAGTTACGGTTGTAAAAGACGGAGTACCACAAACAATCAGTTACGGCTATGCTTGGTATGGCAAAAGAATTGGTAATGGCAGCAGTAAAGTTGTTTACCCAACAGCTTCTCTGCAAAAAGTAGTAACTGCAGCAATGGTAGTCCAACTAATTAATGAAACTAAGGGAACCAATAAGGAATTTACCCAAAACACTAAGATCTCGCGTTGGTATCCCAATCTTAAAAACGCTGATAGCATCACAGTGGGCAACTTGTTAACTCATACCTCAGGTATTATGGCTACTAGTACAGAAATAGATCGCGGCTTTAACTATTCTGAAGATAATGCTATCAAGTGGGTAATCAATAATATTAATGCTTCATCATCCGATGAAATTGGCAATTATCATTACAATAACAGCAATTACATTCTTCTGACCGGTATTATCAAACAGGTTACAGGCAAGTCGTATGAAGAAAATCTGCAGACTCGTATTATTAATAAGTTGAATTTACAAAATACATACCTTTATCAAAACATCCCTAAAACAATGACAGATCCCATTTCATATTATTCAAACGGAGGTAAAAATTATCAAAATGCTACTTATCTTAAGAAAAGTCTAGTTTCTCAAATTCCGGGTGCGGGCAATCTGTTTTCAACTCCAGAAGAATATTATAAAATCCAAGTTGGATTAGCGGACGGCTCTATTTTAAGTAAAGACGATTATTACTACATGACTCACCTAAAGAGTAAGGTAATTAACTACTCTGGTGGACTGTACTTATATAATAAAGACAATATCAAAAATGCGTATGGCAGTTTTATGGGGCAACATTTTGGCACCTGGATGCAATTAACTGCCGATAACCAAAACGGTATCGTCATGTTTTTAAATCAAACTGATGATAATGAAAATGACGAAAAAGATGTAGGTTACGAAATTTTACAGCATATCAAACCTAATACTTTTGTTGAACGCTAGGTTCTTGTTCAAAAAGGTTGTAACAACGTTTCGTCACTTTAAAAATTGAATAGTTATAGCGCAAAAGGCTAATAAGTCAACATTTACCAATGTGATTTATTAGCCTTTTCTATTAAAGTTTTTAACATTGAAAATCATTTTTCGCGTTTCTTTTTTATTTTGTCACTCAAATACATAGTCCCAGAGATAGTAAAATAGACAAGTGTAATAAAAAATGCGACTGTAACAATTCTAAGAAATAAGCCTAAATCTGTTAAGACTGTCCACATTAAATAGAATACATAAAAGACCGCAAGGGGTAAAGCGACTCTGTTAATTCGATGTTCTCGACGAATACTATGAATTGCTTTACTTTGATCCGCGTTTTTAAGGTCATGTTCTGCCATTTTTATTACCTCCTTTTTATTAAACCTTCTTATAAATTTCTTATTATTTTAACACGATATTGCCAAATTAAATGATTTAATTAATCTTTATTTAATATTTTTAATTAATCGTTTGTGCTACCTGGCAGAAAACTCTATGATATTCTCTTTTAAAGTGCTAAAGCCAACAGAAAAAGTCTAAGAAAATCAATTCTTAGACTTTTTTTATTCATCAAATAATAACTCATACATTTTCGTACTTAACGGCTTTTCCAGCAACAAATTCATCCCTACCGCTGCTTTTTTCTTCGGCCCCAGCAATTCTTCTTTGACTGTGTCCTTTTGAATGTGCACTTGACCTAAGTAGTAAAACTGCTTGCCAATTGCATCACTTTTCTTAACAAACAGCAATAGCTTCATCTGGGGCGTATTAAGTAATTTTTGTACCTCGGCGGAGTTGATATGACGGGGCGTGCGAGTATACCAAAGCAAGCAGCGGCCATCTTCCAAAGTATTATGGTATAAAGCGTTGCGTTTTTTCTTTGAATCTTTTTGGTAAGTAATAAAAATGGGGGTCTCATGTTCATCCACACGATAGCCGTACATCGGAGCGGAAACATCTAACGGCCAATTTAATAATCGGCAGGCATCTTTACGGTCATATTGCTCATAAAGAGTAAATTGCTTCTGATTATCATACTTGTGATTCAATGCCAAGCCGGTTTTGATAACATCAGTAAAAAGTTTTTTAAAGGTTTCATTTTGCAAAAGAGATTGTGCCAATTTAGGTGCTAACGCATAATCTAATAAATCTGCCTTAACTACAAGTGGCTGCCCGCCATATTGTTCTTTTTTAGTTGTTTTTCCCTGCTTGATGTCAAAAAAGCTTAGAGAAAGAATATCTTCAATTGAAGTTAACACTTTTTCATTAACGTAAGCACCATAATCATGCAGGGCTTGTTCAAATTTTTCTTGACTAACCTGCTTTTTTTCTAAAAGCAGTTGCAAGAGTAGCAGTTCATGCGGTCTTTTCCCATTCAATAACTCTTTGGTAACAAAGGATAAAACAGCACTCTCATACCGACTTAGCTTCACAGGTTCGCCCATTTTTATTAAAAATTCACCATAATGCTCAAGGCTATGATTATTGGCAAATACCATGGGTGAAGTTGAGCCATAACGGTAAAAATCAAATAACAGGGGTGGACGCCCTATTTTTTCCGCCAATTCCTGGTATGACTGTCGCAATTCCTTAATACTATCCAGTTTAATCTGATCAAGTGAAGCCAAAATTTTAGCAGAGGCAATTTGGCTAAAGTTAATCGTTGAAACATCAATAAAGCTGGGAAGCAAGCTTTCCTCGCGTGCCTTATCCTGCGAGCGGCTGTCATCCTGATTTAAAGCAATTGGAATTAAATAATTATTTTTATAGTTACCAATAAAGTCGATGACCGTGACATAGTCTTTACCGGGATATTTACGCAAACCGCGGCCTAGCTGCTGGATAAAAACAATGCTGGACTGCGTATTACGCAACATAATGATCTGGTTTAAAGCCGGAATATCAATTCCTTCATTAAAGAGGTCAACGGTAATAATGTAATCAATTTGTCCTTGTTCCAGCTGCTTAACTACTTGCAGCCTTCTTTTTTCGCTGTCTTCATTAGTTAAGGCGATAGCTGGATGTTCACGGTCTGAAAAGGCCTGCGCTAATTCACGCGCTTCTTCTTGGCGGCTGCAAAAAACCAATCCTTTAGCTTGAGAACCACAATAACCGTAATAATCCAGCTGCTTTAAAACATAGTCAACACGCTCTGGCGCCAGCAGTCTGCGCAAGTTAGTGGTTTCGTCAATCGTAGCACCATCAACCTCATAATCTGCAACGCCTACATAATGAAAAGGAGCCAGCATTTTTTCTTCCAGTGCTTCGCGCAAACGAATCTCGTAAGCTAAATTATAGTCAAAGAGGCGGTATACATCCTGGTCATCCATCCTTTCCGGAGTGGCAGTCATTCCCAGCCAAAATTGCGGTTTAAACTTGGCAAAAATGCGCTGATAACTTGGTGCAGCTGCCCTATGGGCCTCATCAATCAAAATGTAATCAAAAGTTGTTGCACTTAGACTAGCAAGTACTTCAGGCTGACTTAAAGTCTGCACGGTGGCAAAAACATATTTGCGTTCAATCTGGTGCTTGTGCCCAGTTAACAGACCATAATCGGCTAAATTCCCACCAATTACTTGGTGAAAACTTTTTAAAGCCTTTTTAGCTATCTGTTCACGGTGAACTACATAAAGAAACTTCTGGGGGTTAAAATCTTTGACAGCAAATGCTCCTAAATAGGTTTTGCCAGTTCCAGTAGCTGAAACTACCAGACCCCGCTTTTGTCCGTCTTTAATTAAGCCTTGTAATTCTTGCAGTGCTTCTTCTTGCATCTTATTTGGCACAATTTTAGTTGTTTCACTAACATGAACTTGAGATTGCACTTGCGGCTTCACCCAATTTTGTTCATATTCTCTTATCCAGCTTTCAGATAATGGCAAACTATCATTCTTTAACTCATGCAATTGCCTGGCAATCTGCTCTGTCAGCGTCGCACTATTTTTTGAGCTGATTTTTAAGGCCCATTCGTAATTACTAAGTAAAGCCGACCGGGTGAAATTAGCACTGCCAATAACCAAAGTTTGCCAGTCCTCATGTTCAAAGAGATAACCTTTAGCATGAAATCCGCTTTGCGGCGTAATTTTAACTGTCAAGTTGGGAATTTTAAGTAACTCACGAAAAACTTTGGGATTGTTAAATCCTAAATAGTCACCCGTAATTAATGTACCCGAGATATTTTTCTTAGCTAAATCTGCCATAACTACTTTAAAGGGAACGAGCATATCTTGAGTAACAAAGGCTACAGCCCAAGTAAAATTTTGACAGTTAAGCAGCTCTTGGCGCAGCGTCAGCCAAATATTCTCCTGTTTATTATTTTGCAGCAGTTTCGGTCCTAATAATTCATGACCGGGATATTTAGGGTCGTACAGACCATTAAGAATGGCGTCTTGCAAGGGCTCATTCATACTCATCACCTCAAAATTATTTTACACAAAAGAAAAAGAAACCCAACCATCTGGATCCCTTTTTTTCAACTACTTATAAATCTATTGCCAATAAAATTGGGCAGTGATCAGCACGTTCTCCCGTATCCATCATTTCAGAACGCTTAACCTTATCTGCAATTCTATTACTAGTTAGCCAATAATCAATTCTCCAGCCGGAATTATTAGCCTTTGCAGTTCTTACCCTTTGAGCCCACCATGAGTAGACTCCCTCAACATTGCCGTTGAGTTTTCTAAATGTATCTGTAAAACCGGCTTTAAGCAATTGGGTAAAATCTGCTCGTTCTTCATCAGTAAAGCCAGCAGAATGGTGATTAGTGTCAGGATGCTTCAGATCAATTTCGTGGTGAGCACAATTATAATCGCCACTAGCCAAAACCGGTTTTTCTTGATCTAATTTTTCCAAGTAATTAATATACTTTTCATCCCAGACTTGACGCTCACTTAAACGCTTAAGGCCATTGCCAGAATTTGGCGTATATACTTGAGTGACAAAATACTCAGGAAATTCCAAAGTGATGATTCTGCCTTCATGATCCATCGGTTCCGGTGCACCAATTACAGGATAAGTCACTTGAGGCTTGAGTTCTTTTTTATACAAAAACATGGTTCCAGCGTAACCTTTACGTGCCGGTTCTTCTGATGAACGCCAAACAATATCATATTCTGGAAATTCTTTTGTCAATACTTCCATGTGTTTTTTAGTTGGTCCAGTTGAACGTAATTTAGTTTCTTGAATTGCAACTATATCAGCATTTTCAGCATGTATTTTTTCTAAAACTTTGCGTGTTGCTACTGCACGAGAAGAAGTTCCGGTTAAAGCTGCATTTAATGAGTCGATATTCCACGAAATTAAGATCATTTTCTGCTCCTTTTTATTCATTTCTTTCATTATATAGTTTTTTAGCTGGGACACAAAACTTCTGTCACCCTGATTTTTCCATTTCCAAGTTTGAGGTGATCATATTGAGGTGAAATTGCTGTTATTTTTTTCACTATCTATACAAAAAATACTTGTAACTTTTTTGATTAAGCGTGAGTCCTTGTGCCATATTATTGTAAGCGATTACTAATAGAACGCCATTTTGATAAAAATATTATTTTCACAATTTTATGTTTTTAAATCTAGTTAAGCAAGTGTATAATAGCACAAGAGACAACAATAATAATCTTTGGAGGTTAGATTTTATGACTAAAATTTATGCTTACGCCATTCGTAAAGACGAAGAACCATACGTTCATGAATGGAAGGAAGCTCACAAGGATGTTGATGTTGATTTTACTGATCAACTTCTCACCCCTGAAACAGCTGAATTAGCTAAGGGTGCTGATGGTGTTGTAACTTACCAGCAACTAGATTACAAGGCTGATACTATTGAAGCTTTAGATAAATTAGGCATTCATAATTGGTCAATCCGTAACGTTGGTATTGACAACATTGACCTAAAAAAGGCTAAAGAATTAGGCTTTAAGATCACTAATGTTCCGGTATATTCACCTGATGCAATTGCTGAACACGCTGCTATTCAAGCTGCCAGAGTCTTACGTCAAGATAAGGCAATGGACAAAAAAATTGCTAAGCATGATTTACGTTGGGCACCAACAATCGGTCGTGAAGTACGTGACCAAACAGTTGGTGTTATCGGTACTGGTCACATTGGTCAAGTATTCATGAGAATTATGGAAGGCTTTGGCGCTAAAGTCATTGCCTATGACATTTTCAAGAACCCAGAATTAGAAAAGAAGGGCTACTACGTTGATGACTTGGATGAGCTATATGCTAAGTCTGACGTTATTTCACTTCACGTTCCTGATACTCCGGAAAATGTCCACATGATCAACGACGACTCAATCAAAAAGATGAAAGACGACGTTGTTATCGTTAACGTTTCTCGTGGTCCATTAGTTGACACAGACGCAGTTATTCGTGGTCTTGACTCAGGCAAGATCTTTGGCTTTGTAATGGACACTTACGAAAATGAAGTTGGTATTTTCAACAGCGACTTCAGTGGCAAAGATTTCCCTGACAAGCGTTTAGCTGATTTAATCGCACGGCCAAATGTTTTGGTAACACCACACACGGCTTTCTACACTACTCACGCTGTGCGCAACATGGTTATTAAAGCCTTTGATAACAACTTGAAGTTAATCAATGGCGAGCAGGCTGATACTCCTGTTGATTTGAACAAAGAATTTTAATTTGTAAAATTCATTTCCCTTCTTAAATACACTTTAAATAACAATAAAAGGCACCAGATAAATTTATCTGGTGTCTTTTCTAATGATTATTTTGGCTCTATAATTTATCCTGTTGATGACTTATCCATGTGGTAAGCTGTTAATAGGTTTTTTATTGCATAAAAAAGGAGGACATCT